>CAYNDD010000001.1:0-64499 GCA_964395425.1 uncultured Frankiaceae bacterium
CCGGCCCTGGCTGTCCTCGCGGCAGGTGACGGCATGATGTCAAGGTGGCAACGAACGACGTCCCTCGCGACCTGCCGTCGCGCACGATCTCGCGGCGGACCGTTCTGGTCGGCGGTGCGGCGATCGCAGCAGGCGCGGTCGCCGGCGGCAGCACGGCCGTAGCGGGCGCGCAGTCAACGCCCGACCAACCGGACCCTGCGGGCTGGTTCGCTCCCGCCGAGCATCTGCCGCATACCAGAACCTGGATGGCGTGGCCGGCCCGTAAGGACATCTGGGGTAACGCTCTGCCTGGTGTTCGTCGTGACGTCGCTTCGGTCGCTCAGGCCATCGCGCGCTACGAGCCGGTCGCTCTGGTCGCACGACCTGACCAGGCGCGGCAGGCCGCCGGTGCGTGCGGTAAAGGCGTCGAGATCGTCCAACTCGTGAACGACGATCTGTGGATGCGCGACATGGGGCCGGTTTTCCTGGTCGACGGCCGGGGAGGGCTGGCGGGCCTCGACCTGAACTTCAACGGCTGGGGTCACAAGCAGGTCCACCCCAACGACCACAAGATCGCTCGGGAGGTCCTCGAGTTGCTCGGCGTTCGCCGCGTCGTGGCGCCCTTTGTCGCTGAGGGTGGCGCGCTGGAGTTCGACGGGCATGGCTCTGTCATGGCGACCGAGAGCTCGATCATCAATCCCAACCGCAACCCGGGAAAGTCAAGAGCGACGTTGACGAGGGAGATCTGCGCGGCGCTTGGCGCCAAGAAGATGCTCTGGGTGCCGGGGCTGAAGGGCCACGACATCACCGACGACCACATCGACAGTCTGGCGAGGTGGGTACGACCGGCAGAGGTGGTCGTTGACCAGCCGGCCGATCCGCATTCCATGGATGTCTGGGCCGTTTCCGAGCGGCAAGCACTGAGGGTCCTTCGGCGTTCGACCAACGCATCGGGCCAGCGGTTGAGGTGCCGGATCTCGAGAGAGTCGGCGACGATCCCGAAGCACGAGAACCCCAACCTTTTCGTGAACGTCTACATCAACTGGTACCTGTGCAACGGTGCCGTGATGATGCCGAAGTTCGGTGATCACGCCGCTGATCACGCCGCACGCTCGTTGGTGCACGAGCTCTATCCCGACCGCGACATCGTCCAGCTTGCCATCAACAACCTGGCCGAAGGTGGCGGTGGCATCCACTGTGTGACGCAGCAGCAGCCGGCGGTGTGACGGATCACGAATGATGCGACGGCGGCCGACCGGCCCGCGCTCGAGTAACGCGCCTTCCAGCCGGCGGGAGCAGCTGAACCACCAGTCGCTGTGCGTCGCGGTGCGAAATGCTTGGATGGGGTCGGCGAGGTGATTGACGTGGTGGTATCGCAGGACGTGTTGCCGCAGCGCGCAGGTGCGGCAATCTTCCTGGTGGCGACGGTGGAGGATGGCGCCGAATCGGATGTTCGCCAGTTGCTGGCGGATCTGTCGGGGCTGACGAGGTCGGTGGGCTTCCGCCTTCCGGACCGCGACTTGAGTTGCGTAGTGGGGATCGGCGCTGCCTTGTGGGATCGCTTGTTCGCAGGTCCGCGTCCGGCCTCGCTGCATCCGTTTCACGAGATTGCCGGCGCGCGCCACGTCGCCGTGTCGACGCCGGGCGACCTGCTCTTTCATCTGCGGGCGCACCAGATCGATGTGTGTTTTGAACTGGCGCGCCAGTTGACCCTCCGTCTAGGTGGCCGGGCGCAGATTGTCGACGAGGTCCACGGGTTCACGTACTTCGACCAGCGTGACCTGATGGGCTTTGTCGACGGCACCGAGAACCCGACCGGGGAGGCGGCCGAGGCGGCCGCGTTCATCGATGAGAGCGATCCGGACTTTGCCGGGGGCAGCTATGTCATCGTGCAGAAGTATCTGCACGACCTCGACGCGTGGGACGCGTTGCCGGTTGAGCAGCAGGAGCAGGTTGTGGGGCGTACCAAACTCAGCGACATCGAGCTGTCCGATGAGACCAAGCCCTCGAACTCGCACGTCGCGCTGAACACGATCGTTAGTGAGGGCGGTGTGGAACGCCAGATCGTCCGGGAAAACATGGCATTTGGTCGGCTCGGAGCCGGCGAGTTCGGCACTTACTTCATCGGGTACGCCGCGGATCCTGGGATCACCGAGTTGATGCTTCACAACATGTTCATCGGCAAGCCAATGGGGAACTACGACCGGATCCTCGACTTCTCGACGGCCGTGACCGGCGCGCTATTCTTCGTGCCGAGCGTTGACTTTCTCGACAATCTGCCCGGCGTGCCGACAACGGCGCTGCCGGGAGCGCAACCCGCGAACGATGACGATGTGCAACCGCTCGACCGATCCCTGCGGATCGGCAGTTTGAAGGGGACCACCTGATGGACAACCTGAACCGTGAGCTCGCGCCGATCGCTGACGCAGCCTGGGCCGAGATCGAGGCAGAGGCGCATCGCACCTTCGTCAGGCACGTCGCTGCGCGTCGAGTCGTCGACCTCGTCGGGCCGTCGGGCCCGACGTTGGCCGGCGTGGGGACCGGGCATGCCCGGGACCTCGACCCACCATCAGGCGGAGTGCTCGCCCGAAGCCGCGAGTTCGCGCCAGTTGTTGAGTTCCGGGTTCTGTTCACCATCGACCGGCGAGCGGTTGACGACGTGGAGCGTGGAGCCAAGGACTCCGACTGGCAACCGGTGAAGGATGCAGCCAAGCAGATCGCGTACGCCGAGGATGGTGCGATCTTCGCCGGCTATGCCGCCGCCGGTATCGAGGGGATCAGTGCCAGCACCTCCAACCCGGCAGTGGCGCTCCCGTCCGACGTCCGCGAGTATCCGACCGCGGTGGCGCATGCACTCAGTGGCCTTCGCCTGGCCGGTGTCGGTGGTCCCTACAGCCTGCTGCTCCCTGCCGAGATCTATACCGAGATCGCGGAGACCACCGATCACGGCTATCCGATCCGGGAGCACATCGCTCGCGTCATCGAGGGTGGCGACATCATCTGGGCGCCGGCTGCCGAGGAGGGATTCCTGCTCTCGACCCGCGGCGGCGACTACGAGCTGCACCTCGGCCAGGACCTATCGATCGGCTATCTCTCACATGATGCCGACCACGTGACGTTGTACTTCCAGGAGTCACTGACCTTCATCGTCCAGACCAGCGAAGCGGGTGTCGTCCTCACCAGCGCCGGCTGACTGACAAGGGGCGCTGACGAGGGGCGGACACCGGCACGATCGCGCCGGTCATAGAGATAGACCGACAAGCGAGAAGGAATGTGACGATGGGCGACAGCGACTGGCTGACCACGAGGTTCGAGAAGCACCGACCGCGGCTCTCCGCACTGTCCCGCGACGAGGCGGTCAGCCACTCGACTCACCAGCGGCTTGGGTTCAGCCAGCCTGTCATCGGGGGCTGACCGTCCAAATCCTACCGTCGGGGACAGGAGTGCAGGTCGTGTGACTCTCGGAATCCGCTGCACGGATGGCACTGACGCCAACTCATGATGCCGAACCGTGGTCGCCGTCGCCGCGGTAGTAAGGCAGCACCTTTCGGGCGAAGGACCCGAGAGCAGCTATGGTGCTATCGAGGTCAGCATTGCATTGCAGAATGACTGTATCGATGCGAGCAAGCAACAGCTGATCTAGTTGCTCGCGGACGGGATCGACGCCGAAGTCGGGTGCAAATGCGATGCCGATCGCGATCTTTGTCTCAACAGGAAGTTCGGAGCGAAGCTCGCCCACCTTATGCGCCTCGCGTTGAGCGACGACTAAGCCGGTGGCCTTGCGACGAGCAAGGCTCACTGCGCGGGGGCTTGTCCCACCTATCCAGATGGGCAGTTCTGCTCGCTGCGGGGGGAGTGGTCGCGACACGACTGGCGGTACCTGCCAGTACGCACCGTCAAACTCGTACGGCGATGTCGCCCAGGCCGAACGCATCAACTCGATCGCTTCCTCGAGTCGCCCGGCCGGATGGTCGCTTGCCAGGCCCAGGATCTGCGCCTCCTCCTTGAGCCATCCTGCCCCCAGCCCGAGCTCAAGTCGTCCACCGCAAAGGCAGTCCAGCGTCGCTGCATCCTTGGCGAGTGCTACTGGATGGTGCGCCATAAGCGGGATCACACAGGTTGACAGCCTGACGGTGCTCGTGACTGCGGCAGCGTGGGCGAGCGTGACCATTGCGGTGCCGAAAGCCATGTGCTCGTAGAACTCGGGCTTGCCGGATGGGCTGTACGGGTAGCGGCTCTCGAAGCTCATCGGGATCGCCATGTGCTCAGAGCACCAGATCGAACTGAAACCGAGTTCTTCTGCTGTTCGTGCGACGAGTCGCACGTAGTCACCGGAATATGCATCACCGTGACCCAGCCGGACTCCGAACCTCACGTCACCATCACCTCGTATGGACGGTCGCTCACGGGATCTCTATGATATATGATACTGGTTCCTGTGAGCGGTAGCAGTGCTCCGAGGTCTTCGGGCGGGAATGGTCGAGGATCTGTAGGACATTGAATCTTTCAGAGCCCGAGGTCCCGTCCGATGACCTCGCGCATTATTTCGCTCGTACCCGCCCAGATGCGGCTAACGCGGGCGTCCATCCATGCTCGGGCGACGCGGTACTCCTTCATGTACCCATAGCCGCCCCAGAGCTGTACGCAGGCATCCACGACCCGGTTCTGCACTTCCGATGACCACAGCTTCGCCTTCGCGGCATCGGTCGCCGACAGCTGACCACCCGCGTGAGCCGTCACTGCCTGATCCACGAAAGCTTGCGTGACATCGAGCTCTGTCACGAGGTCTGCCACTACGAACTTGTTGTGTTGGAATGAACCAACTGCGACCCCGAACGCTCGTCGTTCCCGGACCCATGCAAGCGTGTCCGATAGGGCTGCGCGGGCATGGGCAGTGTTGCTGACCGCAGATCCAAGCCGTTCCTGCGTGAGCCGTTGCATGAGGTACCCGAAGCCCTTTGAGCGCTCACCGATCATGTTCTCCAGCGGCACGCGCAGGTCATCGAAGAACAGTTCCGACGTATCAGATTCGGCCTGGCCGACCTTGTCCAGCTTCCGGCCGCGGGTGAAGCCGGTCGCACCGCTTTCGACCACGAACAGTGTGATGCCCTTCGACCGTGATCCCGGTTCGGTACGTGCAGCGACGATGACAAGGTCCGCAGAAGTGCCGTTGGTGATGAAGGTCTTGGCACCGTTGATGACCCAGGCGTCTCCGTCCAACCTCGCGGACGTGCGCAGTGCGGCGAGGTCGGACCCGCCCTCGGGCTCCGTGAGGGCGATCGCAGCCACCGACTCCCCGCTACAGAAGCGCGGCAACCATCGCTGCTTTTGCTCGTCGGTGGTGAGGTCGGTGAGGTATGGCGCCACGACGTCAAAATGGACGCCGAGGCAGGAGGCAAGTGCCGCGCTGGAGGTCGCAAGTTCCTCGAGCAGGACGGCGTTGTAGCGGTAGTCTCCGGCAGCGGAGCCGCCGTACTCCTCTGCCACGTTGAGTCCGAGGAATCCTTGCCTTCCTGCTTCCAACCACACCTCGACATCAATCCGCCGATCCTCGATGAACCGCTCTTGATTCGGGGTGACCGCGCGGGCTACGAACTGCTGGCAAGCCTGGCGGAATTGGCGATGCGCGTCTGTATAGATAGTGCGTTGCACTGAAGCCCCACCTTCTCCTTGCCGAGGGCGCTCGCGGCGGTCGGCGCGGCCTTCGTTGGCGACATCACACACAACGATCGTTTGGTAAAGTACCCCGGACACTCGGCTGGGTCCGCGACGATTCCTTGCTGGCCGCCACGAAAGGCGACGACTGAATGGAATCCTTCCTCCAGCAGCGAGGGATATCGGTCATCGACTGCATGGTCAACGTGGATCCGAACGGTGGGCTCAATCTCGAGTACATCTCGAAGAGAGCCTTTCGTGACCAGGAGAGCCTGGATTCGTGGCCATCGCCCGGAGTTGTCAACTACCTGTTCAAGGGCGCGGCTAGCGATCGAGTCGTTAAGTCAAGTGACCCGCAGTACGTCGTTAGCTTGCTGGACGAGTGGAGCATCGAGCGAGCCGGCGTCATTGTGCAGTCGGACCGCGCACCGGAGACCATCCGGACGCTGCAGAACGTCGGGGATCGCTGGTTCTTCTTTCTGCGGGTGGACCCGCATGATGGGATGCGCGCGGTGCGGAACGTCGAGGAGGTCGTCTCGGCATTCCCGATGGTGCGGGGGGTCGCGATATCGCCGCATGCCCTTGTGCCGACCATCCCACCGAACTCGAAGGAGTACTACCCGATATACGCGAAGTGCGTGGAGCTTGATCTACCGGTATCGATCAGCGTCGGAATACCGGGTCCCCGGGTGCCCGGATGGACCCAGGATCCGATGCATCTCGACGAGGTGTTGTGGTTCTTCCCGGACTTAAAGATCGTGATGAAGCATGGTGGCGAACCGTGGGCTGACACCTGCGTGAAGCTCATGCAGAAGTGGCCAAATCTGTACTTCGCCACATCGGGATTCGCGCCGAGGTACTATCCGGCGGCCGTGATCGACTACGCAAACACTCGCGGCTCCGATCGCGTAATCTTTGCCGGCTATTGGCCGCTGCTCAGTTACGACGAGACCTTTGCTCAGCTCGAAGACCTTCCGCTGCGCGATCACGTCTGGTCCAAGTTGTTCTCTGAAAATGCCCGCAGACTCTTTAAGTTGCCAACGCCGACCTGACGTGTTGGGCCGCACTCCGGCCACGTGGCGGACGCGACCCCGGTCGAGCGCCGAACCGCGCCGACCGTAGTGCAGGGCGCAAAGCCCTTAGCCTTGGCGAGAAGGTCTCCGACCAGGACGGATCGCAGTGGCTGAGCGTCAACGGAACACGAAGAGGTCGACCCAGGATGGGCGGGCATCCGATCGGCTACCCATCGACGGCGGTGGGAAGGAATCGAAGCAGTCACGACCTCGAAGCGAGGAGGTGATTGATGTTGCCGCCGAACTGTTTCGCCGCAAGGGTTTCCTGGGCACCAGTACCCAGGATCTGGCCGACGCCTTGGGGATGCTCAAGGGCAGCCTTTACTACTACATCGATTCAAAGGACGATTTGCTCTTCGCGGTCATGCAGAGTTCTCACGACCACATCCAACAGCGCCTAGCAGAAGCGAAGAACGAGACCGGACCCGTCGTAGACCGGCTGCACCGATTCATCGTAAGAAACCTTGAGTCAAACATCGCTGATCCTGACAAGTCGGCCGTGTTCAGTACGGAGTTCAGATACCTGAGCCGGGAGCGGCAGTCGGCCGTTCTTGCGCTCCGTGACCAATATGAGCACTTCGTTCGAAGTCTGCTCGAGGAAGGTCAAGCGAGTGGCGCCGTGTGCGCGAGCCTTGACCCCCGCGTCGCAACGGCAGGTGTGCTTTCCATGGTCAACGCCGTGGTCAACTGGTACCGGCCATCAGGGCGTACGCCGCGAGGGACCGTCATTTCGAACCTCGCCGAGATGGCGGTCAGGTCGGTGCAGTGTGGTCGGGACTGCACGCACTAATTGCTCGGTCTGAAGCTCCTGGCGCCGTTTACGGCGGTCACTCCCCTGTTGTGCGCTCGCCGCCCGGGACCTTGCTGCCTCCAACATCGTGCGATAGCGTCACAACCAAACGTTCGGTTGGGACGCAGGTCCATGGCCTGTGGTGAGGAGTTGAGCACCGTGCCGGGAAGTCTGATGATCGACACCGATAGCCACCTCAGCGAGCCCCCGGATCTGTGGACATCGCGACTGCCGTCGAAGTACCAGGAGATGGCTCCGCGAGTGATCACCGATGAGCGGGCGGGAATCGACCGCTGGATCGTCGGCGACCGGAAGCTCACCGGCGTGGCCGGGTTCGCGACCGCCGGCTGGACCGAGCACCCGCCGAAGTTTCCTCCGACGCAGGCGCAAGCCGATCCGGCTGCCTTCAACGCGAAGGATCGCCTGAGGAGGATGGACGAGTTCGGAATCTACGCGCAGTGCCTCTATCCCAACCTCTTGGCATTCATGACATTCGCGTTTCGCAAGGTTCCAGACCCGGAGTTCGCCAAGGCCTGCATTCGCGCTTACAACGACTTTCTCGTCGAGTTCGCTGACATTGCGCCAGATCGGTTTATCGCCCTGTGTGTCCTCCCGTTCTGGGATCTCGAAGAGTCGGTACGAGAACTCGATCGAGCTCACCAGCTCGGACACCGGGGAGTTCTGTTCATCGGCAAGCCACACAAGCTGGACCTGCCTCCTCTCGACGATGACCACTGGGAGCCCTTGCTCAAGGCGGTGGAAGAGCGTGGGCTAGCGCTGAACTTCCACACCGGCTTCAGCGAATGGAATGAGGCTGAATTCCTTGGTCAACTGGGGCGCAACAACAGCCGTGCTGACTACGTCAAGAGCTCTGCGCTCAGCCAACTTGGCCTGGCTGAGACGTTGGCGGACCTGACCACCTCCCAACTGTGCGTGCGCTATCCCAACCTGAAGATCGTGATGGTTGAAAGCGGAGTGGGGTGGATTCGTTACTTCCTGGAGTTGCTGGACTGGCAGTGGCAGAACTCCGGTGCTCATCTTGTCTACCCCGACCGAGAGTGCCCCAGCTTCTACTTCCTTCGGCAGATCTATGGCTCGTTCTGGTTCGAGCGTGAATCAGTTTCTCGAATTATCGATCTCTACCAGGACAACATTCTCTTCGAAACCGACTTCCCGCACCCGACCAGCTTGTCGCCCGGCCCGACGTCGACGTCCGGTACCCCGGGCGAAATGGCGGAGATCGCCCTTGCCGGCGTAGACCCGGTCATCAAACGCAAAGTGTTGTACGACAACGCCGCGAAGCTCTACCACGTGCGAGGAGCCTGATCCGACGACGGGCGTCTCCGGCGCGGCGGGCATCGACGGGTGAGCAAGGTGATGTGCACACGTCGAAGTGCTGCATGGTGCTGCCGGCCCTGACTGCGTGGCCCACGGGAGGGGGCGCGAAGTGACCACTCCGACGAATTTGGTTGTGGCGAAGAACGTTGCTGTCCCGATGCGCGACGGGACCGTACTCCGTGCGGACGTCTATCGGCCGGCGGAGGGTAGGCATCCAGTGCTTGTCATGCGCACGCCGTACTCGAAGGACGTGCCCTATGGACTCATGGTCGTGCTCAACTACGTACGTGCTGCCGAGGCCGGCTACGTCGTGGTGGTACAGGACGTGCGCGGTCGATTCCAGTCAGAAGGCGAGTTCGTGCCATTCGTCAACGAAGGCGCGGACGGTTACGACACCGTCGAATGGGCTGCCGCACAGGATTGGTCGTCCGGTTCTGTCGGCATGTTCGGTAGTTCGTACATGGCCGCTACCCAACTACAGGCAGCTGCTACTAGTCCGCCACATCTCTGTGCCATCGCCCCCATGGAGGGCAGTGCCGACTACTTCGAGGGACGTAGCTACAAGGGTGGTGCATTCGAGTTAGGCGCGCTCCTCTCCATATCGCTTTTTGCACTGTCGCCGGGGTCGATCCAGCGACGTGGGCTGCGAGGCGAGCCCTTCCGGCGGATTTGGCGCGACGTGCGAGCGTTTCTCGAGGACCTGCCCGGAATGGCGTCGACTGCGCCGTTGACCGACTTAAAGCAGACCGTCCTCGGCGAGTGGGCGCCGTTTTTCTTCGACTGGATGGACCATGATGCGCCGGACCCTTACTGGGATTCGATGTCGGTCGCTGCCGCCCACGAGAAGATCGCCGTGCCCGCGCTCCATGTGTCCAGCTGGTTCGACACGTATGCCGTCGGGGCCATTGCCAACTACCTCGGCATCAAATCGAAGGGCGCGACGCTCGAGGCGCGCGAAAACCAGTATCTATGGCTCGGTCCATGGGGCCACTACATGCCTCGAACAGTCCTCAACGGAGTCGCTCGCCTCGGCGACATGAACTTTGGGCTCGGCGCTCTCGTTGACCTCGACCTTGTGCAACTCGCATGGTTCGATCGCTGGCTCAAGCACGATGTGACGGCGTGGTCGTTTCGTTCGCCCGTGCGCCTGTTCTTCCTCGGCGCGAATACCTGGCGTGAGGAGGCTGCCTGGCCGGTGCCGGCCGATGTCAAACCGTTCTTTCTCGCGCATGACGGCAAGCTGTCTGTTCGTCCGGCCTCGGCGTCGCCGCCCGACGTCTATCGCTCCGATCCGGCGCGACCCGTGCCGACCTTGGGTGGCGCCCACCTGATGCTCGAAAGCGCCTTCCCACAGGGACCATGGCGTCAGAACGCGATCGAGGAGCGAGACGACGTCGTGGTCTACACGACCGACCCGCTGGCCGATGACGTCGACGTCATCGGCGTCGTGACGCTTGAGGCTTGGGTGACGTCCTCGGCGCCGTCGACAGACGTGGCCGCGATGCTCAATGTTGTGCGTGCGGATGGCCGCTCGATCAACCTTGTCGACGGTATTCGCCGAGCAGAGCTGCCGGGAGATCAGCCGGCGAAGGTCATCGTCGAACTCGGGCCGATTGCCCATCGATTCAGCGCTGGCGAGAGGATCCGCCTACGTATCGCCGGGTCCAACTTTCCACGCCATGATCTCAACCCCCACACCGGGGGCCGACCCTCAACTGCGACGACGCGTCTCGTCGCCGAAGACCAGATCCATCACGACGACAGTCATCGCTCGGCCCTGCTGCTACCGGTCGTCGCGGGGACGCTCGACGGTCTTGAACATGCATAGCGCGACCATGTGCCCGGCTCGCGCGGCAGCGACGTCGACGCGTCCGACACAAGGCGCCCGACCCGCCGGAAACTCCTTGTCCGGGACTAACCCTTGTGATATATACGATCTATCGAACATCGATAGAGGGCGGCGGAAGGGGGCGCCCAACGACTTGACCTACTCACTCAGACGACGTCGCTCGTTCAAAGAGCGGCAACGTCAGCGAAAGGTTCGATCAGTGCGCGTAAAGACCGGGCTGTGGGTACCGTGACGGCAACTGCGCCACCTCTCTCTCGGTGCTGGTTATTCCGCGCCCTTCCGTACACCACGTGCGCGCGTACGTACCTATATCCAGGCACGGCATCCATGTTCGCGTTGGCCGCCTCTATGAGCGCCGACCCGAGACCTAGTCTGCGAGGAATAACGGCATGAGGAAGCAGCTCTTCCAAAGGACGCTGGTACTGGCGGTCTGCGTTGCAGCAGTCGTTTCGGGTTGCAGCAGCTCGTCCAAAGGCAACAGCACGAACAAGTCGGGCGGAACAATCACGCTCGGCTACATCACGGCCGAGACCGGTGCATCGGCCTCATCGTCGGGTGGCAGTGAGAAGGGCGCAGAAGCCTACATCGATGCCGTCAACGCAGCAGGCGGTGTGAACGGAAAGCAGATCAAGCTCATCGTCGAGGACGATGCATCGTCGGTGACGGGCAATCTGAATGCCTCCAAAGCGGTCGTGGCCAAGCACGTGTTGGGCGTCATCGAAGACACGCCCTTTGATGTCGGCGGGTACAAGGTCCTGCAGCAGGCGGGGATTCCGGTGACAGGATCTTGCTGCAACAACCCCGAGTGGGGCACGAAGCCAAACACGAACATGTTCGGGTACGGCGGCGATATCAATCCCGCTCAGAGCATCTACTCCTACACCCAGTTCGGACAGTTCTTCAAGCAACTCGGTGTGACGAACGCGGCGTTCCTGGCCTATGCGAACATTCCCGCATCCGATGTCGGGAGCGACGCGGTTGCAGCGTCCTTCAAGGCGGCGGGGATCAAGATCGGGTACACGAACAAGAATGTGCCCTTTGGGAATGCACCGATGAACACCTACGCGATCGCTATGAAGCGGGCGGGGGTGAACTTCGCGATCTGCTCGTGCGTCCAGGCGAACTCGGTGGCGATGCTCGTTGCTGCGAAACAGGCGGGTATCCACCTCGTGGCGTCGTTGTCCGCAGCCGGTGCTGACTCAAGCATCTTCACCGACCCGACTGCAACTGCCGCGGCTCAGGGAACCTACTGGCCGACGTACATCGTGCCGATTGATCTCAACGATCCTGCCACGAACACCTTCGTCGCCAACCTGACGAAGTACGACTCCGACTACCACGGTGGCTACCCGCCGGAAGGTACGACGGTCGCTTACCTCGGGGCAGCGCTGATGGTCAAGGGACTCGAGATGGCAGGATCAGGCGCGACCTCGGCGTCGGTGATCTCGAAGCTTCTGACGCTCACAAATTGGACGGCAAACGGGCTGCTGCCGACCGCCGCGGACTACAACCACTTCGGTACCTTCGGACCCAAGAGCTGCACCTACTTTGAGAAGGTTGAAGGCAAGAAGTTCGTCACGGTGAACAACGGAAAGCCCGTCTGTGGGACGCTGCTCTCCTCGAGTTAGGAGCTCGGAGGACCATGACAGAAGGTTGATGTACGGCCGGCCCGCCAACGCTCTCAGGCTTTGGCGGGCCGACCGTTGTACGGAACAGGGTCTGCTCAACTTTCGCCGATGGCGTTCGAGCGCACGAGAAGGCACCATCGTGAGGCAAGAGGACTGACGTGCTCCAATATGTTGTAGCGGGCCTCGTTCTTGGCGGCATCTACGCGATCGCTGCGGCTGGGATTGTCACCACGTATATCTCAGCCGGCATTCTGAATCTCAGTTTCGGTGCGCTGGCCTTCGCGATCGCGCGGTTCTACTACTTCCTCCACACTCAACATCACATCAACCTGTTGGTGTCCGCGATAGTGGCGATCGTCGTCGCGGGCCCCGCATTGGGTGTTGCGCTGTATCTTCTGGTCTTCCGACTCCTTGGAATGCGATCACAGCTCGTGAAGCTGGTCGCCACGATCGGTGTGGCGGTCGCGGTGCCTTCCGCTTGCGCCCTGACCTTTGGTACGCAGCCCATCAACCAGGCACCTGGTCTGGCACCCGAGCCGGTCAGGGTCTTTCACGTCTTCGGCGTAGCCGTAACGATGGACCAGGTGATCGCGTACGCCTGCGTGCTGGTGATCCTTGTCGTCGGTGCGGGCGTGCTCGGTTTCACGAGTGTCGGTCTTCGGGTCCGAAGCATGGTGGATTCCCCCGCGATGACTGCGTTGTCGGGTGTCAACCCTTCGTCGGTTGCACTAGGAGTGTGGGCCGTAAGCATCGGCCTCGCCGGCTTGGCAGGTGTCCTCTCCGCTCCCATCATCGGGTTGGATTCGGGCGATTTCACCTTGCTGATGATCTCGGCGCTGGCTGCGGTTGTGGCTGGTCGACTGCGGAACCTGGGTGTGACGGTCTGCATCGCATTCCTGATCGGCATCTCGGACTCGATCGTCCAGTACTGGATCTCGCCAACGAGCTCCTTCGCAGCCGCCATCCTTCCGTCGATCCCCTTCATCTTCGCCGCGCTCTTTCTCGGGTACTTCGTCCTCCGTGGCGATGGCCGTGAGGGTGCTGGGAGAGTGGGCGGGTCGCTTGACCGCGCCATCGCGACGCACGACGACGGGTCGCATACGTCGAGTGGTCCCGCCGCGCGGCGGATCGGCGTGGTGCCGGCCATCGTTGCGTTCGGGATGACCTGCCTGTTGCCGGCCTTGATGAGCGACTTCTGGGTCGGCCTTGTCGCACAAGGCGTGTGCTACGGCATCATTTACCTGAGCTACACCCTCGTGACGGGCGAGGGCGGAATGATCTGGCTATGTATGTCAGCGTTCGCCGGAGTCGGCGGACTGTCGGCTGCGGTCCTGGCTGCCGACCACGGAGTTCCCGCACTGCTCGCGGTGGTTTGTGGCGGGTTGATCGCCGTTCCTGCGGGTCTGCTCATTGGCCTCCTCACGATTCGCATGGGCGATTTGTACGTCGCTATCGTCACGCTGATTTTTGCGCTGCTCATTGAGAACCTGGTCTTCAGCCGCCAGGTGTTCGAGAACTCAGGCTTGGGCGTTGCGATCAACCCCCCACATGTCTTTGCTGGTCCTCGCGGCGAAGCATGGCTCTCGCTTGCGGTGTTTGCGGTGATCGCCGGTTGTATAGGCGTTCTGCGGCGTTCGACGACGGGACTAGGGCTCACCGCCGTCCGGTCTGCTCCGCGTGCCTCCGCAACGGTGGGCATCTCCGTTGTCAGGCTGAAGGTGGGGGTCGCGTGTGCTGCCGCCTTCACCGCGGGTATCGGCGGCGCAATGCTTGCCATGAACCTGAACGTGGCGCAGTCGGCCAACTACGACGCGCTGTTGGGTCTGGCGTGGCTGGCGGCGGTGGCAACCCTCGGCATTCGGTCGAACATGGGCGCCATACTTGCCGGCCTTGCGACGACGCTCTTGAGCGGAGTCATCCTTCAGTACCTTTCGGCCGGCTGGGACAATGTCCCGCCTATCTTGTTCGGGCTAGGAGCGATCGCGGTGGTCCGGTACCCCGACGGTACCTTGGCGACTCAGGCTCGTCAGGTCGCCGCCATTTGGACCACGATCAGACGACGGCTTGCGGCGGCCCGAGGCGGATCCACTGCCGGGGGTGTTGATGCTCCAGCGCCGGATGCCCAACAAGGCAGGCACGAGTCGGACCTCGACATCGGTGGCGGACGAGCCCCTGGCTCGTCGCCGAGCGCGCTGGTTTCCGTTGTCGTGAAGCAGCCCGGCCAACACGATGAGCCGCCACTCCTTCGCTGTCGCGACGTGACCGTTCGCTTCGGTGGCGTCCGCGCCTTGAATGGGGTGACCGTATCCATTCCGCCGGGTGCGATCGTGGGCCTGGTCGGCCCAAACGGAGCCGGAAAGAGCACGCTGTTCGGTGTGTTATCCGGGCTTATCAAACCGGACGCCGGTGAGGTGTTCCTCAACGAGGAGGAGATCACGGGCGTCCGGCCTCAAGTACGTTCCCGGCTCGGGATCGCGCGTACGTTTCAGCAACCTGAGCTCTTTCTCGGGCTGACCGTCAGGGAGCATCTGATTCTCTCGCATCGGATGCGACACAAGGTAGGGCCGAACTGGCGTGGCGCCGGTGCAGGTGGCGCAGGGCGTGGAGTGCGGATCGCTGAGCGAGAACGCGTTGACGAGCTTATCGACGAGTTGTCGCTGGCCTCGGTCGCGGAGCAGCGGGTCGACTCCCTCCCTCTCGGCACGACACGTCTGATCGAGGTTGCGCGTGCACTCGCATTCGAGCCGTCAATCGTGCTTCTTGACGAGCCGCTTGCCGGGCTGGACACGCAGGAGTCCGAGCGTCTCGGATCCGTCCTGCAGGCGACCTCCGCCGAAAGGGGCGTCGCCATGCTGCTGGTCGAACATGATGTAGGCGCCGTCATGCGTCTTGCCCAACACATCTACGTGCTCGACTTCGGTTCAAAGGTGGCCGAAGGTCCGCCTGAGCGGATTCGCAGTAGCGAGGTCGTGCGCGAGGCATACCTCGGCTCCACCGGCAGCTGGGCCGTCCAAGTAGCCGAGGAGGACGGCCTTGGCCACCGCTGAACCGAAGCAAGCCGGCGGCTCACTGAGCGTGAGAAACCTCTGTGTCGGATATGGGGCCGTGCAGGCGCTCTCGGAGGTGTCGTTCGAGGTGGCCCCGGGTGAGGTCCTTGCTGTTCTTGGCTCAAACGGTGCCGGGAAGAGCACCCTCGGCCGGGCCGTCTCTGGGTTGGTGCCGGCAACGTCGGGCCACGTCGTCTTCGACGGCACGGACGTCAGCCGGTGGTCTCCCCATCGCATTCGGCGAGTAGGACTGGTCTACATCCCCGAGGGACGAGGCATCTTCCCGGGGTTGACGGTCCAGGACAACCTTCGCATGGCGGCTCTGCAGATGAAGGGGAGTCGCCAACGGGAGGAGGCATTCAGTCGCGCGACCGATTTGTTTCCAATCCTTGGATCGCGCCGGAAGCAGATGGCCGGCAGCCTTTCCGGCGGCGAACAGCAGATGCTGTCAATGGCGCGCGCGCTGCTCGTAGACCCCAGGCTGATCATCGCTGACGAGATGTCGCTCGGACTTGCGCCATTGATGGTCGAGCAGGTCTTCGCCAGCCTGGAAGTGGCGAAGCAAAGCGGCATCGCGGTGGTCTTGATCGAGCAATTTGTGCAACGCGCCCTCGAGTTCTCTCATTCCTGCCTGATCCTGTCGCGTGGGATCGTCGGATGGCGAGGGCCTGCCGAGCTTGCGGGCGCGGAGGTTCTCAAGCAGTATCTGGACTGACTGAGCCGAAGTCGCTCCACCGACATGTGGGGCTCGATGAGCAAAGGCGTCTGGTAGATAGCTACCGGGGCCGGTCGATGACTGCGTCAAGCTCGTCGCCGATCCGTTCTTCCACGAGGGCGACGAAGTCGGCGACGTGTTCGCGCATCAGTCGTTCTGCTTTGGCGCCATCACCCTGGGCGATCGCGTTGGCAATATTGTCGTGTGCCTTGCAGGTCAACGCTCGCTTCTCACTCGGCGTACTCGGAAGTCGCTCCCGGTTCAAACCGAGTAACGCAGACGAGAAGAGGGAAATCACCCTGTTTCCGCTCGCGACCGCGATTGCTTCATGGAACGCCTCAGAGCTCCGCAGCCACTCGCTGCCGAGTGACCCGACCGCGCGGTGGTTGGCTTCGGCAGCCTCGAGCACCGCCGCCCTTGCCTCTTCCGACCCGCGGGTCGCGGCGCTTCTCGCGACGCCGGGCTCCAGGATCATCCGAGCCTCGAGAAGCTCGCGATATGTAGCTCGCGAGATGAAGAGCCAGACTGAGAGGTTCCGCGCGTAGTCGTCGGCGTCGATCGCATCAACCATCGGCCCACCGCGCTGGCCGGGCTTGATTCGAATAATTCCGTAAACCTCAAGAATACGAAGCGCCTCGCGCAGGGTGCCGCGTCCGATTCCGAGCTGCTCGATCATTGCGGTTTCGGAGGGAAGCATGTCGCCGGGATGCAGGTCTTCGTTGACGATGTGGTGAAGGATTCGCCGCGCGATGATCTCTGGCATCCGCTCTTGGCGCGGCTGCTGAAATCCACGCTCCATCGGCACCGCTGGACCAGGCATCTTGGCCAAACCAACTCCGCTGACGAATGAATGAACGGTGGCGAACAAGGTCGCACGCCCAGTTGCGACGACAAGGTTGAACTCCGGCTGGAGAGTAGCACGGCACTGATCGCGCTTTCGCAAACGTGAATTGGCCTCTGCCAGATGGGATTGTGCGGGTTCATCAAGGTTGCCCGCGAGTCAGACGCACTGTCGCGACGTCTCCCCGCGCTGATGGTTTGGCTGCGTTCCGAGCGCTGCGGATCGGGGCGCATTGGGTTCACGAATATTATTTTCGGCATGAGCGATCGAGATTGTCGGCGGCCAACTCGAGTCTTCGAAGCGCACTGTCGGGAGCACGGCCCTCGCACCTGATGACGGATCAGGGGCCCGAGTTTGAGAGGATTGACCCATGAGGCTGATCATGGTTCGATACATACGCATACAAAGGCGTCACAACGCGAGGTGACGACCCGAGTGGCGGCGCAGTGGTACTCGTTGGTGGCTGCGTTCCTCGGACGAGCCGGACATGCACTGCACGCTGCGACAGGTCGGCACCAAGATCGAGACCTGGAGTGATTCACGTGGGCAGCACCTACAGCGCGGGGTGGCCGGCGCGCCCTCCTGTATCGGCCCATCGCGTTGCCCGGCCGGGATCCGAGGGGCGCACCTCATGGTTGAGGAAACCCCGATGACGAACTCACCGGCTCCGACTGCTGAGGCTGACGGGGAGACTACGCACATCGACGTTGTGGTGGTTGGCGCGGGCTTCTCCGGCCTCTACGCGATATACACGATGAGGTCGCTGGGCCTCACGGTTCAGTGTTACGAGCTGGGCGGGGGAGTCGGCGGGACCTGGTACTGGAATCGGTATCCCGGCGCGCGGTGTGACACGGAGAGTCTCCAATACTCATTCTCGTTCTCACCAGAGCTGGAGCAGGAGTGGGTCTGGTCGGAGCGCTTCGCAACCCAGCCAGAGATTCTCCGCTATCTCGAGCACGTTGCCGAGCGATTCGACCTGCTTCCCGCCATCCAGCTAAAGACAAAGGTGACCGCGCTGACCTATCTCAACGAGCGCGGTCGATGGGAGGTCGAGACCGACCGGGCCGGGCGCGTCGAAGCGTCCTTCGTTGTGATGGCATCAGGCAACCTGTCGGTTCCAAATGCTCCTCAGTTGGAGGGTCTCTCGAGGTTCACGGGCGAGATCTTCCACACCGGAGACTGGCCTCATCAGGCCGTGGACTTCCGGGGCAAGCGCGTGGCAGTCATCGGGACCGGATCCTCCGGCATTCAAGTCATTCCGCGGATCGCTGAACAGGCAGACCACCTCTACGTCTTCCAGCGCACTCCGCAATACAGCGTGCCGGCAAGCCGAGCACACCTGAGTGACGAATACGTGGCAGACATCAAGGCGAACTACCCACGGATCCGTGAAGAGACGCGTCGGGCCGCGTTGACGAGCCTGCCATTCTTGAACCGCGAGTCCGCCAAGGAGGTAGATGCAGAGCGGCGAGAGCAGGTCTTTCAGGAACGGTGGGCCGATTGTCGAGGGGCGGCCCACTTCCTTACCGCCTTTAATGACCTCCTGGTCGATGACGAATCAAACGCCCTCGCCGGTGACTTCATCCGGTCGAGGATCCGAGAGACGGTGCGCGATCCCGAGACCGCCGAACGACTCTGTCCGATCGGGTATCCCTTTGGTTCCAAGCGACTATGCCTTGACATGGACTACTACGAGACATTCAACCGCGAGAATGTCACGCTGATCGATCTGCGTGAACAGGCACTCCAGAGCGTCGCTGAAGGCGCAGTCACAACGACCGCTGGAGCTTACGAAGTAGATGCCATCGTCCTTGCTACCGGCTACGACGGAATGACCGGCGCGCTGACTCGAATCGATATTCGAGGCGTCGATGGATCGCTGCTGCGAGAGGTCTGGGCGCACGGTCCGCTGAACTACCTGGGCCTACAAGTTGCCGGATTTCCCAACCTGTTCACCGTGACGGGACCGGGAAGCCCTTCGGTGATCGGCTCGGTCGTGACCTCGATCGAGCAGCACATCGAGTTCATCCGGGACTTGATGGTGTACATGCGCGCACGCGATCTCGCCACTGTGGAGGCGGACGAAACGGCGCAGAAGAACTGGGTCGAACATGTCAACGAGGTGGCCAACAAGACCCTGTTCGTCAAGGGTAACTCGTGGTGGCAAGGGGCCAATATCGAGGGCAAGCCGCGAATATTCATGCCGTACGCCGGCGGCGTTGGGCCGTACCGCACGATTTGTGAGGATGTGGCCGCTGACAACTTCCGCGGATTCACGTTCGGCCCCGCCAGCCAGTTCACCGGCCAGTAGGCAGGTCATGACCGCGATTTCCGGCCGGTCTGCAGGTGATGAGAGGAGGGCTTCGGCAATCCTCCGGGATCCCGACTGGGCGATGGTCGAGCAGAGCCTTCGGTCTGCAGCTATCCCCGCACTCCACACGCGATCTGTGGAGGAAGCCCGGGCGATGGCTGACGCCGGTGTGTCAACTGCGCTCCCGTCATCGGTGAGTAGCACGGATTTTCGGCTTGAGACTGCCGACGGAGCCGTCCCGATTCGGGTCTACCGCCCGACGGGCGACGCTACGCGGCCGGCAATTCTTTACTTTCACAGTGGCGGCTGGGTGGTCGGATCAATCGCTACTTCTGAATCCTTGGCGATTGAACTTGCCGTCCAGGCCCGTGCCGTTGTTGCGTCGGTCGACTATCGGCTTGCGCCGGAGCATCCGTTTCCCGCAGCCGTGGACGACGCGTACGAGGCCGCGATCTGGCTCGCCGCAAACAGTGAGCACATCGGTGCTGTTCGGGGCCCAATCGCAGTGTGTGGTGACAGCTCCGGTGGCAATCTGGCAACGGTCACCGCGCTCAAGGCGCGAGATCAGCAAGGCCCGGCTATTGGCTGCCAAGCCTTGATCTATCCGGTGACAGACCATGACTTCACGCGGCGGTCTCATCGAGAGGCGCCGACCATCGGCGGCTTGCTCAGTTCGGCGGACATGGCTTGGTTCTGGGACAAGTACCTACCGGACCGGGATCAGCGTGACGATCCTCTGGCCTCGCCGCTTCGCGCACCGAGCCTGGCCGGCCTACCGCCGGCACTGGTGGTCACGGCGGAGCTCGATCCCCTTAGCGATGAAGGGGAGGCGTACGCAACCGCGCTGGCGCGCGAAGGTGTGCCGACCAGTCATCTCCGCTGCCATGGGCTGGGCCATGGCTTTGTTCGGATGCCGGCCGTACATCGGTCGACGTCTGTAATCGCGATGGTTGGCTCGTTCATCAGGTCGAGCCTGGTGAACGACTAGGGGCCGCAAGCCGGTGCGGTGTCCAGGACCGGGCCGGCCGCCAAAGTCTGGGTTGGGCGCGGTGTCACCGGACCAGAGATGAGAGAGAGGCCAGATGCGAGCGGCAGTGTTGGAGAGCTACGGGGGCCGATTTGAAGTTGAGGACGTCATCGCGCCAGCACTGGGGCCACATGACGTCTCAATGCGGGTCGATGCCACTGGCGTGTGCCATTCGGACCTGACGATGCTGTCGGGGGACGGGTTTCAGTTTCAATTGCCCGTCATCCTGGGACACGAAGCTGCTGGAGTGGTGCTCGAGACCGGAGCTGAGGTAACCGCGCTCAAGCCAGGGGACACGGTGATTTCATCGTGGTGCCCACAGTGCGATGCATGTTTCTTCTGCCACCGCGGCGAGGCCTATCTTTGTGAGCGGCGCCCCGAACTGACAGACGAACGGCGAAACCCTACGACTCGCGCGGATGGCACGGTTCTTTCGTCGATGGCATCCCTGGGCACCTTCGCGACGCAGGTGATCGCCGATGAGGCCCTGATCATTCCGGTGACGACCGACCTCGCGGCGGAGCAGCTGGCGCTCATCGGCTGCGGGGTGACCACCGGATTCTTCGCGGCGCTCAACACCGCAGAGGTCACACCGGGCGCCTCGGTTGCCGTCATTGGATGCGGCGGTGTCGGGCTCTCGACGATCCAAGGCGCACGGGTCGCAGGTGCGGAGTGCATCATCGGGGTCGACCCGGTGCCCGCACGGCGTGAAGCAGCGACCGCGGCCGGGGCAACCCACGTGGTGGACCCGGCCAACGGCGGCTCCGTCGAGCAGATCCATGCGATCACGGCCGGCCGGGGCGCGGACTTCGTGTTCGAATCGATCGGAAGGCGTGACACCTACATCCAGGCCCGAGCGGCAACGATCATCGGCGGGACCACGGTCTACGTCGGAATGTATTCGCACTCGGCGGCAGCCCTCAGCTTCTCCATGGCGGACCTGCACCGACCCGGCCGGCTCGTCGGGTGTGCGTATGGATCGGCCAACGTACGTACCGACTATCAACGCCTCATCGGGTACGTCGAGTCGGGCGAGTTCAATCTTGCGGACATGGTCACAAAGACGCTCCCGTTGGACGACATCAACGAGGCTGTCGAGCTCTTGGAGGCTGGCATTGGAATTCGAACGGTGCTCGTCAATCCATGATGACTTCGACCGCGATCCCGAAGCAGCCGACGCCCGGTCGCCGTACGGCCGACACGGGGCGTGACGCTGGCCTCGCATCGACATCAGGCGGTGGACGCTCGTGACCAGCCTCGGCAGGATCCTCGAAGGACGAATCGCCATTGTCACCGGCGCCGGCCGGGGCCTTGGTCGCGCATTTGCTACTGCGATGGCGGCTGCTGGCGCGTCCGTCGTCGTCAACAGTCGAACGGAAGCGTCGGCAGCCGCCGTGGTCCAACAGATCGAGGGTGCCGGCGGACGAGCTATCGCCGTGAGTGGCGACATCGGCGAGCCGGGCTTCTTCGATCAGATGGTGAGTGTCGCGCTGGCCTCCTTCGGCACCATCGACATCCTTGTTAACAACGCCGGTGTCTCAATCCCCGCGATGATCTGGAAGATGACGGACTCGCAGTGGGACGACGTTCTTCGCATCAACCTCACGTCGGTGTTCTGGGGTATTCGCGCAGTATGTCCGGTAATGATGGAAAACCGTTACGGGCGCATCATCAACGTCACATCAGCGGGCGGCATCGAGGGTTCTCCCGGCCAGGTCAACTACGGCGCCTCGAAGGCTGGGGTCATCGGACTGACCAAATCGGCAGCTCGGCAACTGGCGCGGTACGGAATCACGGTGAATGCCATTTCGCCAGTGGCTATCACTCCCATGACTGAGGTCATCGTCGAGACGCCAAAGTTTCTCGATAAGACGATCTCTCGGATTCCGCTCGGGCGGATGGCTGAAGCCGACGAAGTGGCGCCTGCAGTTGTGTTCTTGGCGTCGGATGCGGCCGCTTACACGACGGGGCACGTGTTGCTGGCCGACGGTGGAATGTCCATGTGACGGAGATCGGTGGGAGCGCGAAGATGGCATGGACGTGCTCCGGTATCCGTTGAACAGCAACCCGCAACTCGAGTCTCCGGCAACCCGCCCATGCTGCGTTGTCCGTGCCTTCGGACTCAATTCCAAACCTTGCCGCAAGAGCCTGATCATGGTTAGATACATACGCATAGACCAACGCAAGGCGGGCGACCTCGGGGCATCGAGATCGCGCTTTACGAAGTGAGATCGATCATGACCGGCAACAGGTTCGTCATCGGTTCTGGTTCGGGCTTCAGTGATGACCTGCTGGATGGGGCCCAGCGACTTGCCGATAGCGGCGTCGTCGACTGCATCGCCTTTGACCGGCTCGCGGAACGCACCCTCGCGCTGGCACAGCTCCGTCATCTCGAAGGTGGCGATGGTTTCGACCTTCACATTGACGAGATCGTGGAACGGTTCGGGGCGTTTGTCGCCCAAGGCGGCAAGCTCGTCGGCAACTTTGGCGCCGCGAATCCTGAAGGAGCGGCGGAACGATTCGCAGCCAGACTACGGGCGGGCGGCCTGACCGGGAAGGTCATCGGGGTCGTCACCGGCGACGACGTTCATGCCCAGGCCAAAGACTTGGACCTCGCGCTCCCCGAGATGGGCACGACGATATCCGAGCTCGGCGACAAGTTCGTGTCGGCTCATGCGTACATTGGCGCGGATTCCCTGATGGACTGCCTTGTGGCGGGAGCAGATGTCATCGTCGGCGGCCGGGTGGCCGATCCATCGCTCTGGGTTGCGCCGCTTTGCCACGCACGTGGCTGGTCGCTCGACGATTGGGATCAGCTGGCAAATGCAACCCTGGTGGCCCACATCCTCGAGTGCGGATCTCACCTCAACGGTGGCGGATTCTCGGATCCGCCGTTGCGGGAGGTTCCGGGCGCCGCGCATCTTGGCGCGCCGTATGGGGAGGTCAGCGAAGACGGCTCGTTGTTCATCTCACAGCTGGCCACAGACGCAGGCATCGTCAACAGAGACACGATCCGTGGTCAGCTTGGCTACGAGATCTTTGATCCAAGCTCGTACATCACACCCGACGTCGTTGCCGATCTGAGCGACATCTCGCTTGAAGAGGTCGGGCCGAACAGGGTCCGTGTGGGTGGTGCGCGTGGCCGAAAGCGCCCGGACGAGCTCAAAGTACTAGTGGGCGTTGATCTCGGCTGGAAGACAGTCGGTGGTGCGTCCTGGGGTGGGCCGAACTGCGTCTCACGCGCGGAATTGGCGGCAGCATCCTTCGGGGAGAGGCTGGCTGGACTTGGTGACGAGGTCGTCGAGTATCGCCACGACCTGGTCGGGATCAACTCGCTGTTCGGTCAGTGCCTCGAAACCCGGCAATACGAGCCCAATGAGGTCAGGCTGCGCGTTGCGACGGTGACGAGGTCACGCGCCGGGGCTGAGGCGATTGGCGATGAGATCTGGGCTTTGTGGCGATACGCAGCCGGCGCTGGAGGCATGGAGAAAGTGCTGACGCGACACATCGGCGTCACTCCGGCGATGATTCCTCGGTCGGCGGTCACCGTGTCGTCGCGAACCCTAACCGTCTGAGTACTGGAGAAGCGAGTTCATGAAGCTCCACTAAGTGGCGTTCTCGAGGTGCGGCGACAAAGGGAATCACGCCAACATCAGTGTGATCCCCTACCGGGACGAGGCGTATTCGCTGCTACTCCCGCAGCTCACCACCGATCGTGTTGCCGAGCATTTTCGGGACATCCTCCTCGGTACCGTGACCCGATATGAGTGGGAGTCGATCTCCATTCTGAACTTTGTGCTGAACGATGTACTTCACGGCGGCGTGTCGATGTCGCTGAAGCTTGATCCTCACGGCAAGTCGTTGCAGTCCCACATTCTCTCGATGGAGGTTGATCTTCCTGAGCGAATGAGGCCGGCAACGTTCCCCGCCTCTGTTGGTCATTCGGACATGGCATGAGCAATGCCAGCGGCAGCAGCGAAGCCGACCTCGCCGAGACCCCCCAGGGTCTTTGGGGCGCACTGCGCGGCGTCCGGGTCCTGGAGTTGTGCCAAAACGCCGCTGGCCCCTTTGCTTCCGAGATCCTGGTCATGTTGGGCGCAGACGTCGTCAAGTTGGAATCGGGGCTTGGAGATGTGAGTCGGGCGATCGGGCGCCCAAGAGAAGGTGGAGTCTCCGCGGTCTACGCCACGCTCAATCATGGCAAACGATCTGTGTCCCTCGACCTGAAGCATCCCGATTCGCGTCCCGTGCTTCAACGTCTCGTTCTCAACGCTGACGTCGTGCTTCAGAATCTGCGTCCTGGGACGGCGGCGCGTCTGGGCCTTGGCGTGGACGACGTACACGCGATAAATCCGACGGCGATCTACTGTTCCGTGGCGGGGCTCTACCCGAGCGAGGCAGACCGTCCCGGGTACGACGTGATAGCCCAGGCGGAGTCGGGGATCATGGACCGCATCGGTGAGGAAGGCTCACCACCGGCTCGAGTGCCCCTTCCGATGCTCGACTACGCAACCGCGATGTGGGCGGCTATTGGCATCCTTGCGGGGCTTAAGACGGAGCGACGCAATCTGGCCATCAATGTCACGTTGCTCGACGTCGCAATGGCCATGCAGTGCGAAACCATCGCCGCCTATCTTGCAGATGGCGTCGTACCGCGGCGTCGTGGATCAGGGCTCGAGGCCGTCACGCCTCACCGGGCGTTCGCGACCAGCGACGGTCACATCTTGGTGGCGGCCGGCAACGACTCGTTGTACGGCCGACTTGCAGCAGTGCTCGGTTCACCACTTGACGATGCCCGCTTCTCGACGACGAATGGTCGCATGACTCATCGCGACGAGCTCGAAGCCGCGATCTCAGAAAAGCTCTGCGTCGAGCCCACCGCGACGTGGTTCGAGATCCTCCATCGAGCCGGAATCCCCGTGGCACCGATTCGCGGCTTGAGCGACGCCGTCGACCGCCACATCGCCCATAGTTCAACCGGAGTGCGCCGAGCGGGGGGCTTCGACGTCCTCGCACCTCCGCTCGAAGTGTCTGGCAACAGGTGGGAGCCGCAACGGGATCCAGCGACACTTGGCTCGGACACGTCGGAGGTTCTGAGTGCGCTCGGCTTTACGGACAACGAAATCGGCGCGCTCATCGCGAGTGGCGTGCTTGCATGAACCAGGCGCTCGAAGGCATCCGGGTCGTCGACCTCGCCCAGCAGACGCCTGGGCCGCTGTGTTCTCGCCTCCTTGCCGATCTTGGTGCAACGGTGATCAAGATCGAGCCACCCGGCGGCGAATGGGCGCGCAAGGCGCGAAGTCTTTATCGGCACCTGAACTCTTGCAAGACAGTGGTCGAGCTGGATTTGAAGACGCCCGCTGGACTTGCCGCGGCGCGTGAGCACCTCGAAGCCGCGGACGTGGTCCTCGAGGGCTTTCGACCGGGAGTCGCTGACCGTCTGGGTGTCGGCTTCAACGATGTCGCTGCGTTGTCCCCGCAGATCATCTACTGCTCGATCAGCGGGTACGGCCAATCAGGACCGATGCGTGATGTCGCCGGACACGACATGTGTTACCACGCTCATGCCGGAGCGTTCAGCGCAGAGCTGACCTCCGGGGAAGGACCCAACCGGCCACTCCTCCCGAATGCTGATCTCGCTAGTTCGCTGTTTGGCGCTTTCATGATCTTGGCAGCACTCCGCGACCCAGATCGCGTGGCGCAGCACATTGACGTCTCAATGCAAGACGTCTGCGTCTTCTTGGCATTCAGCCGGTGGGGGGAGGCGTTGACCACTGGCCGGGACAGCCCGGTCGAGGAACTGTTGCACCTCACGCCGGGCAACGACATCTACAGAACGGCCGACGGCGAGTACATCACGGTGTGCGCGGTAGAGGACAAGTTCTGGGTGAATCTCTGTACTGCGTTGACCCGTCCCGACTTGGCCGAACCGCCGTTCGACAGCACGGCTGGCCGAATGGCCGCACGGACGCAACTCAATCAGCAGCTTAGCTTGACCATGGGTGCGCTCGCGTGCGGCGATCTCCTTACTCGCTTCGTGGAAGCAGATGTCCCTGCCATGCGCGTACGGCGGGCAAGCGAGGTACTGAATGATCCCGCTCTCAGGGCATCTGGTCTCGTCCGGCCAGTCGCCGACGGATATGAGCTCGGCTTCCCGGTGAAGATCTCTGATCGACGCATGAGCTGAGGGCGACGATCAATGCAGCGATTGATCCGCTCGGCCGAAGCACACCCAGCGCGTCGGGACGCCGACACTCGCATCTCAGCGAACGTAGGGAGGTCAGAGAACACGTGCCGGCAACTGTGAGCCTTCGGTTCAACAATCTCTGGGAGATGCTCGAACATCGGGTGCGTGCCTCGCAACAGCCGCAACTGTCGGTCGGCGGCGAGCAGATGGAGTGGGACGAGCTATTAGCAACAGCGCGAAGGTCTGCGGTCGTCCTCGCCGATCTCGGGGTTGCCAAGGGCAGCCGGGTTGCAACGTTCGGCGAGACGCGGGCCGACCTCTTGGCGGTCTCTCTCGGCCTGACCTGCTTAGGGGCTGTTGAGGTTCCGTTCAACACAGCGCTGAACGGAACCTTCCTCGAACGGCAATTGCAGAGTTCTGGCGTCAGCTTCCTGGTGGTCGTCGCGAGCTATCTCGCGTCGGTCGTTCCAGCCTTGAGGGAAAGCCGGGTAACGACGGTCATCGTTGTCGATGACAGCCCCGCTGACCGAAGCCTGACCGGTGTGCGCGTGGTCAGCCTCTCGAGCCTGGTTGCGAGGGCAGATGCCCAAGACGCGGTGCCGGCCACGGTGTGCCCCGATGATCCGGCGCTCGTGATCTACACGTCTGGGACGACCGGACCGTCGAAGGGCGTGGTCCTCAGTCATGGCTACTTCCTTCACCATTCGATGAGGAAACAGGCAGACTTCGATCTGGGACCAGACGACGTGCTGTACTCCTGCCTTCCGCTATTCCACATCAATGCGCGGTTGGTGACGCTCTACGCTGCGATGAACTCAGGCGCCGGCGTCGTTCTCGATTCGCGTTTCAGCGCCTCGAACTTTTGGAGTCGGCTACGCGAGACCAGAACGACCGTGTTCACCTTCCTCGGCACGATGGCGGGCATCCTCTTGGAGCGCCCGGCCCATCCTGACGAATCCGCCCATACTGCGCGACTTGCATTTGGCAGCCCGATTCCGGTCGGCCGCTACGAGGAGTTCTGCGACCGATTCCGGGTCAAGGTATCGAACACCTTTGGCATGACTGAGTCGATGGGAGTTATCTTCAACCCGCCCGATGACTTCGTGCAGGGGAGTCTTGGAAAGGAGATCGCTGAATTCTCGCTTCGCGTCGTAAGCGTCGATGATCCATCGAGAACTTGTGAGGTCGATGAGGTCGGTGAACTCCTCTTTCGGCCTCAACTCCCATACTTGTTCATGTCGGAGTATCTCGACAACCCGGCGGCGACCGTTAAAGCCTGGCAGGATCTTTGGTTTCACACCGGTGACCTGGTCCATGTCAACTCCGATGGAAACTACTTCCTGCATGGTCGTGCGACGGAAAGTATTCGACGGAAAGGCGAGAACATCTCGGCCTGGGAGGTGGAGTCCGTCGTGACCACGCATCCGTCGGTCGAGGAGTGCGCCATGGTCGGCGTGCCATCGACGCTTGGCGAGGACGACATGAAGATTGTCGTCGTTGCGACTACCGGCGCAGAGGACATCTCGATCTCGGCGCTGCATGCTGAGATCGACCGACTCCTGCCGCGCCACGCCCATCCGAGGTATCTCGAGGTTGTCGCCGCGCTTCCGAAAACGCCAACGATGCGCGTGATGAAGCACGTTCTGGGGCGGGATTGGCGCACCCCGACAACCTGGGACTCAGACGTTGGATCCTTCCTGGATCAACCAGCAGACGCCTCAGCGTCTCGAGATCACAACGACGCGAACGAGTAGGTGCAATGTCTCTCCGCAAATCGCCAGCCATCATCAGTGACGACGAACCGGTCGCGGTAGACGCCCACTGTCTTGGGAAGAGCTACCGGCGCGGGCCGGGGAGATTCGCCTTCGTGCCCAAACACGAGGAAATATGCGGTCGAGGTGGCCTCGACCGAGCTCTTCACTTCGACTCGAATATTGGAGCAGATATGGCTTGTGATCCGTGCCGCGCCCGAGGCACCTTCAAAGCGCGCCCGAAGAGCGGCTTGGCCGATGCGCTCTTCGGTGGGAATCGTCCAAATCCCGTCTTGGGTAAACAGCTCCGGTATCCGGTGTAGTTCGCCCAGGTCGGCAAAATGGCTGTACTGAACAATAAGGTCGTGACACACCCGGATTATGTGGTCTTCCTCATCCCGTTCCATGTCGCTCCTGGGTGCGAACGAGTTCGAAAGTTTGGGGCGGATCGATCGCAAGGATACTACTTATTGCCTTGTGTGCGTTGGGCGCGATCGCTTCAAATCCATCAATTCACTTGAGGAGCCCTCATGACGGAACGCGACGAGTTATCCACCATTCTGCACCACGCCAGCCAGCTCTTTATCGGCGGCGAGTGGGTTCAACCGTCCTCAACGGCCATGGTTGAGGTCGTGGACTCGACCACCGAGGAGGTGTTCCTTTCCGTCGCGGAGGCAATGGAGAGCGACATCGCGCGTGCCGTTGGTGCGGCGCGTGCGGCTTTCGATAGCGGTCCCTGGCCGCGCATGACTCCGGCAGAACGCGCCGGCTACATGCGTGAGTTCAGCGCGCTGTTGCGTGCGCGGACCGTTGGTCTGGGCCGGATCTGGCCCCGCGAGTTCGGAGTGTTGTATGCCATGGCCAAGAACATGGCGGCAGATGCCGGCGGCGCATTCGAATATTACGCAGGGCTGGCCGACAGCTACCCGTTCGAGGAACCGGCCCGACCGTCGACCGGTCAGTACGGCGTGGTCGTTCGAGAACCAGTAGGGGTGGTCGGCGCCATCATCCCGTGGAATGGGCCCCTCGTCCTGATGGGTTACAAGCTGGCCCCAGCGTTGCTGGCCGGGTGCTGCGTCGTCGTGAAGTGCGCCCTGGAGTCGCCAGCCGCGGGCTATGTGGTCGCCGAGACTGCTGAGGCAGTTGGACTCCCTCCCGGAGTGATCAACGTCGTCACCGCCGACCGGGAGGCCTCCGAGTCGCTGGTTCGTGACTCCCGGGTCGACAAGATCACCTTCACCGGGTCCACCCTGGCCGGCCGGCGGATCGCGTCCCTCTGTGGCGAGCGGATCGCTCGGTGCACGCTGGAACTCGGTGGGAAATCCGCAGCTGTGATTTTCGACGACTTCGACATCACGACCGCTGCCGAGAGACTCGCGTCCGCCGAGTGCCTGATGACCGGTCAGGTCTGCTCGTCGCTTACCCGAATCGTCGTGAAGCGATCTCGGCACGACGAAATGCTCGAGGCTCTGGCTAGTGCGTTCTCCAAAGTACGAGTCGGGGACCCGTTCGATGCTGAGAGTCAGATGGGCCCGCTCGTGTCGGCACGTCATCGGGACCGGGTGGAGAGCTACATCGCCCGAGGCAAGGACGAAGGAGCGACCTTGGCAACGGGCGGCGGACGCCCCGCTCACTTAGACAAGGGTTACTTCGTGGAGCCAACGGTGTTCGGCAACGTGAACAACTCGCTAGCCATCGCGCAGGAGGAAATCTTCGGGCCGGTCCTTAGCGTCATTGCTGCAGACGACGAGGAACACGCTATAGAGATCGCGAACGACACGATGTATGGGCTGAACGCCTCGGTGTTCACAAATGACACCGATCGTGCCCGCGACGCGGCGCTCCGCTTGAGGTCCGGCAGGGTAGGCCATAACGCGTGGACGAGATCCGAGTTCGGCTTTCCTTCCGGGGGATTCAAGCAGTCGGGCCTTGGTCGAGAGGGTGGCATTGATGGGCTGTTGGCCTTCCAGGAGACCAAGACCGTGATACTTGACGGCGTTCCGTCGAGCCTTCGCACCTGATACATCGAGAGGGCTGATCCGCGCTCACCGTACTGGTGGTTTGGTTGGCTCGCGACAGGCGGGGCTGCACCCCTGGTCCGCTGCGGAGAAAGAACGGCACCCCGGGCCCAACGCCAGTTGTCGATCTCGACTCGGACCGCCGCAATCGTCTCCGTGGTGCTGTCAGCTCCAGCCGTGAGGCACCTATCGCTTGGTGGTGAGCGATTTCTTTGCCGAGTGGGTGTGGCCGGCCTTGTTGGTGGCGACGGCGTGGATCTTGTAGCCGGTATGGCCGCTGAGACCGTGCAGCGTGAGATGGACGGTGCTGGTGGTGCGTCCGCTGCCGGCGGAGACAGTGGGTGAGGTGACGTGCTTGCCGCCGCCGGTGGCGACGAGCTTCACGGTGGTGCTCAGCCCTTCGGGGTTGACCCGGACCGTCAGGTGCGCGGTGTGGGCGTTCTTTCGGGTGATCGTCAGCGCGTGGGTAGTCGGCTTTTGGAGGAACTCGTACGCGCCGATGTCCGGGGCGGGCCCGAGGGTGCGGGGATTGCCCGCGAGGTCGGTGCCGGCTGCCGGGTCGGTGGCGCCGGCGTTGATCGTTGGCGAGCCGGCCTTCTCTTGGTAGTTACCGGCTGCCGGGTGGATGAACTTCGGTGCCGCCGCGATGTCGGTCGCGCCGCCAGTGATGACCCCGGTACCCAGGCCCGTCTTCGACGTCGCGGTCGCTCGGTAGTCGCTGTGAACCAGATTCACCGAGGCGGTGCCCCCTGACGCCGCGATGGTGGCGATGTCATCACCGGCACCATGGATGATCGAGTTGGTCACCGTCACATTCACGGTGTTGGCGGAGTCAATCTCATCGGCCAGCCCGATCCCCCCTGATCCGGTTGCCTCAGCGGTCACTCCGCGCACGATCGCAGACTGGTCAGTGCCACTGTCCTGAAATTCCAGTGCGGGATCGTCGGTGCCGCTCGTCGTGCACAGCGAGTCGCGCAACGTTCCGAATACGCCGCACGCACCGTAGAGAGCACCGGTCGAGCGCACGATCACGTGATCGACCACGCCGCCGATGTCCGCCACGCCGTTCTCACCCCCAGAGGAGTGCAGGTCGATCCGACTGAGGTCAGATCCGTCGAAGAAGAAGATTCCACTACTCGCTGACGAATAGATGACCGGTACGGGTGCACCCGGCTCGCCATACACATCCAGGGCCCCGTGGCCGCCGACGTCGGTCAGCTCGGTCGTGATCGGAGCACCAGCGGAACCATAGGTGCCAGGTTCGATCTCCACGCGATCGCCCGCCACTGCGTCGTTGACCGCTGTCACGATGTCACACGGTGCACTGTGCGGGCAGGAGCTCGACGCGGTGCCCGAAGGACTCGCGTAGCGCGTGACCGGTCCGCTCGCGCGCGCCGGCGTCATTCCACCGCCCGCACCAGATCCGACCAACAGAGCGGCAGCGATTAACGCCAATGGAAGTGACCTGACCTTCATGTCTCCGAAACGTACTTGCTACGACGCGGGCTGTCAGTGGTACCAGCGCTCGACCCGCTCGACATGCGGAAGAGAAAAGGGGGCTGATCCGGATCTGGTCCGAACTGATCATTGTGGTTATGTTGTGCGGCTGGTCGACTTGGCATCCTGACAGCGGGGGGCGTGATGGGCTGGGCTCGGCGGTTGTCGCTCGCAGTAGTGGCCGCGATGTGGATTTCCTGCGTGCCGGTGGGCTGGTTCGGTCCGTCGCCCGTGAGCGCGGCAACTGCACCCGCCTGCACGGCCGACACGACCCACTTCCCATCGGATAGTTGCTCGGTGACCGCGCTGACCGATCACTCGATGACCGAGTCGTTCACGACTGTGCCGAAGTACCCGACCTGCCAGAACGGCGCGCCTGACCCGTGCACGTTCGAGATGTTCGGCCAGTTCGCCTTGTCGATGGCGGGCCCCGGCGCCGGCGCCGACGACGTCAAAATATCGGGCTCCTGTCCCGACGCGGACGCCAACATGACCTTCACCACGCCGACTGACTACGTCGGTGATTTCAACGCGGAGCCGCAGACCTGCTCGATCACCTGGACCTGGAATGCCGCGACCGAGTTTCCGCTTGACAGTGCCATCAACATGACGGAGGAGGACGGTGAGGCGATCACCGACTCGCCGATGGCGGATCACACCTTCGGCGTGACGCTGCCCCCGCCGGGCCCGGTCGCGGACTTCACGGCAACACCGTCGAACAGCGATCCGGGCGAGTTCACCTTCACCGACAAGAGCTACTCAGTGATCTCGAACGTCACGATCAAGCATGAGGCCTGGTCGACCAGTGACGGCGACTCCGGCACCGGAAAGACTTGGGACCACACCTTCGCCGCGATCGGCACCTACCAGGTCGATCTCACCGTCACCGACAGTAACGGCAAGACGGCAAGCACCTCCCAGCACGTGAAGGTGACAGGCGTCGGTGGGGGGTCAGCCTCGATCTCCGTGAAGGAGGCGTTGTCGCCGGTCGGCGACCAGGGCCGGTTCGACCTGTACGTCGGTACCAAGCTCGTCAAGGCCAGCGCAGGTGACGGTGATCACGGGGTCGCGCACGTGACGCCCGGCCGGTACCTAGTGGTGCAGCGGGCTATGACGGTTGGCCTGACTCATTACGGCATCCGGCTGTCGTGCACGAAGAACGGTCGACACGATTTCACCACCGCGTCCTACGGCGCGACCGTGAAGGTCTCGGCCGGCGATGCCGAGGTCTGCACTTTCACCGATACCCGGTCGACTGCGAACCACTGCGACGTCCCCCAGCTGGCGGGCAGGTCCCTGCCCGCCGCTAAGCGGGCGTTGCGCGCCGCGGACTGCGCGGTCGGGAAGATCCACCGGCACAAGCACGCGAAGCCGTCTTCGCTTGTGGTCCGGTCCACCGCACCGCAGGCGTTCGCGGTGACCAAGGCGCGTCGACCGGTGTCAATCGTGATGGGGACGTAGGGCGAACCGGAGCCGCACGACTTACACAAAGTTCCTGACAGACCCACGGACCCGGACCGCGGGTCCTACGGCAATGTGCTCACCTGGTTCACCTTGGATCCTTCCGACCTTGGCGGCTTGTGTTGGCGCGTTGGACCGGCCGAGATCGGTAAAGAGGAAGGTCCTCTTGCGACATGCGAACCACGATCGAATGCAGGGCCGCGAGAGGTTCACCACGCGGGCACGCCGGGTCGGGTCCAACGGCCCTGGTGGAGGAGGCTAGTTGGGGGTAACTTCCAGATTATTGGTACTGCCATTTGGAGGTCACTTCTATGAAGCCTGGTATGGGCCGGAGGTGGTGGGCGCTCGGGGCGCTCACCCTGGCGGTGCTGGCGATCGGTCTTGATGGCACGGTGCTGAGCGTGGCGTTGCCTACCCTGAGCGTGGCGCTGCATGCGTCGGAGTCCGACCTGCAGTGGTTCTCCTCGGGGTACCTGCTGGTGCTGGCGGCCGCGATGCTTCCTGCCGGTCTGCTCGGTGACCGTTACGGTCGCAAACCGGTGCTCCTCGGCTCCCTCGCCGTGTTCGGTGTGGGTTCCGCCCTGTGTGCCTACTCGAGTTCGGTGGGGGAGTTCTTGGCCGCTCGAGTGCTGCTCGGCGTTGCCGGGGCCGGTGTGATCGTGATGGCCCTGTCGTCTTTGACGGTGCTGTTCTCGAAGGAGGAGCGGCCCAAGGCGGTCGGGATCTGGGCTGCGGCTAACTTCGTGGCCCTGCCGATCGGCCCGATCCTGGGTGGCTGGCTGTTGACCCATTACTGGTGGGGCTGGGTGTTCCTGATGAACGTCCCGGTGGCCCTGCTCGGGCTCGCCGCTGCGTGCATTCTCATCCCGGCGTCTCGGGCGTCGACGCCGCCGGGGCTCGACCCGGTCGGGGTAGGGTCCTCGGTCGCGGGGCTGGTCGCGGTGACCTATGGCCTGATCGAGGCCGGGGAGTACGGCTGGGCCAACCGCGCGGCTTGGACGCTGATCGTCACAGGGGTGGTCGTGCTGGGCGGTTTCTTCGGCTGGGAGCGTCGGCTCAACCGGCGTCCCGGTGGCCAGCCCCTTCTCGATCTCGGGTTGTTCCGGTCGGCGTCCTACCTGTGGGGAGTGATCCTCGCCACGATCGCGGTCCTGGCCATGATGGGGGTGCTGTTCACCATGCCGCAGTACTTCCAAGGTGTGCTCGGTACGAACGCGATGGGGTCGGGCCTGCGGTTGTTGCCGCTGGTCGGCGGGTTGGTGCTCGGCGCGGTACCGGCCAGTCAGGTCGCCGAGTGGGTTGGGGCCAAGCTGGCCGCAGCCGCCGGGTTCGCGTTCCTGATCATCGGTCTGTTCCTCGGCGCCACGACCGGCCTGGGCTCACCGGGTGGGTTCGTCGCGGCGTGGATGGCGATCACCGGTCTGGGTATGGGGCTGGCGATGGCCACCGCATCCTCCGCTGCGCTGTCCGAATTGACCGAGGACCAGGCCGGGGTCGGGTCGGCCGCGATGCAGGCCCTGAACAAGCTCGGAGGGCCGTTCGGCGCGGCCATTCTCGGGAGCGTGCTCAGCGCCGGGTACCTCGCCCGCCTCAACCTCACCGGTCTCCCTGGACCGTCCGCTACCGCCGCCCGGCAAAGTGTGTTCGGTGGCGTCGCGGTAGCCCACAAGATCGGCTCGACGGTCTTGCTGCACTCGGTCCGAGCCGGCTTCGTGCACGGCATGGACATCGCACTCACCGTCTCGGCCGGCTTCGCTGTTCTCGGTCTCCTCGTCGCACTGGCCTTCCTGCCCACGACCAGCGCGTCAAGTGATCAGCAGCCCGCCGCCACGACCCCGGAGGCCGTCGTTGCCGTCAGCTGACCGACCGGTGGACGGGCTCCGCGAACGCAAGAAGGCCAGGACCCGGGCCGAGATCCAAAGCCACGCCCTCAGGCTGTTCCGCGCGCAAGGTTACGACGCCACCACCGTCGCCCAGATCATCGAGGAAGCCGAGGTCTCCCAAAGCACGTTCTTCCGCTACTTCCCGACCAAGGCCGACCTGGTGCTCACCGATGAGTTCGACCCGGTGATCGTGGCGGCGTTTCAGGCCCAACCAGCCGACCTAGGCGTCATCCCCGCCCTGCGGGCCGCATTTCGCGTGGCCCTCTCCCAGCTCTCCGAATCCGAGCTCGCCGACCAGCGCGAGCGCACCGCGCTCAGCCTCTCGGTTCCAGAGCTGCGAGGAGCCATGCTCGACCAGTTCGCCTCCGCGATGACCCTGCTCGCCGACATCGTCGCCGAGCGGACCGGTCGACCGACCCAGGACCCGGCCGTCCGAACCCTCGCCGGCGCCGTCGTCGGCGCCGCCGTCGCCGTCATCTTCGCCGGCGCTGACGACCCGTGGGCTGACCTGCCCGACCAGCTCGACGACGCCCTGGCCCGCCTTGAAACAGGGCTGGTCCTGTAGGGCGAAGCCTCACCCGCCCAATCGCGGCCGCAGTCGCCCGCAAACCGTCGTGACGTCGGATTCCGGGATGTCGTCATAGCGCACCACGACGGCTTGGCCTGCGAGTGCCACGACTTCGGTCAGGCAGCCGTTTGCGTCGACGTACATGTTTTGGCTCAGGTAATCGTCTGGCATGGAAGGACCGTAGTGATTTCGGCCGGTTGTCTCTCTCGTTGTCCACAAGGCCTGAATCTGGAACGCCGGACGCGAGGACTTTCAGTGTCCAGGCCGGCAATGGCTTGCCGTCACGCGACCACACCGCGTAGCACGCTGTGGGAGGAGTGTGTTCCGTGGTCGGCGGGTGTCTGGATGCTGACGTCGAGCGCGTCGAAGCCCGTCAGCTCACTGACCGGGAGTGGGAAGGTGGCGGTCATGACACGCCCGGTGGTGGCGGGCATTGTTCCGATGGCGCGGGTTCGTCCGGTACGGGTGTTGAGCAGCCAAACCTCCACAGTGTCGTGTGAGGAGGGAAGGGTCAGACCGGACAGGGTCACCTGCATCTTCTGCCCGGCGCCAGATCCGACCATGCGAGCGGCTCCTGTCGCCGGGGTTGGAGGTTGGCCGATGGCCGCAAGCCTGACTTCTGCCGTCGGATGTTTCGACGCCTGGGACAAGTGCCCGATCGCGATCCCACCGGCCAGTGCGGCGACCAGCGCGCCCGCGGCGGCCAATGCGAAGCGACGGTTGACCGGTGGGCGCCTAGGTGCGGTGGCCGCGGCGGACTGGTACTTCCCTGGCGAGCCGACGTCGGTCGGTTGGATCACTGGTGGACTCGGCATGGGCGCGGAGGCTTTGAGGGCGGCGAGGTTGAGTGGAGGGACCTCAGAGGGGTCGACCGGCCTGTGCCGTCCGGCGTCCTTGAGCTCGCCGACGGCTGCGGCAGTCTCGGCGAGCTGATCACGGCAGTAGTTGCAGCCGCGGACATGGTCAACGGTGACAGCACGCTCGGCCGGGAGGAGCTCGCCGCTGAGTAGTCCGACCAGGTCGACGTGATCGCTGCCTCTGGTCATCGCGGGACTCCTTCCAGCGCTGCAGCGAGTGCGCGTAACCCTCGCGCGGCTCGTGCCTTGACGGTGCCCAGCGGCGCGCCGACCCATTCGGCGACCTGCGGCAGGCTCAGGTCGTCGAAGTAGACCAGCACGAGCACTTGGCGTTGTTCTGGGCTGATCATGGCTAGCGCGTCCCGGACCTGCTGAGAGCGGGTGAATCGTTCAGCCAGGTCGTCGTCGGCGATGAGCGCGGGGTCCTGCGGCAGGTCCGCGACGGGTTCGGGCCGCCTGGCGCGGAGCTGGTCGGCGGCGCGATGCTTGGCGATTCCCATCACCCAGCCCGCGAGCGGCCGGTTGGCGTCGTATTGGTCTCGGCAGCGCCAGACGTCGAGGAAGGTGCGCTGCAGGACGTCTTCTGCGTCGCCCGGTGAGACCACCCGACGGAGGTAGCCGAGCACTATCGGCGCAAGCAGGGCGTACGCCTGCTCGATCGCTTCGTCATCGACCGCCAGCCGTGCGGCGATGTCGCTGATCGCAGGCCCGGCGTCCATCCCCACACTCTCTATGCGTATCGATGTCCGTGTGCGGTTGCATCGGCGGGTCGGTGCAACCGTTCGGCTGCCGCGAGCCGCATACCTGCACAGGAGTGGGCAACAGGCCCGCCCACCGTCAAGGAGGACACCGTGCCAGTCAAACATCGTTTCGTCGCCGTCGCGGCCGGGTGCGCGTTGGTGCTCACCGGCTCGTCTCTCGGTGTGACTGCTGCCACCGCGCACCCAGCGGTAGCTGCTCACCCCGTGGCAAAGCACCATCCCGCAACGCTGATTGTGTTCACCGGCGGGGTCACGATGCTCAAGCTGGCGCCCTCGACCGCCTCGGCACTGAGTTCTCACGGCGTGTCGGTTGCCCCGGCAAGCGAGGCGACAGTGGTCTCCTCAGGCATCGCGTTTCCGATCCAGGGCGGCCTGATCAACGCCAAGACCTTGGCCGGCACGATCACCCACGACGGCGGGCTTACCTTCACCGCCGGGACCAAGACCCTCACCATCCGGGACTTCACGGTCAACACCGCCACCGGCACCCTGTCCGCCTACGCCGACCAGGCGGCCGCGCGGATCACAGTCTTAGACCTGAGCCTGCGCAAGGCGAAGATTGTGGCCGGCCGGCACACCCTCGTAGTCGGTAACGTCACCGCGACGCTCGACGCCGCCGCCGCCAAGGCGCTGAACAAATACTTTTCGACGACCCTCTTCACCAAGGGCCTGCCGATCGGGACAGTACGGGTCAGCGCCAAGATTCGCGAGGTCAAGAGCTGACGAGACCGCCGATACAGATCTCCGGCAGTGGCGGGAACGAACCTGCGTCCCCGCCACTGCCGGTCGACGTTCCGTCGCCCTCAGAGTCCACTAAGGCGGGCCGTCACGGAGTGCCACCACCCGCCGGTAGTGAGTTAAGGACGCCCGTCATCTGCGCAACCGTTCGGTCCGCTAGCCGCTCGAGGCTCGACCTCAAGAACGGCGCGACGAGCGCCGCCACACCATGGAAATCGAACGTCGCAGCGTAGGTGATCGAGGTCGACGAGCCGTCGGGCGTAAAGGTCAGGTCGTCGGTGGAGGTGACGGTCTTGTTGCGACCCGTGAAGACAAGGTGGCGGCCAGCCTCGGTGTGGCTCAGTTCGTAGTCCAGCTCGGTCTGACGGCCGCGGAACTCCGAGACATTGTGGAAGCGTGCACCGACCTCGAGCGGGCCGTCATCAATGCGTGTCGTCCGGATTGTGCCCGGGTCCCAGCGCTCGGTGTTGGTGAAGTCGACCAGGAAGTCATACACCTCTGCCGGCGAACGGTCGACCGTGAACCTGCGGCTGACCCTCAACACCGGGGCGCCCTCCGGGACCTGAAGCCGAGCCTCGGCCAGCGGCGCTGTCCTCGACGGCACGGCGAGTGCTCTCAACCTTATCCGTCACGACTCATGGCCCCTAGCCGCCGTCGTCGACGAAACGCGGTGGCCCTGCTGGTGATCGCCGGCTCGCGGTCTTGTCCAGCTCACCCGGTGGCCTGGCGTCTGGCTCGGAGTGCAGATGGGGATGGTTGCCGTCGCGGTGGAGGTGGTCGGTGTCCGGATATGCATGGACGTCCGACCACAAGGATCGGCGCCGCTCGTCGCCGCTCGGCCAGCGGTCAGCTCTTGCGGGTCGAACGCCGCGTGGCGTTTGACGCGGTCCGCTTCGGGGGTCTGGTCGCTGAGATCGGTGCGGTCCTCAGCCACTGATGCTCCTTCCTCTCTGCCCGAAGTTCGGCGTTTTGTGCTTCCAGGTCCAAGACCATGGCGATCCCGGCAAGGTTCAACCCCGCTTCAAGAAGGTCGCCGATGTGTCGGAGCCGGTCGAGGTCCTCGGCGCTGTATCGGCGGGTACCGCCCTCGGTGCGGGTCGGTGCGAGCAACCCCCGGGACTCATACAGACGGAGGTTCTGCACTCCGATGCCCACCAGCTCGGAAGCGACCGAGATGCCATAGACACCGCGGTCGCCGGCCGGACTGGGCACTCCCGCCATGAGCCGTCCTTCCGCCAGCAGTCACGCAAAATCACTCTTGCGATAGCATCCCACATGTGGTAAAAGAAATCTATAGCGTATGCCATAGATAACCTGGTCTATGGCCCTACCTGGAGCATCACGAGAGGAGACGATGGAGGTGGACACGATGCTGATGCGCACTGACCCGTTCCGTGAACTGGACCGACTCACCCAACAGGTCTTCGGCACCAATGGCACCCTCGCCCGCCCGTCGGTCATGCCGATGGACGCGTGGCGAGACGGCGACACCTTCCACGTGGAGTTCGACCTTCCCGGGGTCAATCCGGACTCGATCGACCTCGATGTGGAGCGCAATGTGGTCACCGTCAAGGCGGAGCGGCCGGCCCGAGCCAGCGACGCCGAGCTGTTGGCGGCCGAACGGCCCCGGGGGGTGTTCAGTCGTCAGCTGGTCCTCGGCGACAACCTCGACACCGAGAAGATCGGCGCGAGCTACGACGATGGTGTTCTCACCTTGCGGATTCCGGTCGCCGAGCAGGCCAAGCCCCGCAAGATCTCGATCACCAGCAAGGCCGAAGACCGGCAGGCCATCGACGTCTGAGCGGGTGATGCGCGATGCGAACCCAGACCCTCGACGGCGACCGGTTGGACTGCGCGCGCAGTACCAACGAGCAGTTCCTCGACCTCATCTGCCGCGACGTTGAGTTGTTGCGCGCCGAGTTTGACGCCATCATCACCGCGCAATGGCCTGGCTCGCCTGCGGGTCGGCCAGGCTGCGGCGGGTTGAGGTCTTGGCGCCCGCAGAACTCCCTTCGCGGCGCTATCAGCCGCGCCAATCCGAGGCCAACCGGACCACCGATCCTGCATCGACTGACGGGGTGGCCACGCCCGCCGCCGACTGAACGCCGCTGTTGCGGCCGTTAGCCCTAGCAGCTCAGTTCTGGCATCAGTCCGACGTGACGCACGCGCAGCACCGACGTTGTGCCGTTGTGTTCGGAGGTCTCATTGCCGGACCGTGGCCTCGTACCACTTGGGGTCTCCAGTGCGCTCCGCGCAGGACTTCCTATTCCTCACCACCCGAGGCCCGCATCCGATGCGCGGGAACTTCGGCCGCGACGTCCTCAAAGCCGCCACCGGCAGAGCCGGGCTGGGGGACCGGCACATCACCTGGCTCACCCTGCGGCACACCGCCGCATCCCTCATGTTCGACGCCGGAATGACCATCTTCGAAGTCCAACACCGCCTCGGCCACAAAAGCCCGACCATGACCGCCGAGGTCGACACCCACCTCATGCGCGAACGATTCAACGAAGGCCGCACCCGACTGGAGACCTACATGAGTGAGCATCGGGATTAGCAGCCTCGGGGCACCTGTGACACCCATCATCCCGATATCCCCACTGAGAGGGTTTAACTGGAGTAGCATTGTCCAATGGCTGCCGGTATCTCATCGACATCTAGGTCAGATCTCGCCCGTCTTACCGGTCGCGGTCAGCGGTTCATCGTGGTCGCGGACGCCGAGCGCGAGCTTGGATTGGATCGTGAGGGTGCTCGCCGGCGGCTTGTTCGGTGGGCGGAGCAAGGCTGGCTGCGCCGGGTTCGCCGCGATCTGTATATCCCGGTGCCTGTCGACGCAGAGCACCCTGAGTCATGGGGCGCCGATCCGGTGGTGCTCGCCGATGAGGTGTGGGGACCGTGTTACGTCTCGGGCTGGACAGCGGCGAACCACTGGGGTCTGAGCGAGCAGAGCTTCCGTACCACGGTGATCAGGACCACCAGACGTGTCCGGCAATCCACCCAACGATTGTTGGACAATGAATTTCTCCTCGCACACGTCGCGCCGGAGAACATGACTTGGGGACTACGTCGTGAGTGGCGAGACGAGAGGCGGATCCAGTTCGCCGACCCAGCGAGGACCCTCGTCGACATGCTTGACGATCCCGCGCTCGGCGGCGGCGTTCGATTGGTAACCGAGTGCCTTGGTGCCTACCTCGAGAGCGAGGATGTCGGGGCCCTGATAAGCGCTGCGGATCGGCTGGGGAATCGTGCGGTATTCAAGCGGCTCGGTTACCTCGCGGAACAGATCGGCGCTGAGGAGCACATCCTCGACGCGAGTGAGGCTCGGCTGTCGCAAGGCTTCGCGTTGCTCGACCCGACCCAGTCAACCGGAGGCTCTCGCTCACGACGGTGGCGGATCGTGGCGAATGTTCAGGTCGACGCGACCGAGCCGTCATGATCCCTGCCCGCGAGGTGCTCGCACTGCGCACCGAGTGGTCGCTTCGTGCCGATGTCATCGAGAAGGACTGGGCCCTGGGATGGGTGCTCGCAGGAATCGCGGCGCACCCGCAATTGTCAACGTGGATCTTCAAAGGCGGGACATGCCTGCGCAAGTGTTTTTACGAGACCTACAGGTTCTCCGAGGACCTTGACTTCACCGTCGTCGGGGATGGACCGGAAGAGCCCGAAGAAATCATCCCGATCTTCCGGGAGGTGGCCAGTTGGCTCGCCGATGAAGCCGGTCTCGAGATGCAGATCGACGACCGATCGTTCATTCGACGACGCAACCTGCAAGGCGTGTCCACAACGCTCGGACGGGTGGCCTACCGGGGGCCGTCAAATCCCCTGACGATGACGACCCCACCAAAGCTGAAGATCGACCTGACCTCCGATGAACTGATCGTGAACCGACCAGTTCGACGCGGCGTGATGCACCCGTACTCCGACGCACCACAGCCTCTCGCAGCGATCAACTGCTATTCGATCGTCGATCTGTTAGCCGAGAAACTACGCGCGTTGGCGCAACGCTGCAGGCCGCGTGATCTGTACGACGTCGTGTTTCTGTTCCGTCACCCCGACCTGCTCGGGCGCGCGCCGGCCGTCGCTAGTTCGCTTGCACGCAAGTGCACCCACGTTGGCATCGATCCGCCGACACTGGCCAGCATTCATGCAACGCCTTACCGGGCCGAGGTGGAGACAGAGTGGGCCAACATGCTCGATCATCAGCTTCCGAGCCTGCCGGCGTTCGGTCACGTGTGGGCAGCCTTGGAGGAGCTATTCGGTTGGCTCACAGGACAGATCGCGCTGCCAAGCCTGCCCCGCGCCGAGTCCAGCGGTCTCACCGACTGGCGCGCGCCACGGTCGATGACTTCCTGGCGCACCGGAGCACCTCTTGAGCTGATCCGCTTCGCTGGCGCCAACCGCTAAAGGTCGAGATCGACTACCGACCTGAGACCGGCCGAGCCGGTCGCAGGATCGTGGAGCCCTACTCGTTTCGCCGCACGAGAGACGGCAACATTGTTCTGCTCGTCATCAACCATCACGGACAGCTGCGCTCCTATCGCACGGACCGTATTGCGGCGGTCTCCGTCACTCGGGATGCATACCGACCACGACGCCAGGTCGAGTTCTAGAACCCGGCTTGCCGATCTCGGTGGTAGTCGAGCCCTGGCCCCGGACGCCCAACCTGTCGGATACGCGGACGTCTGGTGAAAATTCGCGCCGCTGGGCAACGCAGTCCACACGCACGCCGTGGGTGCATTCACCGCAGCCATGGCCGACAGGTACCGCGTCGTCGCCGCTGTCCTGCTGGTCGCTGCGGCCGGGGTCGGGGAGGGACTTCGACACCCCGCTCGATGGCTCGTGCCGTCAGGCAAGACCGCCATTACGACTGAGGGCGGGTGAGCCGAAGACCAGTCGTAGCGGCGGCGGCAGTGGAGGCGTGGACAGTATTCGTCGATCACGGAGCTATAAAACCAGGGTCGGCCTAGGGTCGCGCCCTCGGGACATTCCGATTGGATTGCCATTGGCTGTGACCCATGGACAGCTCGATCGATTTCGCCAGTCTCAGCAACTCACTCACAGCCGATCCTTCCGATGGTGTCGAGCGGATCCATGCGGGTGCGAAGACGCGGTCCCGGCTGCTTGCTATCTCCTTGCCGATTGCCTCCGGGTTGTACGTCGCCGCTGTAGCTCTGAACCCGAAGGGCACCGATCAGGTCATTACGAGCATGGCCACGGCGGCCACCCTCCTGTCGATTGCGGGGAAGCACACGACTCAGCTCTACATCTCGGGCGCCCTGACGGTCCTCGCACTCGGCGCCCTGGCGATCGCATATGCCGCTATCGCGACGCTGGCGAGCAGACGCGGCGCCGGCCTCGCCACGGTCGCCGCAGTCATCGGGATAGTCGCCAACTTCAGCGGTGCTGTCTACAACGTTCTGGTCGGATTCAACCTCGCCGCTGCGGCCTCGGCACCGATATCGCGTGAGGCAGCTGCTCGGTTCCTGGTCACAACCTTCGACTCTGGATTCGCGACGGCGTTCTCTTATGTCTATTTCGTTGGCATATACCTTGCGCCGATCCTGATGGGAATCGCCTTGTGGCGTGGCCGAAGCGTGCCCCGTTGGCTCGCGATCTTCTTCATCCTCGCTCTGGAGGTCGCTCAACAAGCACCAGCCAAGGGCGTTGTTGCGGCCGCCTACACGGTGCCTTTCATGGTCGTGATGGTGATTCTCGCCACCCGGATATGGCGCTCGTCAGCGCAAGAGCGCAGTGAGCTCTCGTCGTGAGGTGATGTCGAGCTTCATGTAGCTATTGCGGAGGTGGTATTCAACGGTCTTCACGGACAGGTAGAGCCGGCTGGCCACCTCCCGATTGGTCAGGCCGGTAGCGACGAGTCGGGCGACGGCGAGCTCGGCGCGGCTCAGGCCGAGGATGGTTGCTGGGCTGGCGGTCGCTGCGCTCACTCGTAAGGTGGCAAGCTCCTCCGCACACGCCTGAACGTAGGGATCTGCGCCCATCGCTGAGAAGAAGCGATGCGCGCGCTCCAGCTGTGTGATGGCTGCTGCTGGATTACCCGTCTGGTGCAGGTGTCGGCCGTGATGAAGCCCTAAGAGTGCATGTTCAAAGGGCATCGACACCTGCGCCTCAATCGCATGCGCCGCAACGAAGGCCTGATCCGCTTGAGTGTCGTTGCCGCGGGCTGCGGCGAGATTGCCGCGGCAGCGTGCGATGGACACCGCTGCCGAGGCCAGACCGTCGTCAGGGATGGCGTTCTCGAACTCCTCAAGCGCTGATTCGGCCTCGTCAAAGCGACCTAGTCCGATCAGCGCATCGACCTCGGTCGACCTCCAGTTGAAGACGCCGGGTCGGCCCCCGACGCCCAGCAGGTTGGTCGCGCGGATCCGCTCGGCCGCGACGAGGACCCCTGGCAGGTCGGTTCGCGATGCTGCGAGAGCCACGGCGGCTGTTCCTGATGCGGCCACGGGGAGAACAAGCGGAAGCCGCTCAGCGGCCGCCCTCGCGGCAGCGACATGCAGCTGTGCAGCGTCCCACTGGCCGCGGCAGGCCAGGACTTGCGCTGCCCGACCATGTGCCCGAGCCAGGTCGACTGGCCGATCATTGTCCTGCGCCAACGACGTCGCGAGCTGGGCGTGCGCCACCGCCGCGTCCCAGTCGCCGCGACGGAAGTGGGCGTCGCTCAGTGCCGCTAAGCACGGCACCGGATAAGTGGACGGCAACCCCGCCTGCAGGCGCGCCGCGGCGACGCCGAGGTCGGCGATCGCCCCGGCGAGGTCATCCGAGTACACCTTGACGATGCCGCGCATGATCAGGGCGTCAGTGGAAGTGAGCGGCACCTCGTTGCCAGCGGCGGGAAGGAAGCTCAGTACGGCAAACCCTTCCGGGCTGCGGCCGTCGGCCGCGAACGCATAGGCCTGCCCGGTACGCGCCATCGCACGCAACGCTGAACCCTCGACCGTGCCGGCCACCGCACGGTCGGCCCAGACGAGCGCTTCGTCGGGCCGACCGGAGATCACCATCCAGTTCGTCAACGATGTGGCAGCACGCGCCCCGATATCAGGCTCGGCCACCGGATCGTGGCCGCGCCAGGCGGCCAACAGACGGTCCTCGGCAGTGAGTGAACCCGTGAAGACCTCCAGCAGCCCAACCAGCGCGTCACGACGAGCGCTCGACACCTGGCAAGACTCAAGGACCCTCGCCGCCGCCAACGTGTCAGCCGCGTTGAGCAGGATCGCCGCCGCGTCGAGCAAGCGACGCTCCCGGTCAGCCGCACCGGGCGACAGGGCAGCAGCCTGCTCGATCGCCCAGGCAGCCGCAGCCGAGTCACCGGCCGGCGAGGAGGCGGAGGCAGACGCTTCGAGTTCGGCAGCGAGCGCCTCATCAGGTCCCACTGTCGCCGCAACCAAGTGCGCGAGCCTGACGCGCCCGGCAACGAGGCCAGCAGCTCGGGCATGCAGCTCGCGACGGCGCGTTGCGGACAGATCAGCGTAGATCGCGGCCCGGTACAACGGGTGAGCAAAACTCGCCTCGGACCGCAGCGGTCCTTCGGTCAACAGGCCAGCCACGACCGCGTCATCCATCTCGGGCTGTGCATCAGCGAGCTGCGCCACGGTCGCGATCGCCGAGAGCAATCCGTGCTGACCAACCACCGATGCTGCCCCCAGGAAGGCCTGAGTCGCTGACGAGAGTGCAGCGACGCGGGCCAGGATGACAGCGGACAGTTCACGCGGCGCCGGCAGGTCACCCTCCCCGGCACGGTTGAGACCTGCGACGCCGATCTCGTCGAGCAACGCCCGGCAATACAGCGCGTTGCCCCCGGCGTGGACCAACAAGCGCGACGCACCCTGAGCCGACAACGATCCCAGCCCGAGCCGGCTGGCCAGCTCGCTGAGGTCATCCGCGCTGAGCCCGCCCAGCCTGATCTGAGTCACCCGAGGATCCCCAGCGACGAACCGGGCCCAGCCGGGATCGACCACCTCACCAATTCGCGTCGACACGATGGTCAGGACTCGATCTGCCCGCAGCCGCCGGAGCGCGAACAGCACGGCACGTGACGATGGCCGGTCAGCCCATTGCAGGTCGTCGATGCTCAGCACTGCCACGCGCTCGTCGGCTTGCAGGTCGTCGAGCCGGGCCAGCAGCTGCGCCCCGACAGCCATCGGGTCGATCCCCGGATCCGTCGCCCCAGGCGTGAGTTGGTCGATGACCCCGTAGGAGAGCAGCACCTCCTCTTCGTCGCCGCCAGCCTCGAGGACGACCGCATCCGTCAGTGAACCCAGGAAGCGAGCGAGCAGGCTCGACTTGCCCGATCCCGGGTCGCCCTCGACATAGACGACCTGCGGGTGACCTTCTCGCGCCGCAGCCAGCCTGTCGTCCAGAACGTGGAGTTCGGGCAGCCGCCCAACGAAGTCGGCTGGGGCACTCACAACACTCACCTGCCGACGCTCTCGTGCAGGACTATTCTCGCGCGTACCGCTCGGACCCTGCGGGAAGCACAAGCGTACTGATCTCAGCCATCGAGGTGCGGCCGCCAGCCGACGCGGTCGCGATCGGTGAGCACCGGCAAGGGACGATCGTGACCGCCAGCCGAGGCACGCCGGGCGAATCAGTTCGGTGGCGCATGCTCGCGATCGTCAGCTTGGGTGTCGTCGCACTCACGTTGAACTGGTTCGACATCGCCACTGCGTTCCCGCCCATCGGCGCGGAGTTCAAGGTCGGGCTCGGGTCACTGAGCTTCCTGATCTCGCTGTTCATCGTCGGTTACGGGCTCGCGCACCTACCTGCAGGCACGCTCGCCAAGGCCATCGGGATGAAGAAGGTTCTCGTCCTCGGGTTGACGGTGCAGGGAGTCGCCGGGATCATGTCCGGGCTGTCCTACAACTTCACCGAGCTCGAGCTCTTCCGCATTCTCAGTGGAATCGGCGGTTCCCTTTTCGCCACCGTCGGCTTCTCCGCAGTCGTCGTGTGGTTCCGCGGCAAGGACGTCACCCTCGCGCTCGGGATCTTCGGTGGCGCCGCCTTCAGCGTCGGCGCCGCCTTCGCTCTCTATGTATGGGTCTACCTGCAACGCGACACGAGCTGGCACGCATCGTTGATCATCGCCGGCGTCATCGAGCTGGTCGTGGTGGTCGCAACGATCGTCGTTTTCCGGGTTCCGGCTGGTGCCGCTCCGCTGGGTGGCGCCCGGTTCGACCGGGCCGCCATGCGCGCGTCACTCGCAAGCAGGGACCTGTGGATCTACGGCGTCGCGCTGCTCGGGGGCTACGGCGCCTACTTCACCGTCTCTCAGCTGTTCTCCGCCTACGCCACTACCGACCGGCACTTGGACCCATCGACCGGCGGGCTGTTGTCGGCGCTGATCGTGCTCGCCGGGATCCCGGGCAGCCTGCTCGGTGGCTACTGGGCTGACCGCAGCCGCCACCTGCGCGTCTTCATCGTCGGACCCCTGATCGCGGTCGCCGCGCTGCTGGCCCTGATCCCCGCCGTGCCGACCGGTGCGCTCTGGGTCATCGGGATCGGGATCGGCTTCTTCACCATCTTCGGATTCGCCGGCTGGTCGGCGGCACCAGCTCGCGTGGCCAACATCGAACCCGACTACATCGCCGCCGCAACCGGCCTGATGCTCACCCTGGCTGCCATCGGTGGCTTCTTCATCCCGATCATCTTCGGGCACATCGTGCCGCACCACGGCTTCACCGCCGGCTGGATCTTCCTTGCCATCGTGTCCTTGGCGTTCGCCCTGGTTGGCCTCGCTGGCCGCAACCCGCCCGATCGGTGCAGAACCAAGGGTTGACCTAGGGTCGCGCCCTGGGGACAACAGCGGCCCAGTCCCGTTCGATGTGAGTCATGGGCACATCGAACGCAACGAGCCAACCGATCAGGCTCCTGGTCGACGTCATCCGAACACCCGACGGGCGCCTCGAAGGCCGCATCTGCCCGGGCTCCTCCGACGCGGGACACGACTTTTCCGGCGTCCTCGAGTTGCTCAAGGTGCTCGAAGACCTCCTCGACGCCGACTCTGCTGCCGGTGCATCCGAAAGCCACGGAAAATGACGACCGGGCGACCGTTGTGGTGGCTTCGAGCTGAGGGTCTCGTCCTTCTTGTCACCGCGTTGGCTCTCTACGGGTCGACCCACCAGCACTGGTGGCTCGTACCCACCGCCATTCTGCTGCCCGACCTGCTGATGGCCGGCTATCTCGGCGGGACCACCGTCGGAGCGGCGGCCTACAACCTCGCTCACGCCTACCCGCTTCCGGCCGGCCTGGCATTGATCGGGATCGGCCGGCACGAGCCGCTCGTATTGGCGCTCGGATTGATCTGGCTTGCCCACATCGGCGTGGACCGCGCCATGGGCTACGGCCTGAAGTACGACGACCACTTCCAGCACACCCACCTCGGCCAGATCGGCCACTCCCAGAACGAGGCGATGTCATGACCAAGACCGCGAACAACGCATCCGCGACGCCTCGCCCGACGTTTGAGGCGTGGGGCCACCTGCTGTATCACCGTCGCCGCCTCGTCCTCATCATCGCCGCGCTCGCTGTCGTGTTCGCAGGCGTGTGGGGGACCGGCGTGTTCGCCCACCTTCAGACTGCCGGCGGCTACACCGCACCGCACAGCCAGAGCCAACGTGAGGAGAGCCTCGCGACGCAGGCCTTCGGGCGCAACGGCGGCGACGTCGCGGTGCTGTACTCGAGCAAGACCTTGACGACCGCATCGCCAGCATTCAAGTCCGCGGTCACTGCGACGCTCGCCAAGCTGCCGCACGATCGGGTCGAGTCGGTGGCGACGTACTGGTCGACCGGCTCGTCGCAGTTCGTCAGCGCCAGCGGGCACCAGACGTACGCCGTGATCGAGCTCACCGGCGCCGGCGACACCGGACGCATCGCGAGCTACAACGCGATCAAGGACTCGCTGTCCGCGCCAGGGCTGACGACCCAGGTCGGCGGAGTGATCCCCACCGAGTCCGCGATCAACACCCAGGTCAGCTCCAACATCGGCCGGGCCGAAGGCCTGTCGTTGCCGATCCTGCTGATCCTCCTGCTCATCATCTTCGGCAGCCTCGCCGCCGCCAGCCTGCCGCTGGCGATCGGAATCGTGGGCATCCTCGGATCATTCACCGCTCTCCGGCTGCTCACCGAGGTGACATCCGTCTCGAACTACTCGGTCAACATCACCACCATCCTCGGGCTCGGGCTCGGAATCGACTACGGGCTGTTCATGGTCACCCGGTACCGCGAAGAGCTGCACCGACAGGCCACCGTCGAAGATGCCGTCGCCCGGACCATCGCCACCGCCGGCCGTACCGTCGTCGTGTCCGGGATCACGGTCGCGGTCGCCCTCGGCGCGCTGATGCTGTTCCCGGAGACCTTTCTCCGGTCGATGGGCTACGGCGGAGTCGCGACCGTTCTCGTCGACATGATCGCCGCGCTGACCATCATGCCGGCGCTGCTCGCCGTGCTCGGACCCAACGTCAACGCGTTGCGGATCCGCCGTTCGGTGCAGCGTGCACCGGTCGCTGAGCAGGAGGGCGGCTTCTACCGGCTCGCCACCCGCGTCATGCGCCGGCCGGCCGTCTACGCGGTCGTGATCGTGGTGGCGCTGCTCGCGCTCGCCGCGCCGCTGTTGCACGTCAGCTGGGGCGGCGTCGACGCCACCGCGCTTCCGGCCGGCTCGGCACCGCGGACCGTGACCGAGGCGCTGAACCACGACTTCCCCGGCAACCCGACGGCACCAATCGAAGCCGTCGTGAGCTTCCCGGGACCGATCGCCGGCTCACCCGCCCGAACCGCCGAGCTGACAACGTACGTCACCCGGCTCGGGAGCGTTCCCGGCGTCAGCCACGCACAGCAGACAGGCATCCACGGCAACGACGCCCGGATCGACCTCAGCTATGACGCGAGCCTCAACTCACCGGCAGCTCGCAGCCTCGTCGCCCAGGTCCGTGATGTGTCGCCACCCGCGGGAGCGACGTCGTCCGTCGGTGGCCAGACCGCCGACCTCGTCGACGAGCTGTCCAGCCTCGGACACACCCTGCCGTGGATGGCGTTGGTGGTCCTGCTGGCGACGTTCGTGATGCTGTTCCTCGCCTTCGGCTCCGTGGTGCTGCCGGTCAAGGCGATTATCATGAACCTGTTGTCGCTCTCGGCGATGTACGGCGCGATCGTGCTGATCTTCCAGGACGGACATCTGTCCCGCCTGCTGCACTTCACCTCCAACGGCACCATCAGCCCGACCACGCCGATCCTGATGTTCGCGATCATGTTCGGGCTCTCGATGGACTACGAGGTGTTCCTGCTGTCGCGGATCCGCGAGCGTTATGACGTCACCGGCGACAACACCGCCGCGATCGCCAGCGGTCTGCAGCGGACCGGAGGAGTCATCACCAGCGCCGCACTACTGCTCCTGATCGTGGTCGGTGCGTTCTCCGCCTCCGGTGTGACCTTCATCAAGCTGCTCGGCGTCGGCATGATCATCGCGCTGATCATCGACGCCACCATCGTCCGGATCCTGCTCGTGCCCGCGACCATGCGGCTGCTCGGCGACAAGAACTGGTGGGCACCGAAGCCACTCCGTGGCCTGTACGCCCGGTACGGCATCCACGAGGAGAGCGAGTCCGCGCTGGCCGACGTGGACCTCACGCCGGCAGTCGCCGAGCCGCTGCCGGTCTAGACACCCGATGTTCGCAGCTAAGAACCAGGAGCACGCCATGAAGCTCGACACGCTCGAAGCAGTACAGCTGGGCGGGACCACACAGTGGATCCGCGTTCGTGGCACCGATGCCGCCAACCCGGTTCTGCTGCTGATCCAACAAGGCCCCGGCCTGCCGATGCTCAACGACGCCAGCCGCTTCGACCGGCTGCTGGGTCTGGAAGAAGACTTCACCGTCGTCTACTGGGACCAGCGCGGCTGCGGCCGCTCACTGCGCAGACCCCAGGACCGAACTGACATCAGTACGGAACGGATGGTGGCTGACACCATCTCCTTGCTCGAGCTTCTCCACGACCGCTACCACCGACACACCTATGTGGCCGGGTTCTCCTTCGGCGCGACCGTCGGCGCGTACGCAGCGGCCCAGCGTCCCGACCTCGTCGCGACCCTGGTCGCGGTCGGCATGGACATCGACGGCACCGCGGCTGGCAACGCCGCCTACCACTTCGCGCTTGACACTGCCCGTGAGCGTGGCAACCGGCGGGCGATCCGGCAGCTCGAAGCGATCGGCCCACCGCCACACCTCGACGGGAAGCAGTTCGCCACCCGGGTCCGGTGGGCGACCACCTTCGGAGGCGTCTCGACCAACGAGACATACGGCAGCCTGGTGCGCGGATTGCTCGCCAGCCTGATCCGATCCTCCGACTACTCAGCCGGTGACGTCCTGCGCACCGTGCGTGGTGTCACCGCGACACAGGCCGCGCTGCTGCCCGAACTCGCCAGCATGGACCTGGTTCGTGACCTACCCCGGATTGACGTGCCCGTGATCATGGCGCAGGGCCGGCACGACCACGTCGCGCCCGGTGACGCCGCACAGCGGTACTTCGACGCGCTCACCGCACCGAGCAAGCAGCTCGTCTGGTTCGAGAACTCAGCGCACACACCGCAACTCGAGGAACCGGAGAGGTTCCGCAACCTGCTCATGTCAGCCCGAGCCCGCCAGCTCGCCACCGCCTGACCCGCAGTCCGCTACTTCGCTACTTCGCTACGCGACCCGACGGGAACACGACATGAGCACAGGCGCAACCTGGATGCTGTACGGCGCCGCCGGCTACACCGGCGCACTCATCGCCCAACACGCACTCGACCAGGGCCACCACCCCATACTCGCCGGACGCAACGCGTCGGCGCTGTCAGCCCTAGCGGCCAAGCTCGACGTGCCATACCGGGTCCTGAGCCTCGACGACCGAGCCGCACTCAGCCCTGCGTTTGCCGATGTGGACCTGGTTCTTAATGCTGCCGGCCCGTTCCTGCACACCGCGATGCCGCTTGCCGAGGCCTGCCTCGCCGCCGACGTGCACTACCTCGATATCAGCAATGAGCTTCAAGTCTTCCGCGCCCTCTACGACCTCAACCCGCGCGCCCAGAACGCCGGCGTCGCGATCATCCCTGGCGTCGGGTTCGGTGTTGTCGCCACCAACTGTCTCGCACGCTACGTCAGTGACGCCGTCGGCGGCGCGACGCACCTCGAGGTCGCGAGCAAAGCCGCGACAGCAGAAGCTGGGCCGGGTGTCGCCGCCACGAGGCAAGTGAGTCTCCCGTTCGGTGGCTGGGTTCGCCGCAACGGTGGGCTCGAGGCGCTTGCGCTCGGATCAGGCATCACCGCGATCAGCCTGCCGGACGGAACGTGCACGGTGATGCCACTGCCCACCGGTGACCTGGAGGCCGCCTTCCACGCCACCGAGGCGCCCAACATCACCGCATACGCGGCCATCCCCACCGCTGACGAACCGCAGAGTCTCCGGTCACATGGCTGGGCACGAGCCACCAGTGCCGACGGCGCGACCGCCCAAGCCTGGCTCGAGACCGGTGAGTCGTACGCCTTCACCGCGGCCGCCAGCGTCCGCGCTGTCGAGGAGACGTTGAGCCGGTCGTTGCGTGGATCGTTCAGCCCCGCCGCAGCATTCGGTGCCGAGTTCGCGTTCACCATCGACCACACAACCCGGATCGAAGCACTCGCCGCACAGCCCGTGCTGACGACCGGGATCTAAGACCCCGAAACCACAAGCCTCAACAAGGAAGGCACACATCATGTCGCACGTCATCGTGGGAGCAGGAACCGTCGGTCAGGCGACCGCACTGGTTCTCGCCGACCAAGGACACCAGGTTCGTCTCCTCTCACGTCGAGGACAAGGTCCCGACCACCCCGGCATCGAGAACCTGGCAGTCGACGCCACCGATGCCGACGCCTTGACGCACGCGAGTGAGGGCGCGGCTGCTCTCTATAACTGTGCGAGCCCGCGTTCATACGCGCAGTGGGCGAGCGAGTGGCCGCCGATGGCCGCCGGAATCCTCGCTGCCGCCGAACGATCCGGAGCAGTGCTCGTCACGCTGTCCAACCTCTACAGCTACGGGCCGGTCGATGCACCGATGACCGAGGACATGCCAGCCGCATCGACAGGGAAGAAGGGCCGCATCCGCGCCGGCATGTGGACCGACGCTTACGCCGCCCACCAGGCAGGACGGATCCATGCCGCCGAAGCCCGGGCGTCGGACTACTTCGGCCCCGGGTTCACCGACACCGCCACCATGGGCAGTCGCACCGTGCCCCTCGTTCTGAGCGGTCGAACCGTCCGGGTGATCGGCGACCCAGACCTTCCTCACACCTGGACCTACGTCGACGACGTCGCGAGCACCCTGGCCACGCTCGGCAGCAACGAAAGGGCCTGGGGCAAGATCTGGCACGTGCCGAGCGGCCCGCCGCGCAGCCAGCGCGAGATGATCACTGCGTTCGCCGAGGCCGCTGGAGTAGCGACCCCCAAGGTGAGCACCATCCCAAACTGGTCGATGCGCGCGATTGGCCTGATCTCACCCGTCGTGCGTGAGCTCGGTGAGGTGCGCTATCAGTTCACGGCACCGTTCGTCATGGATTCCTCCGCGTTCACCACAGCCTTCGGCCTCGACGCCACACCGCTCGACGAGGCCGCGGCAGCTACCGTCGCCTGGTGGCAAGACCGCAGCCGGACCCGTCCAGCAGTGGCGGCATGACCACAAAGCCAGTGCTTTCCAGTAGCTCGCGAACGATCGGAATGATCGGAGGCATGAGCTGGGAAAGCACCGCGGAGTACTACCGCCTCGCCAACGTCCTGACCCGCGAACGACTCGGCGGCCTGCATTCAGCTCGGATCGTGCTCGACTCCGTGGACTTCGCGGACATCGAAGCACTTCAAGCCTCCGGCCAATGGGACGAGGCCGGCCAGGTCTTGGCCGGGGCAGCACAACGCCTCGAGGCCGCCGGCGCTGACCTACTACTGATCTTCACCAACACCATGCACATCGCAGCCGAGCAGGTGCAGGCCGCGGTTGGCATCCCGCTCCTTCACATCGCCGACGTCGCAGCATCCGCGGTGACCTCGGCTGGTCTCACGACAGTGGGACTGCTCGGCACGGCGTTCACGATGGAGCAAACGTCATACCGCGACCGGATCGAAAGTCACGGACTGAAGCTGCTCGTCCCACCCGACGACGATCGTGCAGCCGTCCACCGCATCATCTACGACGAACTCTGCCTGGGAGTACTACGAGACGAATCCCGCCAGCTCTATCGGGACGTCATCGGTCGCCTGATCGCCGCCGGCGCGCAGGGCATCATCCTCGGTTGCACCGAGATCGAACTTCTCATCTCCGACGCGGACAGTGCTGTTCCGACCTTCCCCACGACGCGTCTCCACGTCATGGCCGCCCTCGACGCTGCGCTCGCAACCGATGAAACATGAGACGACCAGACGGCCGCGCACGGTAGCGAACCCGCCGACAGGACGTTGCCTGCATGCACATTTCGGAGACCCGCAGGGTTCCGTGGGCGCGCACGCGGCCAACTACCGCTCCCGCCTCCGTGGGCAATTGCGCAGGTTTACGAATGGAACGCCACGGCGCTGACCTGGGAAAACGTGTGCGGCCGAGCGCGCGAGCGCCGAGATTCGCGGATCAGCTGCGGGAAGGCTGTGGGAAGACCAGCTTCCGAAATGATCTTCGTTCAATCCAACAACCGGCTTTGACCTGCGGTTTCACAAAGTGCCCCCGGCAGGATTCGAACCTGCGCCACCGCCTCCGGAGGGCGGTGCTCTATCCCCTGAGCTACGGGGGCGGGGACCCGCCGAGGTTAGCAGCGGTACGCCGCCGGATGCGGGAAGGGACGGCGCCGCCGGATCGAGATCCGGAGTAGACGTTCCGGTTCGTAATAGGCTTCGCGGGAAGCGGAGCCGACACTCCGGTTAAGCGGTCAGGGGGACCGACGGTGACCGAGCAACCCGAGCGCGCTCACTACCAGGCGACATTCGCGGTGCTCGCAACCGCAGTGGGCGCCTACGCGCTCCTTCAATCGTTGGTGATCCCGGTCCTGCCGACCATCGAGCGCGGCCTGCACACCACGCAGAACACCGCGACCTGGGTGCTCACTGCGTACCTGCTCTCGGCCTCGATCTTCACGCCGATCATCGGCCGCCTCGGCGACATGTGGGGCAAGCAGCGACTGTTCGTGGTGGCACTGGCGGCGCTCGCAGCCGGGACGCTGTTGTCCGCGCTCGCCGGCTCGATCGGTGTGATGCTCGCGGGTCGCGTGATCCAAGGAGTCGGTGGAGGTGTGGTTCCCCTCGCGTTCGGCATCATCCGCGACGAGTTCCCCGCCGAGCGGGTGCCGGGGGCGGTCGGCGTGATCGCCGCGCTGGCCGCAGCAGGCGGCGGCCTCGGCATCGTGCTCGCCGGCCCGATCGTCGAAACCTTCGACTACCACTGGCTGTTCTGGATCCCGATGGTGATGCTCGTGCTGGCCGGGATCGCCGCCCGCATCGTCATCCCCGAGTCGCCGGTCCGGCAGCCCGGCAAGCTTGCGTGGGGATCTGCGGTTCTGCTGTCGGCGTGGCTGGTCGCGTTGCTGTTGCCGGTGAGTGAGGCGCCGACCTGGGGTTGGGGTTCCGGCCGGGTCATCGCCCTGCTGGTGATCGCCATGTTGCTCGCGGCGGCCTGGGTGCTCGCGGAGACCCGATCGACACGGCCGCTCATCGACATGCGGATGATGCGAATTCCAGTGGTGTGGACGGCGAACCTGGTCGCTCTGATGTTCGGCGTCGGAATGTACGCAACGTTCGCGTTCCTGCCGGAGTTCCTCCAGACCGCACCGTCGGCGGGCTACGGCTTCGGCGCGAGCATCACTCACTCCGGCCTGATCCTGCTGCCGTCGAGCGCGATGATGTTCGTCTTCGGTGCCGCGTCCGGACGGCTCACGCTCCGGTACGGCGGCAAGGCGGTCCTGATCACGGGCGCGACGATCAGCGTCCTCCCGTTCATCCTGCTGGTCGTCGCGCACGACCACCAGTGGCAGATCGTGCTCGCGACGACGCTGATGGGGATCGGCTTCGGGTTGGCGTTCTCGGCGATGTCCAGCCTCATCGTCGAAGGTGTCCCGCCCGGTCAGACCGGCGTCGCGAGCGGGATGAACGCAAACATCCGCACCATCGGTGGCTCGATCGGCGCCGCCGTGATGAGCAGCATCGTGACCTCGACCGCGCGGGCAGGCGGCCTGCCCCGCGAGTCCGGCTACACCCACGGGTTCGAGCTGCTGACCGCGACCGCAGCGGCCGCCGCGCTTGCGACCACCCTGGTCCCGAAGCGGCACCGCGCGCTGAGCCAACCCGAGCTTCGGGACGCGCTGCCACACGCGGAGCTCGGCATGATCGCGGCCGGCACCCTGGTCGGGGACGAGCCCGAATGAGCCGGGCAGCCGCGATCGCGACCCGGCCGCATCTGCGCCGCGACGCCGCGGCGAACCGCCAGCACCTGATCGACGCCGCCTGGCAGGTCTTCGCGGACCGCGGGCTCGACGCGAGCGTCGAGGAGATTGCGCGGGTCGCGGGGGTCGGCGTCGGCACCCTCTACCGCCGGTTCAGCACCAAGGACGCGCTGGTCGCCGCCCTCGTCCAAGACGTGCTCGACGCCATGCTCGCCTTCGCCGAGGACGCCGCCGAGCAACCCGACGGCGGTGGGCTCGAGCGCTACCTCGAGGCGGCGAGCGCCTACCAGGCTGAGCACAGCGGCTGCCTTCCCCGGCTGTGGAACACCGACGTCGACAACCCGTCGATCCACCGACTCCGTACGACGGTCGGCGGGTTGCTCGAGGACGCCAAGCGCCACGGCCGGGTGCGGGCCGACCTCACCAGCACCGATCTGACCGTGATCATGTGGTCGATCCGGGGCGTGATCGAGACCACCCGGGGGGTGGCGCCCGAAGCCTGGCGCCGGCACCTCGGGATCGTCCTGGCCGGGATGCGGCCGGCCGAGCAGCCACTGGCACACCGGCCGTTGAGCCGGCCGCAGGTCGACAAGATCATCGCCGGCGACTAACAACCCGCGGGCTGTTTGAACGGCCAAACGATAACCTCGGAGGGTGACCCCCGGCGATCTTGCTGGCGCCGTCCTGTCCGCGATTCGAGCCGCGGTCACCGACGGCGACCTCGCCGTGCCCGTCCCGGACAGCGTGGTCATCGAGCGCCCTAAGAACAAGGAGCACGGCGACTACGCGACGAACGCCGCACTGCAGCTCGCCAAGCCGGCCGGCCGGCCGCCGCGGGAGGTAGCCGAGGTCATTGCCGGCCGACTGCGGTCGGCGGACGGCATCGACGCGGTCGAGGTCGCAGGCCCGGGGTTTCTCAACATCACGCTCTCGCACGGCGCTCAGGGCGAGCTGGCCCGGCTGATCGTGGCGGCCGGCACCGAATACGGCCGCAGCGACGTGCTGGCCAAGGAGCGGATCAACCTGGAGTTCGTCTCGGCCAACCCGACCGGCCCGGTGCACATCGGCGCCGTGCGGTGGGCAGCCGTCGGCGACGCGCTGGGCCGGGTGCTGAGCGCGGCCGGTGCCGACGTCGCCCGGGAGTACTACTTCAACGACGCGGGATCCCAGGTCGACCGGTTCGCCCGGTCACTGCTCGCCTCGGCTCGGCACGAGCCGATCCCAGAGGGCGGGTACGTCGGGGACTACATCGACGACATCGCCGCCGCGATCGTCGCCAGCCGGCCCGGGATTCTCGACCTCCCCGACGACGAGGCCCAGGAGGCGTTCCGCAGCGACGGGGTCGAGCTGATGTTCGCCGAGATCCGGCAGTCGCTGGCCGACTTCGGCGTTGTCTTCGACGTGTACTTCAACGAAAAGTCGCTGCATGACAACGGAAAGCTCGACGTCGCACTCGCGCGGCTGACCGAGCTGGGTCGCGTCTACGAGGACGGCGGCGCGCTCTGGCTGCGGACGACCGACTTCGGCGACGACAAGGATCGGGTGTTGCGCAAGGGCGACGGCGAGTGGACCTACTTCGCCGCCGACTGCGCCTACTACCTCGACAAGCGGGAGCGCGGGTTCGACCGGCTGATCTACATGCTGGGCGCCGATCACCACGGGTATGTCGGCCGGCTTCGCGCGGTTGCCGCGTGCTTCGGCGACGACCCGGACCAGACCGTCGAGGTGCTGATCGGTCAGATGGTCAACCTGGTCACCGACGGCGAGCCGGTCCGGATGAGCAAGCGGGCCGGCAACGTCGTACTGATGGCCGACCTGGTCGACGCCATCGGGGTCGACGCCGCGCGCTACGCGCTTGCCCGCTACAGCAGCGACTCGCCGATCGACCTCGACCTCGGTCTGTGGGCCCGGCAGACCAACGACAACCCGGTGTTCTACGTGCAGTACGCCCATGCCCGGGTCTCCTCTCTATTGCGCAACGCCGCCAGCCTCGGGATCGAGCGCGGCGCCGACGCGGACTTCGACCCCGCCCTGCTGGCCGACCCGCATGAAGGCGCGCTCCTCGGCGCGCTCGGCGAATACCCGCGGATCGTGATCGGCGCCGCGGAGCTCCGCGAGCCGCACCGGGTCGCGCGCTACCTCGAGGAGCTCGCGGCCACCTACCACCGGTTCTACGACGCCTGCCGGGTCCTGCCGATGGCCGACGAGCCCGCCACCGACCTCACCCGCGCGCGGCTGTGGCTGGTCGAGGCCACCCGGATCGTGCTCGCGAACGGCCTCGGCCTGCTCGGCGTGACCGCTCCGGAGCGGATGTGAGGGCGCACCCGGCCGGTGCCCTGCACGGCGACGTCTCGGCGCCGCCGCACCCGCTCGGCCCGCCTCCCGAGGATCTCGGCCGGCTCGATCCCGCGGTCTGGCCGGTCGGCACCGAGCGCCTGGGTGGTGTCATGCAGCTCGGCGGATGCGATGTGCGCGACCTCGCGGCCGCGCATGGCACCCCGGCGTACCTCATCGTCGAGGACGACGTGCGGGCCCGCTGCCGGGCCTATCGCGCCGCCTTCGGACCCGACACCGACATCTATTACGCCGCCAAGGCGTTCCTGTCGAAACAGGTGGCACGCTGGATCCTCGACGAGGACCTGTCACTCGACGTCGCGACCGGCGGCGAGCTTGAGACCGCGCTTGCGGCCGGCGTGCCGGCCGAGCGAATCCTGTTGCACGGCAACAACAAATCGATCGCCGAGCTTCGTGCCGCGATCGAGTCCGGCGTCAGCCGGATCGTGCTGGACAGCGACCTCGAGATCGCTCGCCTCGCCTACGTGGCAGAGGCAGCCGGGGTGCGGCCGAAGGTGCTCGTGCGGGTCACGGTCGGCGTCGAGGCCCACACGCACGAGTTCATCGCGACCGCACACGAGGACCAGAAGTTCGGCTTCTCGCTGACCAGCGGCGCGGCCCTTGAAGCGGTGCGCCGGGCCTCGATGCTGCCGTCGCTCGAGCTGGTCGGGCTGCACAGCCATATCGGCTCGCAGATCTTCGACACTGCCGGTTTCGACGTTGCCGCACACCGGGTGATCGGCCTGCTCGGCACGATTCGCGACGCGCTCGGCATCACGTTGCCGGAGCTCGACCTCGGTGGCGGCCTCGGCATTGCCTATACCTCCGACGACGACCCGGCTGACGTCGCCGAGGTCGCGAAGCAGCTTCGCACGATCGTCGACCGCGAGTGCGCTGCCCAGTCGTTGCCGGTGCCGCGGCTCGCGTTCGAGCCGGGCCGGGCGATCATCGGACCGGCCGGCGTGACCCTCTACGAAGTCGGCACGATCAAGGATGTCGACCACATCCGCACCTACGTCAGCATCGACGGCGGGATGAGCGACAACATCCGAACCGCGTTGTACGACGCCGAATACACCTGCGTGTTGGCCTCACGGACGAGCGATGCCGAGCCGATGCTTGCTCGTGTGGTCGGCAAGCACTGCGAGGCGGGCGATATCGTCGTCCGCGACACCTGGCTGCCCGGCGACCTGGCACCCGGCGACCTGCTCGCCATCGCCGCGACCGGCGCCTACTGTCGATCGATGGCGAGCAACTACAACGCCGTACCCCGTCCGCCGGTCGTCGCCGTGCGGGCCGGGGAGAGCCGCGTGCTGATCCGCCGCGAAACCGCTGCCGACCTGCTCGCATTGGACCAGGGATGACCGACCGGACGCTACGAGTCGCGCTGCTCGGTTGTGGCGTGGTCGGCACCGAGGTGGTCCGCCTGCTGCAGCTCCAGCGCGATGACCTCACTCAGCGGATCGGCGCCTCGCTCGAGCTGGTCGGGATCGCCGTCCGCCGGCCCGGCCGGGCCCGCGACCTGCCGGTCGACCCGGCGCTGTTCACCTCCGACGCCGCGGCACTCGTGGCGCGGGAGGACGTCGACGTCGTGATCGAGGTGATCGGCGGCATCGAGCCGGCCCGGTCACTGCTGGTCGCCGCCCTCGAGCGCGGCGTCTCGGTGGTGACCGCCAACAAGGCGTTGCTCGCCGAAGACGGCGCAACCTTGTACGACGCAGCCCGTCGTGGCAACGCCGATTTGTATTGCGAGGCCAGCGTCGCGGGCGCGATCCCGCTGCTCCGGCCGCTGCGCGAGTCACTGGCCGGCGACCGGGTGACCCGGGTGACCGGCATCGTCAACGGCACCACCAACTACATCCTCAGCCAGATGGACTCCACCGGCGCCGGGTTCGACGAGGCGCTCGAGGAAGCCCAGGCGCTCGGGTATGCCGAGGCCGATCCGTCCGCGGACATCGATGGCTTCGACGCGGCGGCGAAGGCGGCGATCCTGGCCGGGCTCGCCTTCCACACCCGGGTCACCGCAGCCGACGTCTACCGCGAGGGCATCGGGGAGGTGACCGCGAGCGACGTCAGGACCGCCCGCGACATGAACGGGGTCGTCAAGCTGCTCGCGATCGCCGAACGCGGCCCCGACCACTCGGGACGCGACTCGATCGGCGTGCGCGTGCACCCGGCGATCCTGTCGAGGACCCACCCGTTGGCCGGTGTGCGGGATGCCTACAACGCGGTGTTCGTCGAAGCCGATGCGGCCGGCCAGCTGATGTTCTACGGGCGTGGCGCCGGCGGCGCACCGACCGCCAGCGCAGTGCTCGGCGACCTGGTTGCGGTCTGCCGCAACCGGTTGAGTGACGCGCGCGGCGCCGGCGACTCGTCGTATGCGCAGCTGCGGATCCGCCCGATGGGGGAGACCGTCACGCGCTACCACGTCAGTCTCGACGTCGCCGACAAGGCGGGTGTGCTGGCGAGCGTCGCGCAGGCGTTCGCGGTCCACGACGTGTCGATCCAGACCGTGCACCAGGAAGGTCACGGCGACGAAGCGACATTGGTGCTCGTCACGCACGAGGCAACCGATGCGGCTCTGTCGGCGACCGTCGAGGAGGTCCGCCGGCTCGACTCGGTGCGGGCGGTGGCAAGTGTCATGAGGGTCGAAGGGGGCGTCGAATGACCGCGACCATCGCGCGCACGTCGCCGTGGCGAGGGGTGATCGAGGAGTTTCGCGACCGGCTTCCGGTGACGTCGACCACGCCGGTCATCACCTTGCTCGAAGGCGGTACGCCGCTCCTGACCGCGCCGCGGCTGTCCGCCGCGACCGGCTGCGACGTGTTCCTCAAGGTTGAAGGCATGAACCCGACCGGTTCGTTCAAGGACCGCGGCATGACGCTCGCGATCAGCAAGGCGGCCGAGGAAGGCTCGAAGGCGGTCATCTGCGCCTCGACCGGCAACACCTCAGCCAGTGCAGCGGCGTATGCAGTCCGGGCCGGGATGATCTGCGCGGTGCTGGTGCCGAGCGGCAAGATCGCGATGGGCAAGTTGGCGCAAGCGCTCGTGCATGGCGCGCGGCTCCTGCAGGTCGACGGCAACTTCGACGACTGCCTCAACCTTGCCCGCGACCTTGCCGAGCATCACCCGGTCTCGCTGGTCAACTCGGTCAACGCGTACCGGATCGAAGGTCAGAAAACCGCCGCGTTCGAGATCTGCGACGCCCTCGGCGACGCACCGGACGTGCACTGCCTGCCGGTCGGCAACGCCGGCAACATCACGGCGTACTGGAAGGGCTACACCGAGTACGCCGCCGACGGCACCGCGACGATGCGGCCGGTGATGCGCGGCTTCCAGGCGGCCGGCGCGGCACCGATCGTGCGCGGCGAGGCCGTGCCGAACCCGTCGACGATCGCCACCGCGATCCGGATCGGCAACCCCGCCTCGTGGCAGCAGGCGCTCGCCGCGCGCGATGAGTCGGGTGGTGCGATCGAGGCGGTCACCGACCGCGAGATCCTCTCGGCGTACCGGCTGCTGGCCCGCGAAGAGGGCGTGTTCGTCGAGCCGGCGAGTGCGGCAAGCGTCGCGGGATTGCTGCAGGCACACGCAAACGGATCGATCCGGCCGGGCAGCAAAGTGGTCTGCACCGTGACCGGCAACGGCTTGAAGGACCCCGAGTGGGCGATCGCCGGCGCGCCGGTGCCCATGACGATCGCCGCTGATGTCGCCGCCGCGGCCGCGGCGCTCGAGCTGTAGTCGCGGGACACCCTGATGGCCCGACGCGGCGGCCCGGCGTTCCGAGCGGCACCGCTGCGCGTGAAGGTACCGGCGACCAGTGCAAACCTCGGTCCCGGCTTCGACGCGCTCGGCCTCGCCTTGGGCCTGTACGACGACGTCGTGGTGCGGGTGACCGATGAGCCGGGTCTCAGTGTCGATGTGGCCGGCATGGGCGCGGCAAGCGTGCCGCGCAACGCGCGCCATCTCGTGGTCAAGTCGATGCGGGCCGCGTTCAAGGTCCTCGGCGGGGCACCGAAGGGCTTGGAAGTTGTGTGTGCGAACCGAATCCCGCATGGTCGTGGCCTCGGCTCGTCTGCGGCGGCGATCGTCGCCGGTGTCGTTGCAGCACGTGGCCTGGTCGTCGGCGGCGCCGAGCGGCTCGACAACGCCGGCGTCCTCGAGCTGGCTGCATCGCTGGAAGGGCATGCGGACAACGTCGCGGCCTGCCTGCTCGGCGGGTTGACCGTGGCGTGGATCGATGACGGGGGCGCCAAGGCAGTATCTGTGCCGGTGACCACCTCACTTTCGCCAGTCGCGTTCGTGCCGGGCGCGAGCTCGTCGACCCGGGCCGCGCGACGGCTGCTGCCGGAGTCGGTGAGCCACGGCGATGCGGCGCGGAACGCCGGTCGCGCGGCCCTACTCGTCGCGGCGCTGCGCTCGGAGCCGGACCTTCTGATGGCCGCAACCGAGGACGCGCTGCACCAGTCGTACCGGGAAGCGGCCATGCCGCGCAGCGCGGCATTGCTCCGCGAACTCCGGGACGCCGGTGTGCCGGCCGTGATCTCCGGTGCCGGTCCGACCGTGCTTGCGTTGACCACCGCGGACACCCGCGAGCACGCGATGGGATTCGCCCGACGCGGTTGGTCCGCGCTGCCGCTCGAGGTCGATCGAGGCGGGGCTCAGGTCGTCGCGCTGTAGGGAAGCGGGACGCGGTCACCCGACACGCGGAACAAAGCGATTTTGTGAATTGTTGGCATCGACAGGCAGCGACCACTACGCTGTAGGTTGCGACAGCCGCCCCGACGGGGCGAGGTCCTCGCGAATTGCGCACCGAAATCAGATGACATCCTTTAGTGAGGAAATCGTTTTCTGACTCCGTCGCGACCCCGCAGTCAACAACCGCGGGTGCACTGCGAGAGAACCCCTCCCGGGAGTGGCTCCACACACGTCCGCTGCACAGGCGGACCACGGTGCCGCCAGGCCGAAGTCGGCCGGCCGCACCACACCAGTAAGGAAGGATCCTTGTGAGCGAAACTCACGATGTCGAGTCCGGCACTGCCACTGTCACGGCAGTCGGGGCCTCGACCCACAACTCTTCCGAGTCGTCCAACGGCTCGGGTGGCGGCACCCGCCGCCGCACCGCCGGTCTCTCGTCGAAGCTGCTGCCCGAGTTGCAGCAACTGGCCGGTGACCTCGGTATCTCCGGCACCGCGAAGCTGCGCAAGAACCAGCTGATCGAAGCGATCCAGGCGGCCCAGTCGGGCGGCAAAGCCGGCTCGGTCACCGAGCCGGCTCGCGCCGACGCGGACGCTACGACGCGCACCCGCGCCGCCGGCAACGGCCGCCGCGAGTCCGCCTCGTCGCAGGCCGGGAGCACTGACGCGCCCGCGCGCGAGACCCAGCAGCGCGACAACCAGCGTGACGGCCAGCAGCGCGACGGCCAGCAGCGCGACCGCGGCGACCGCAACCAGCGTCAGGGCGGTCAGGGCAATCAGGGCGGCAACCGAGGCAACTCCGGCAGCGGCCAGGCCAACCAGGCCAACCAGACCAACCAGAACTCCCAGAACTCCCAGAACAACGGCGGCCAGGGCAACTCCGGCCAGGGTGGCCCGCGTGACGACGACGAGTTCGGCGGCAACCGCGGCCGGCGGGGCCGGTTCCGCGAGCGCAACCGCGGCCGCGGCGGCACCGGGCGCGAGCGGTTCGGCCAGCAGGGCGAGCCGGATCCGGTGATCTCGGATGACGACGTCCTCGTGCCGGTCGGCGGCATCG
>CAYNDD010000002.1:0-35381 GCA_964395425.1 uncultured Frankiaceae bacterium
GTTTAGGTGTGAAGACTGCGCCCGAAACTCCATCAAACCAAGCCGCTAAGCGCGCAGTTGACCAGGTGGCCGACGGCTCTCGATCCCGGTTGCTCTGTGCGGGGCGGCGACAATCGTTGGCTAAGTGTCGACCGAGGGTCCAGTGGTCAACGCGAGGACGACGAGCTGGGCCCGATCGCGGGAGCCGGTCTTGGTCATGGCGCGGTTGACGTGGGTTTTGACTGTCAGGCGAGACAGAACGAGTCGTTGGGCGATGTCGTCGTTGGTGAGGCCTCGGGCGACGAGCCCGACGATTTCTCGTTCTCGCTCGGTGAGCTGGGCGAGCGGGGATGGGCCTGTGGAGGGTTGCGCTGCGGGTGATGACATGTAGTGGGTGATCAGGGCCTGGGTGGCTCGGGGGGACATGAGGGTGTCTCCGGCGGCGATGGTTCGGATGGCGTCGAGGAGCTCGGTGGGCTCGACTCCTTTGCCGAGGAACCCGCTTGCGCCGGCGCGGAGAGCGTCGAAGACGTGCTCGTCGAGCTCGAAAGTCGTGAGGATGAGGACTCGTACGCGGGTGAGCCCTGGGTCGTTGATGATGTGGCGGGTGGCTTCGAGCCCGTCCATGCCGGGCATTCGCACGTCCATGACGATGACATCGGTGGGTGTGCTGCGCAAGATCTCGAGTGCCTCGCGTCCGTTGCTCGCTTCGCCGACAACTTTCAGGTCGTCGGTGGAGTCGATGAGGGCGCGGAAGCCGCCGCGGATGAGGGACTGGTCGTCGGCGAGGACGACGCGGATCACGGCTGGCTCATGGCAAGTGGCAGCACCGCGTGAACCTGGAACTGTCCGTTGAGGCTGGGACCGGCGGATAGCCGCCCGCCGACGGCGGCGGCGCGTTCTTTCATGCCGATTAGGCCGTGGCCGCTTCGCAGTGTGGCGGAGGTGACGGTGGGGTTAGTGACGCACAGCGACAGGGAGTCGGGGGCGTAGGTGATCGCCGCGTGCGCGCTGCCGGTGCCGTGCTTGTGGGCGTTGGTCAGGGCTTCCTGCAGGACCCGAAACGCGACGAGGTCGACGGCGGGGCCCAGAAGCCGCGTGGCACCGGTCTGGGTGAGCGCGACGGTCAGACCGGATGCCTTGAACGAGTCGATGAGCTCGCCGAGCTGGTCTAGCCCTGGCGAGGGCGCGGATGTGGTGGTCTCGTTGGGGTCGCGGAGCACGGACATGATGCCGCTGAGCTCGTCGAGCACGGTGCGGCCGGCTCGCTTGATGTGCTCGAGTGCCGCCGCCGCGGCGTCGGGTTCGGTGGCGATGAGGTGGCTGGCGACACCGGCTTGAACGGTCACGACGGCCATATGGTGGGCGACGACGTCGTGTAGCTCGCGGGCGATTCGTAGTCGTTCTTCCGCGACCTGGCGGCGGGCTTCGTCGTGTAGTGCATCCTCGGCGCGCAGCGCGCGCTCCTCGACGGAGGCGATGTAAGAGCGGCGGTTGCGGACGCTGTCACCGACCGCTATTGCCAGCGCTGTCCAGGCCAAAAGGGACAGGATCTCGGCGCCGACGGACCCGTCCCGGGGTGAGAACGCGGTGGAGACCAGCAGTGCCGCGGCTGCCGCGCCCCAGCTGATGAAACTGGTGCGGCGGCCGGTTCTGACCGCGACCGTGTAGAGCGCGAGCAGAACCGCGACGAGCGCGGCGGTGCGGGTGGTGGTGCACGCGGTCACGACGAACACCGCCGCGGTGACCACTGCCAGGACCGCCACCGGCCAGCGGTTGCGCGCCGCGAGCGCCAGGCACGCGACAACGGTGAACGTGATCGCTGTCGCGGACCTGCTGAGCACGTGACCACCGCCACCCGGTGGTGGGACGAGCAGCACGAACACCAGCAGCGCACCGGCGAGCGCGGTGTCTGCGGCGGCACCCCAGCGGCTGAGCGCGCTTCGTGGTGTCCACCGGGCCCTCATGGTCTTGACGATAGGCGGGTCAGACGGCCCGCGCGCCCTGCGGCCGCAGTACCTGCGGCTACTACAGGCGCAGTACGGCACCCGGAAACGGCCTGCGCTTAGACGACGCGCCGCCATGCCGGCCGCTGGCACCTTGGAGATATCGGCAACCGTGCCGCTCATCACCCGAAGGACCAGCCCATGACCCAGCAGCTCGCAGACACCTCAACCCCGGTGAGCACCCGCCCCGCTGCCGGTCGCGGCCGCATGCTGAGCCTGATCGCGGTCGGTGTGGCGGCCGCGGTCGTCGGCAACCTGATGATCTCCGTAATCGCCCGTGCCGCCGGGGCATCCAGCAGCTTCACCCCGCTTCATCCCGCCACGTTCATCCCTCTGACGGTCTTCGGGCTCATCGCCGGCGCGGTCGGGTGGAGTGTGATCCGGGCCCGAGCGACCCGGCCCGGCAGCGTCCTTCGCAAGACCGTCCCCGCCGTGGTCGTGGTCTCGTTTGTTCCGGACATCGCTGTGCTCGCCTCAGGTCAGATGACCGGTGTCAGCGCAGGCGCGGTTTTCGCGCTGATGTGCATGCACCTGATGGTTGCGGCAGCCGCCATCCCGGCGTACGCCCGCGCGCTTCCCGTCCACGACCGGTCGCCCGCGGCCCGCTAGTCCGTCCCACACCCGCACCACTAACAAGGAGTCAGAGCATGATCGAAGTTGAGCACGTGTCCAAGACCTACGGCGAGAAGGTAGCGGTCGAGGACCTGTCCTTCGTCGTTCACCCCGGCATCGTGACGGGCTTCCTCGGGCCGAACGGGGCCGGCAAGTCCACCACGATGCGAATGATCGCCGGACTTGACCACCCGACCAGCGGGCGCATCCGGGTCAGCGGCACCAGCTACCGGGCAAGCTCCGCGCCGATGGGCGAGCTGGGGATGTTGCTCGAGGCCAAGTCGATCCACACCGGACGCTCCGCCCGCAACCACCTGCTCGCCCTCGCTCAGACCAACGGGATCGGGCGGCGGCGCGTCGAGGAGGTCATCGACATGGTCGGCTTGGGAGACGCCGCTGGTAAGCGCGTCGGCGGCTTCTCCCTCGGCATGGGTCAGCGCCTTGGGGTCGCGTCCGCGCTGCTCGGCGACCCGAAAGTCGTTGTTCTCGACGAGCCCATCAACGGGCTCGACCCAGAAGGCGTGCTGTGGATTCGTAACCTGCTCACAGGCCTCGCCGCCGAGGGACGCACCGTCTTCGTCTCCTCACACCTGATGAGTGAGATGGCGCAGACCGCAACCCGCCTCGTCGTCGTCGGGCGAGGCCGGCTCATCGCCGACACCACCGTCGAGGAGTTCATCGCCCGAGCAACCGGCAACACCGTCACCGTCCGCACCGCCAGCAGCGTCGAACTCACCCGGCTGCTCCTCGCGACGGGCGTCACGGTCACCACGGGCACCGAGCCCGACGTCCTGTACGTCGAAGGCCTGACCGCCGAGCAGATCGGAACCACCGCCTGGCACGCCAGCATCCCCATCTTCGAGCTCACTCCGCAGCTCGCGTCATTAGAGGACGCCTTCATGAAACTGACCCACGACTCCGTCGAGTACCGCGCCCGGGACCTCACCACGGCGGTCGCCGCGTGACCACCATCCTGGCGATGCCCGCCACCCGGCCGGTCAAGGTCACCCAGCTACGGGTCATCACCTCGGAGTGGACCAAGCTGCGGTCCCTGCGCTCAACGGTCTGGACCCTGCTCATCGGCATCACTTTGATGATCGGCATCGGCGCGCTGATCACCGCCGTCAACGCCAGCCAGTACCACACGTTCAACGCCGCCAACCGTGCCGCGTTCACCGCCATCGGCAGCAGCTTGGCCGGCGTTACCTTCGCGCAGCTCGCCTTCGGGGTCCTCGGCGTCCTTGTCATCAGCGGCGAGTACAGCACCGGAATGATCCGGTCCTCACTGACCGCCGTACCCGCCCGTCTCCCCGTGCTCTGGGCCAAGCTGGCCGTCTTCGCCGCCGTGGTCTTCACCCTGTCGCTCACGGCGAGCTTCACCTCCTTCTCCATTGGCCAGGCCATCCTCAGCGGGCACCACCTCAGCGTCTCGCTGACCGCCCCCGGCGCCGTCCGCTCGGTCGTCGGCGCGGCCGGATACCTCACACTCGCCGGCATGATCGGAGTCGCCATCGGAGCACTGCTCCGCAACAGCGCCGGCGGGATCTCAGCGTTCGTCGGAACGTTCTTCGTCATCCCGCCTCTAACCATGCTGCTCCCCGACTCCGTCAGCAACCACCTCATCCAGTACCTGCCCTCCAACGCCGGCGCCAGCATGTACGACGGGGCGACGCGGCTTACCTCAGCCCTGTCACCCACCGCAGGAACAGCGGTGCTTGCCGTCTACACCGTCGTCCTCATCGCCGCGGAAGCATCACGGCTACAGCGCAAGGACGCCTGACCGAACCGCACGATCCACCTAAGCGAACGCAACAGCAACCACAGGTTGGGTAGGCCGTTGTTGAGTCGCCTCCGAACTCCTCACGCCAACAGTTCAAATCCGAAAGGACGCAGCCCGTGAGCATTGCCAGCGCGATCATCGACCCGCTGCTCAATCTTCACGGCGCTGCGGCCTACTCGATCGTTGGCGCAGTCGCCTTCGCCGAAGCTGCTGCGTTCGTCGGGTTCGTCCTACCAGGAGAAACAGCGGTAGTCCTGGGCGGCGTTCTCGCCTACCGGCACGCGGTGTCGCTCCCGGTCATGATGGCCGTTGTCGTCGTCGCCGCGATCAGCGGCGACAGCGTCGGCTACGAGGTCGGCAAACGCTACGGTCAGCGACTGCTCGAGCTTGCAGTCTTTGACCGCCATCAGCGAGCGATCGATAACGGCCGCGTTCGACTCCAAACCAATGGTGGGCCCGCGGTTTTGTTCTCCCGGTTCACCGCGTTCCTCAGGGCGCTGATGCCCGGTCTGGCGGGCGCATCGCGGATGCCGTACAAAAGGTTCCTCACCTGGAACGCCGCAGGCGGGATCGGGTGGGGCATCGGGTTCACGCTGTTGGGCTACCTCGCCGGAGCGAGCTACAAGACCATCGAGTCCTACGCAGGAGACCTGAGCTACGTCATCCTCGGGCTGCTCATCGCCGGCGCCGGCGCCATGACCATCCGGCATCAACGAAAGCCGCGATCAACCTCGCAGGGACTCGCAAACCACCAATACGCAAGCCGAGTGTTGAAACCCGGCACCGCACCCATGGACGTTGCTCCACTACTCGAGAGATGGACGCCCGACCGTCAGCGCGACACGCGACGTGAGGCGCCAACACCTGCGGAGGTCTGATCCGGTTCCCTCCGAGTGTCTGGCTCCCCCCGACGGTTCGAACCTGCTCGCGCTGCGCGGCACGCTCGAACGCCTCATCGCACCATGGCCACCAGTCGACCGGATTGTCCCTGTGCTGCAACAGATACGGGCTGCTCGACGTCGCGAGACGGTTAGCCACCTGCTCGCTCCCTCGGCGTCGACACATCCACGACGACCGTACCCGCTGCTAGCTAGGTCGCGGCAGTCGTCGAGGAGCTTGCCGCGGTCAGGTCGTAGACGGTCGTGCCGCCGATCGTCGTCGAGGTGTAGTGCGCCTCGACCCATGCGGTGATCTCGCTCGAATCGCTGCTGCCGGCCTGCGACCCGCCTTGGCCGAAGCCGGTGCCACCGGCGATGAAGTAGTGGATGTCGCCGGCCCGCACGTACGCCTCGAACTCGGCGAGCGACGGCGCCTGGTCGGTACCGTTGAACCCGCCGATCGCCATTACCGGCTCGTCGGCGGCGAGTTGATAACCCGACGCATTCTCCGCGCCAACCGTGGCCGCAACCCAGCGGTACGACGAGGAGTTCGCCTTCAGCGCAGTGGCCAACGCGGAGCTCACCGTGCCGGCATTCAGAAGTCCACCAGCACCGCCTCCGCCGCCGGCCGCGCCGAACCCTGGCCGGCCGCCGCCGGTGCTACCTGCACCACCCGGTCCGAACGTCGGTCCACCCTGACCCGGTGCGCCGAAACCCGGCGCGCCGAAGCCCTGGCCGCCGAAGCCCTGGCCCCCGAGACTCGGGCCGCCCGGACCAGCGGTGCCACCGGGCGCGCCGCCCCGCCCAGCCTGACCAGGCGTACCGAACGCATTCGTCACAGCCGGGCCGGCGGACGGGATGGCCCCGGTGTGACTGGTCGTCGCGGTGTCGAGGGAGTAGGCAACCGGGCCGGACAGCGCGACCACCAGCGCACCTGTCGCGATCAATCGGCCGGCACCGAATCGACGTACCCGATCGAGGGGCAGCACCACGGCGACGGCGGTGAGCAGGCCGACCACCAGGATCGCGTTGCGAAGCCACGGATGCCAGGCCGGGCTGCGGGCGAGAAGATGGTGTGACCACACCGCGGACACCGCCACCGTCACCGCGATCACTGCGCGCGCCCACCATCCGTAGCGTGCCTGCCACAGGCTTACGGCGCCGATTCCGACGAGTGCGCCGATGGCCGGCGCCAGCGCGACGGTGTAGTAGGGGTGGATGATGCCCTTGCCGAAGGAGAAGACCAGCCCGGTCACCAGCAGCCAGCTCACCCACAGCAGCACCTGACCGCGTCGGCCCGATGCCTCCGGCGTCCGGCGCAACGCCCACCAGGTGCCGGCCGCCAGCAACAGCGCGGCGGGAATCAACCAGGAAACCTGGCCGCCCATGTCGGCGCCGAACAGCCGGGTGATCCCGGTCGCACCCCACATGCTCGTGCCACCACCGCCGCCACCGCCGCCGACACTGCCGGTCTCGTTGCCGGTGAGCCGGCCGAGCCCGTTGTAGCCGAAGGCCAGCTGCAGGATCGAGTTGTCGGTCGAGCCGCCGACGTACGGCCGGCTCGACGCCGGTGTCAGCATCACCGCTGCCACCCACCAGCCGGCCGCGACGACGACCGCTACACCTGCCGCGAAGAGCTGGGCGATCCGCCGGCGCAGCGTCGTCTTCGCATAGAGGAGGTAGACCAGGCCGAAGCCGGGCACGACGAGGAAGGCTTGCAGCATCTTGGTGATGAAGCCGAAGCCGACCAGCGATCCGGCGAGCAGCAGCCATCGGGTGCTGGCCGACTCGAGCGCCCGGGTCACGGCGTACGCCGCACCGACGAGCAGCAGGACGAGCAACGCGTCAGGATTGTTGAAGCGGAACATCAGCGTGGCGACCGGGGTGGTCGCCAACACCAGCCCGGCAATCAGTCCGGCCGTCGCCGAGAAGTGTCGTCGCACGGTGGCATAGAGCAGGCCGACCGCGGCAACGCCTTCCAGCGCCTGCGGGACCAGGATGCTCCACGCGTTGACGCCGAACAATCGCGCGGACAGGTCCATCACCCACAGCGACGCCGGCGGCTTGTCGACGGTGATGAAGTTCGACGAGTCGAACGACCCGAAGAAGAACGACTTCCAGCTGGTCGACCCGGCTTGCACCGCCGCCGAGTAGAAGCTGTTCGCCCAGCCGGACCCGCCGAGGTCCCACAGATAGAGCAGCGCGGTCGAGGCGAGCAACGCGATCAGCGCGGGTCGAGCCCAAACCGGGTCGTCCGCCCGGCCGCGAAGCACTCTTCGCATCCACGGTCGGTCTCCGGAGGAGTCGACCGCATCAGTCGGGGCAACGTGATCGATCGTGGCGGCGGTCATGTCATCCACGGTCGAGGCTGTTGCTGGGAGAACGCTGGAGCCCGGCTGTCCGCTTGCGCACAAGTCTGCGCGATTCGCGCGGACCCGCGTGAACTACTCGTTGAACAGCGACTCCATCACCGGCAACAACTCGATCAGCCGACGAACGTCGTCGTCCGGCATCGCCGACAGCCGCTGCGCGAGCGACGCGGTGCCGACACTGCGTGCCCACTCGAGCTTCTCGGCCCCGGCGTCGGTCAGCGCGACGTACGCGGTCCGGCGATCGGCCGGATCGGCGGTGCGAGCGAGCAGTCCGGCTTCCTCGAGGCTCGCCACCAAGCGGGTCGCCGTCGGCGCACTCACGCCTTCGCGGTCGGCAAGATCGCCGATCCGCATCGAGCCGCCGGTCTCAGCGGTGACCAGCGCCGACCACTGTGAGGGCGTGAGGCCGCCCGGACTGTGCTGGCGCAGCTGCCGGGCCAGGCGCGCAATAGCGACCCGCAGCCGCGCGGCCGTCTGCGCGTAGGCGATCGCGTCGGTCTCGACCGCCATCAGGTGTCGTCCGGATCGGCCGGCGGCGGGCGATCGAAGCTCTTCGGCACCTTGCCGAGGTGCCGGGTCATCGAGCGGAACAGGAAGTAGCAGGCCACCGAGAGCGCGACCACGACAACGAACGCGATGAAACCGGCACCAAGTGCACCGTCGCCGCCCGCGAGCAGCGTCACCGTCTGGCCTCGTCCTTGATCCCCGCGAAAAGGTCGTCCTCGGGCGTGGTCGTGTCGACCAGCGATCGGGCCAGCTCGTAGTCCTCGGTCGGCCAGGCCTTCTGCTGGATCTCGAGTGGGCAGGCAAACCAGAACGAGGTCGGATCGACCTGGGTGGCATGCGCGATCAGCGCCCGGTCGCGCACCTCGAAGTAGTCGCCGCACGGCACCCGGGTGGTGACGCGGTAGCCGAGGTCGGGCCGCTCGGTCCACTCCTCGAGCCGGTCCTTGTACGGCGACTCGAGCCCGGCTTCGACCATCGCCTCGTGCAAGGCAAGGAAGCGGTTGCGGTGGAACGTCATGTGGTAGTAGAGCTTCAGCGGCTGCCACGGCTCACCGGTGCCGGGATAGCGGTCGGGGTCGGCCGCCGCCTCGAACGCCTCCACGCTGATCTTGTGACACATGATGTGGTCCGGGTGCGGATAGCCGCCGTTCTCGTCGTACGTCGTCATGACGTGCGGCCGGAAGGTCCGCACCACGCGAACCAGCGGCTCGGCCGCGTCCTCGAGGGTCTCGAGACCGAAGCAGCCTTCGGGCAGTGGCGGAAGCGGGTCACCCTCGGGCAGGCCGGAGTCGACGAACCCCAGCCAGGTGTGGTGCACCCCGAGGATCTCGATCGCCTTCTGCATCTCGTGATGGCGGATCCCGCTGAGGTTCGCATTGACTTCGGGGGTGTCCATTGCGGGGTTGAGGATCGATCCCCGCTCGCCGCCGGTGCAGGTCGCGACCAGTACCTCGATGCCTTCGGCGACGTAGCGGGCCATCGTGGCGGCGCCCTTGCTGGCCTCGTCGTCCGGATGGGCGTGGACGGCAAGCAGGCGCAACGGTGCGTCGGTCACAACGCAATGGTGTCACGAGCCGCACGGGTAACCTGCTTGAGATGAGCGACGCGAACCAGACGTGGCTGACCCAGGACGCCTATGACCGGCTCGCCGCCGAGCTGGAGCACCTCTCCGGTCCGGCGCGGGTCGAGATCACGGCCCGGATCGCGGCCGCCCGCGCCGAAGGCGACCTGAAGGAGAACGGCGGCTATCACGCCGCCAAGGACGAGCAGGGAAAGATGGAGGCCCGGATCCGCCAGCTCAACCAGCTGCTGCGGGACGCGCGGGTCGGCACACCTCCCTCGGCCGACGCCGGAGTCGCCGGTCCCGGCATGGTCGTCACCGTGCGCTTCGTCGACGGCGGCGACGAAGAGACGTTCTTGATCGGATCGCGCGAGGAAGCCGCGGTCAGCGACATCGCGGTCTATTCCGCGCAGTCGCCGCTCGGCAAGGAGCTCACCGGGGCCAAACCCGGCGAGACGGTGACGTACACCGCTCCGACCGGCAAGCAGATCGGCGTTCAGCTGCTCGAGGTCAAGCCCCACTCCCGCTGACGGGCCCCCATCGCCGGTTTCCCGTTTGAGCACACAACGCCACTGGCTGCAGCCGCCCGAATCGGACTCGCGGTCGACAACGGCATAGGTGACGAGGCGTCGTGGCGGCGTTGTGTGCTGAAACGGGCGTACATGAAGGAAGTCTCATTGCCGATACATCATGAGAGCGCGACCGAGCCTTCAGCCTGAAGGGCAGGACGAAGCCGACTGACGCGGGAGGTGCAGAAGTGGCTGGCACGTGCGCGCAGCCTGCGCTGACCTCCGCGAGTCAGTGGTCGGCGCCCGGCCGAGATCCTGACGCCTTGCCCAGGCTGCTGCCGACCGATCCGAGCGCGCCCCTCTCGCTGGCGCGCCACCTCGAGCACCTCGGGCCGCCGGCCAGGCTTTACGGAGCCGACCTGGTCGCGGCAGTGACTGCGGCCGGCCTGACCGGTCGCGGCGGAGCAGCCTTCCCGGTCGCGCGAAAGATCGCCGCCGTCCTCGCCCAGGGCGCGCCGCCGGTTGTCGTTGCGAACGCCGCCGAGGGGGAACCAGCCGCGTCGAAGGACAAGAGTCTGCTCGCGATGTCGCCACACCTCGTTCTCGACGGCTTGGCGACCGCGGCCCATGCGATCGGCGCGGTGCGCACGATCGTGTATCTCCACGCCAGCCCGCGACTGGAAGCGCTGCTGCGCCACGCGCTCGCCGAACGACGTGCGGCCCGGCTCGACCGACTGTCGATCGAAGTCGTGACGGCGCCGAATCGCTTCATCGCCGGTGAGGAGTCAGCCGTCGTGGCCGCGATCGACGGAGGTCGAGCGATCCCGCGGGTGAAGCCGCCGAGGGTGTTCGAGCAAGGGGTCGGCAAGATGCCGACTCTCGTTCACAACGTCGAGACCCTTGCCCAGGTGGGACTGATCGCGAGGTACGGACCCGACTGGTTTCGGGCCGTCGGAACGCCCGAGGAGCCGGGCAGCATGCTGTTCAGCGTCGGCGGCGCGGTACCGGAACCGCGGGTGCTAGAGGGTCCGATCGGAGTTCCGCTCGACCGGGTCCTGGCTTCGGTCGGCGGCGCCACCCAACCGCTTCAGGCCGTTCTCTTCGGCGGCTATCACGGTGGCTGGATCGCGGCGTCGGAGATCGACGGTCTCCGGCTCTGCAACGCCGAGCTTCGGCCCGCCGGCGCGGCGCTCGGTGCTGGCGTGATCGTCACGCTTCCCGATGACGTGTGCGGACTGGTCGAAACTGCACGGGTGTTGCGTTACTTGGCGGGCGAATCTGCGGGTCAGTGCGGTCCGTGCCTGCACGGGTTGCCGCACCTCGCGGACCAGTTCACCGCGATTGCGCGACCGCGGCGGTCGCGCCGGGCGCGCCGGCAGCTCCACGACACCGCCGATCTGCTGCGCGGTCGTGGTGCCTGCGCCCACCCGGACGGAAGCCTGCGGTTCGCGCTCAGCGCCCTCACCGCCTTCCGGTCCGAGCTCGACGAGCACGCCAGCGGGAGGTGCACCGCACGTTCTCGCCGGGCGGTCCTTCCGATCCCGGCGCACGCCAGGCCCGACTGATGGCGCGAGCGGCGAGCCCGTACTACGGGTTCAGCAGGCGATAGCCGGCGCCACGCACGGTGTGGATCAGCGCCTCCACGCCCGGCGGGTTGAGCTTGCGGCGAAGGTAGCCGACATAGACATCGACGATGTTGGTGCCCGGATCCGCGTTGTAGTCCCACACGCTGTTGAGGATGTGGGTGCGGGTGAAGACCCTGGTCGGCTGCCGCATGAACAGCTCCAGCAGCGCCCACTCGCGCGGCGCGAGGTCGATTCGACGACCAGCGCGCCAGGCGACCTTCGACAGCAGGTCGAGTCGCAGGTCGGACACCGCAAGCTCGGTCGAGCTCGGCTGCTCCGCAGTCCGTTGACAGGCTCTGATGCGGGCGAGCAACTCCTCGAACGCGAACGGCTTGACCACGTAGTCATTGGCGCCGGCGTCGAGCCCGCGCACCCGGTCGCCGACCTCTGACCGGGCGGTGAGGACGATCACCGGTACGCCGTCGCCACGGCCGCGAAGCCCGCGAAGCAAGGTCTCGCCGTCGGTGTCGGGCAAACCGAGGTCGAGGAGGAGCAGGTCCGGCTTCGGCGCGCTGGCCTTGAGCGCATGCTCGGCGTCGGCCGCGGTGTGCACGACATCGCAGGCGTAACCCTCGGCCCGCAGGCCCTTGGCCAGAAACGACGCGATCCGCTCGTCGTCCTCGACCACCAGGATGCGCATCAGGACCCAGCCCCGCTCGTCACGATGGTGGGCGGCAGCACGATCGCGATGCGGGCGCCACCGAAGGTGGAGTCGGTGACCTCGACGTGACCACCATGACCTTCGGCCACCGCCTTCACGATCGCCAGCCCCAGACCGGAGCCACGGGTGGTCCCGGCATCGGGACGGCTGAAGCGGTCCAGCACCACGTGCCGGCGATCGGCAGGGATGCCGGGTCCGCTGTCCGAGACGACGAGCTCGACCCAGCCGTCCGCCCGCAGCCTCGCTGCCAGGGCGATCTGGTCCCCCGGGCCGGTCGCGTTCACGGCGTTGTCCAGCAGGTTGAGCAGAGCACCACGCAGCTTGTCGAGACTCGCGTGCAAGGTCAGGTCCGGTACGTCGCCGAGCCGCCAGTCCCGGTCGGCGAGCACTTGTGCGGTCGCGAACAGATCGATCACCATGCTGCGCAGGTCGATCGGCGCGGGCTCGACGAAGTCTGGTTCGAGCGCGCGGCCGAGCATGAGCAGGCGTTCGACGAGGGCGGTCATGTGATCGATCTCGTCGACGACGACCGCGATCGTCTCGTGCACGTCCTGCGGGTCGGCAGTGCCGGTGCGACCGAGCACCTCGAGGTGGCCGCGGGCGACCGTCAGCGGCGTACGCAGCTGATGCGACACGTCGGCGAGCAGGCTGCGTTGGGTCGCCATCGCGGCCGCGACCCGGTCTGCCATCGAGTCGAACGTCGCCGCCAGCTTGCCCACTTCGTCGTCAGTGCCCTGGTCCCCCAGCCGGCGGTCCATCTCCCCTTGACCGAGTCCGGCGGCGGTCTCGGTGATCCGCCCGATCCGTCGCAGCAGTCCACGCAAGAGCAGGTAGCCCGCAAAGGCTCCGGCCAGCAACGCGATCAATGCCTCGATGAGCGCGAGATGCAGCACCCGAGATTCGTTCTCGCGGACCTGGTCCTGTGCGGCGGCAACGATGAACGTTGCCTGGGCCTGACCGGCATGCACGGGAACCGCCAGGACCTCGTACGTCGTCGCACCAACCCGCAGCGAGCGTTCGGCCGACCGGGCCAGCGGCGTACCGAGCATGGACTCGATCGCCGGTGACGCAGCGAAGGTCGCAGAGTTCGAGCTGCCGAGCGCCGACTGCCCCGGGAAGCCGATCACGATGACCTGGCCGTCGGGCAGCGCGTGGGTGCGGAGATAGCTGCGACTGAACGGCCGAAGCCCGATCTGGTCGCCACGAGTGTTCGCGGAGCGCTGGTATCCCTCGACCTCGGCCGTCAACAGATGCGTGGTCGTGGAGTGCGACTGACTCGCGAAGGTCCGGACCAAGCTGAGCACCACGGCCGACAGGATGACCGCGAGGACGCCGGCCTGGAGCAGACCGAGCCGGGCCGCGGTGCCGAGCCGGCGGTTGCGTCGCGGGGGTTCAGGGCGCGCGGGCAACACCTGGCGGTTGGCCGGCTGACCGGGCTGCGATCGATCCCCCACTCCCGGCTGGGCTGCCGTCGCGGTGGCCATGGTCAATTATCGCCGCCGTGGCCGCCGCCTCCGTCGTCGTGCCCGTCGTCGCTGCCGCCGTGCCCGTCATCGCTGCCGCCGTCGTCGCGGTGGCGGGTCGGTGTGGCGACGACGACCGGCCGGCTCGGCGTGATCACCGTGACCGCAGTCGGCTCGGCCACCGGCGACTCGGTGTCGGTCACCGTGACGGTCGGCGCCGGACGAGGATGTCGACGGTGCCGGGGTGGCGCCGAGGACGGCGCACTGACCGCCGCCTCGGGGCGGACCGAGATCGCAAGCGGGATCGCCGACCGGTGCGTCCAGTGCGGGGCAGCAATGGCGACGAAGCCGAGCGTTGCCCCGATCGAGAGCGCCGCCGGGATCGACCACCAGGCGGCGCCGTGGTCTCGCCGGCCGCGGGTCACGATGACCTCGCCCGCACGGGCTCGCCGGGCGCTGCGGCGGCCGAACGTTCGATCAGCAGCGCGCGTCGCGGACAGGCCCGGGCAGCCCGACGCGCCTTGCGAAGCACGGCGCCGGCGAGCGGCTCGGGGTCGGCGATCGCGAATCCCCACGGGTCAAGTGTCACCCGTTCCGGCAAGACGTGCGCGCAGATCCCGTGTCCGGCACACCGCACCATGTCCACTCGAATCGAGTCGGTCATCTGCGACCGCCGCTGTAGTCGGAGCGGGTCACCATGCTCTCCGGCAGCACGGCGGCTCGCCGGGTGCAGGCCAAGACCGCCACCGCCAGACCGCTGACGAGATAGATCGGCAGGAGCACTCGCTCGTCACTTCCGGCCAGCACGCCATGCACCCACACGAGCGCAAATGCCACCAGCGCGAGCCGGTGTACGGCGTACCAGGTGCGGCCGCCCACCCATCCGGCGAGTGCCGCAGTGAACCCGACCGCAAGCCCGACGTACAGGCTGATCGTGCCAAGTGCCACGGCCAGCGGGCGATAGCCGGATCGGCCGGGGACGAATGCTCCCGACCACCCGACGCCCGCGAATCGATCGACGGACAGGGCAATCACGTGTCCGGCGACGAGCAGCAACACCATCGTCGCGAGCAACGAGTGGGCCCGGTGCGCGCTTGCCGCGCTCGGACGTGGATGGTTGACCCGCCAGGGATGACGCAGCCACAGCCCCACCACGGTGAGCGCGGTCAGCGCAAGGTACGCGCCGACTCCGAAGCCTCGTCCCAGGACCCACGGCAACATCCGGGTGGAGACGCGGCTCACCAGCGCTGCGGTGATCGCGTAGCCGACGGTTGCGGCAACCGCGACCCACATCAGGTGCAGCGAGGAGTTTCGCTCGACGCTGGAAATACTCACCGTGCCCGCCACAGGACGAACGGCTCGACCTCTGCCGCGAACCCGACCCGCCCGTTCGACTCGACCCAGATCGCCGCGACACCTCGGCGGCGAGCTTCGTCGGCAATCGCTTCGGCGCCGGCGAGGAACAGCGTCTTGCTCCACACCTCTGCCACAGCGGCGTCGTTCGCGATCACCGTCACCGCGGCCAGGCCGCTGCCACCGGGCTGGCCGGTCCGTGGGTCGATCAGGTGATGCACCTGGGTCGAGCCGACCGTCCATGAGCACACTTTGATCGACGACGTGGCGACCGCCAGATCGGCGAGCGTGAGCACCGCGACCGGCAGTGCGCCACCGTGCGGATCCTCGACCGCGAGCCGCCACGAACCGCCGTCCGGTGCGGAACCCTCGCACCAGCAGTCGCCGCCGGCCTCGATCAGGGAACCGGCGCCGAGGTGCATGAGCCGACCGGCGGCAGCCCGCACGGCCAAACCCTTGCCGATCCCGCCGAGATCGATGGTCGCCGGCCCCAACCGAACCTCTCGAGTCGACGCACGAAACTCCGGCTCCCAGACCGGCAGCTCCACTCGCGGCTGAAGAACCTCCTCGGCGCGATCACTCATGGGACCGAGCCGGCGCGATCGGTCGTAGCCGAGCCGAACCAGGTCGTCATGCACGCGTGGGTCGAAGCGACCCTCGGTGGCCCGGTAGGCCTCGGCCGCAGCAGCGAGGGCGTCGAAGCAGACCTGCGACACCTCGCACCAGGAGCCAGCCGCGGCGTTGGCCCGCATCAGTGAGCTGTCGGGGTTGAACCTCGTGCAGTGCCGATCGACCTCGTGAAAGATGTCCAGTGCCTCGGTCAACGCTTCGATCAGGTCGCCGTCGGGAGAACGACCGGGCACCACTTGAATCGTGATCTCGCTGCCCATCGCGTGGGTGCTTCTCACCACCGTCGAGGTGTCGCAGTAGTCCACCTCGCGGATGTCGTCAGCCACCACTTGCGCCGGTCGAGGTCTGGGTCGGCGGCGGGGCAGGTGCCGGCGGCGAAGCCGGCGGCTGCGGCTGGCTCGCCGGCGGTGCCCCAGAACCCGACGTCGTACTTCCGCCCGAACCCTGCGACTGGGTAGGCGTCCGGTAGGCGAACGAGCCGCTGCTAGTCGCGACCGCATGCGGGAGGTGCGCCGACCGGTGGGCCACCTGTTTGAGGTCGCGACGGACCCGGACAAGGCGCGCCTCGACGGCGAGCATCTCCCGCTCCGCGCGGGCATCCTGCGCGCTGTGCTGGGGCAAGGCCGCGACGGTCGGTGCCGAACGCGCCGGCACCGTGGAGGCGGCCCAGGCGAGCGCACCGGAGGTGACCGCCGAGGTCACGCCGACCACGACGACACTCACGCCGGCTGCTCGCCGCGCGCGAACCCGGCGAGCGTCAGTCATCGCCACCGCCGTCGCCACCCCCGCCGTCGTCACCGCCCCCGCCATGTCCGTCGTCTCCCCCTCCGCCGTGACCCGACCCGCCACTGGCGCCGGTGCTGCCGTGCGTCGACGGGGTCGGCGACGGTGCGACCGAATGCGTCGGGGTCGGCGCCGGACGAGACGTCGGCGGAGCCGATGGCGCGCTCGCGGGCGGTGCCGCCGGCCGTGACTCGGCAAGCCGCTGTCGGGCCATCGCTTCGTTCTCGGCATGTACCCGGGCGGCGAGGTTGTGCCGGGCGTTTCGCAGCGCCTCCTGCAGCCCCTGGTCCTGGCCGAGCAGCCGCTGGAGCTGTCGTTGCAGTTCGGTCGTCTGTACGTCGGCGACCGGCCGCGAGACAGCGGACCCAGGCTTGGCGCTGGTGGCGCTGGCACCCTCGGCCTGCGTGAGCGCGAAGCCGCCGCCGGCGGTGACCGCGCCGATCAGGGCGAGCGACAACAGGTTTCGGCGCGGTGCGTCCATGGCGGCCTCCGATAAAATCGATCCCGATCTCGAATCCAGTCTCGGAATCCCACCTGGCCCACTCGATGAGCGGCGAATGAGACTTCTCTTAGCCGGGCCCGTTTGAGCACACAACGCCCATGGCCGACGCCGCGAAATCGGACGTGGGGTCGACAACGGCGCGAGTGGCGAGGCGTTGCGACAGCGTTGTGTGCTCGAACGGGGGTACGACGCGGGGCTAGTCGACCGAGAGCGGCTCGGACGCCCGATCAGTCTGCGCCGGCGGGCCAGTATCGATCGCCCGCCGCCACGAACGCGGCCGCGCCGATCAACCCCGCGTCGACCGCCAGCTCCGCTTCGACGATCCGGCAACCGGCCGCGAACGACATCCGCACGTGCTCGGCGAAAGCCGAGCGGGCCGGACCGAGCAACAGCTCACCGGCAGCGGAGAGTCCGCCGCCGACCGCCACGACGTCGAGCTCGAGCAGGTGCGCGGCCGACCCGATCGCAATCCCCAATGCCGTGCCCGCTCGCTCGAAAGCCGCGGCGCAAACCTGGTCGCCCGCTCGCGCGCCGGCGAGCAGCGCGCGGCCGTCCGCACTCGTATCGTCCTCAGGCTGCCAGCCCTGATCGATCGCCCATTGCACGAGCGCGGGTCCGCGGGCGATCGCCTCGAGGCAACCGCGGCCGCCGCAGGCGCATGGCGGGCCGTCGGGATCGACGACGACGTGGCCGATGTGGCCGGCATTGCCGGTGAGGCCGGCGACCACCCGGCCGTCGAGCACGAGGCCGCCCCCGACGCCGGTCGAGACCACGATCCCCAGCAGGCCGTGCGCACCGCGACCGGCCCCCCGCCAGTGCTCGCCAACCGTCATCGCGATGGCGTCGTTGGCCACCCTGACCTCGGTGTCCGGGAACCTGGTGCGAAGGCGGTCGCGCAACGGATAGTCGCGCCAAGCCGGGAGGTTCAACGGCGAGACCGCACCGGCGGGCCACCGCATCGGGCCACCGCAGCCGACGCCGACGTCGATCGGTGATCCACCGGCGCAGACGTCGTCGATCAGTCCGAGCAAGGTGAGCCACAGCTCGTCGCCGTGGCCGGCCGCGGTCGGCGCGGTCGCCACCTGGCCACGGCGGAGCACGACGCCGTCACCGTCCACCTGCGCCGCGGCGAGCTTGGTGCCGCCAACGTCGATCGCGAGGAAGAACTCCGCGCCCACCGGGTCGGAGGCCGCAGCATCGACCGGCGTCACCACGGGAACGTCTCGAAACCGTGCGATCAGCCGACGCCGGCCGGCGCCGCACCGAACGCCAGGATCGACGCGGTGAAGCCGTGCACGAAGTTGCGCCCACCGACCGGTCCGATCTCGCCGGCCGCGAAGATTCCCGCGACCCCGTGCGCGGCGAGCCCGGACCGCACTGCCTGCGGGTCGTGGTCGGCACTGCCGAACAGGTGCGCGCCCCGGCCGTTGCAGGAGAACAACAGCGCACCTTCGACCGGCTCGGCGTCGTCGGCGTCGCGGAACTCCTTCATCCGCTCCCGCAGGTCGACGTCCGCCGCGGTCGCGTCGCGGACCTGGAACCGCACGGTCCGACCCACCGGTACGACGTCACCCACCACCAGCCAGCCGTGCCCTTCGTCAGCACCGGCCACACCCCGGATCAGGAAGTCGCCCTGGACGTGCTCTTCGACGTACTCGTCGCGCGCGATGCCGAGTTGCAGGCCTTCCGAGACGAGCGCCTGCTCGTCGGGCGGCAACATCGCGAGGATCTCTCGTAGCTTCTCGAGTGCCGGGACACCGGCCAGCTCGAGAAGCAGGTTCCCGTCCGCCGCGGTGACCGTCATCGCCGGGCCGACCGGGCGGCAACCCTGGCTGACAAAGGCGTGCGCTCCGACCGGGCCACCGAGCACCACGCCGACCGCGCCACGATCCACGACGTGATCATCGACGAGCAGCCGGGTCGAGCCGCGGCCGGCGGCACCCGCCGCCATGCCTCCGACGATCGGCAGCCCGGGCAGCACGGTGTTGCATTGATCGACGAACCCGTCGACCGGGAACGACCACGGATCGGCCAGCAGGATCGCCACCGAGTCCTCGTCGTGACGATCAGGCATCCCGACGACGGACATTCCGGCATCGCCTCTGATGACCTCGAGATCGAACGTGCGCAGGCGGGCCTCCGGCAGCACCGCACACCACACGGCGGCCGCCGCGGTCGCCTCGACCCCGCGCCCGTCGCCGATCACCCCGGGCGCGGTGCACCCGATCGCGGCACTCGCACCGGACAGGCCCGCGGCCCGCTGCAGGGCGGCTTCCGCGGCCTCGACCTCACCGCCGCAGACGAACACCGCGAGCAGGTCCGGAGCCTCGCCACCGAGGGCATCGATCGCCTGTGCGGTGGCCTGCTCGGCCGCGACCAGCAGGTCGGCATCGACCGCCAGCCCATCACCGAAACGCACGCTCCCAGTCTGCACCTGCTCGGCCGGAATGAACGCCGCCGGACGGCGGACGTAGCGTGAAGCGATGAGCTCCGCCACCGCGCCTTCCGCACCAACCACCCTGCGCGCCCTTCGCGACTCCGGCCACGTCGCCAAGACCGTGAAGACCGAGCTGCGCGACAACCTGCTCTCGCGGCTGGCCGCCGGCGAGGAGCGCTTTCCCGGCATCGTCGGCTTCGACGACACCGTTCTCCCTCAGCTCGAGCGCGCCTTGCTGGCCGGTCATGACGTCGTACTCCTCGGTGAGCGGGGACAGGGCAAGACCCGGCTGATCCGCACCTTGGTGCAGCTGCTCGACGAGTGGACCCCGATCGTCGCCGGCTGCGAGATCAACGACCACCCCTACTACCCGGTGTGCACTCGGTGCCGCCAACTCGCCGCCGAGCTCGACGACGACCTCCCGGTCGCTTGGAAGCACCGCGACGAGCGGTACGCCGAGAAGCTCGCGACCCCGGACGTCTCGGTCGGTGACCTGATCGGCGACGTCGACCCGATCAAGGTCGCCGAGGGCCGGATGCTCGGAGACCCCGAGACCGTCCACTACGGCCTGGTGCCGCGCACGAACCGAGGCATCATCGCGATCAACGAGCTGCCCGACCTGGCCGAGCGGATCCAGGTCGCGCTGCTCAATGTGCTCGAGGAGCGCGACATCCAGGTCCGCGGCTACACCCTGCGGCTCCCGCTCGACGTCCTGCTGCTCGCGACCGCCAACCCGGAGGACTACACCAACCGCGGCCGGATCATCACCCCACTGAAGGACCGCTTCGGCGCCGAGGTGCGCACCCACTACCCGCTCGACCTCGAGGACGAGCTCCATCTGGTCCGGCAGGAGGCGCTCGTCGACTGGGGCGAGGATGCGGTGTCCGCCGCGCTCCCCGACCACCTGGTCGAGGTGATCGCCCGGTTCACCCGCCATGTGCGGGAGTCCCCCGCGGTCGACCAGCGATCCGGCGTGTCGGCGCGGTTCGCGGTGGCCGCCGCGGAGACCGTCGCGGCCTCGGCGGTACGCCGGGCGGCGCTGACCGGTGAGCACCTCGCGGTCGCGCGGGTCGCCGACCTGCCGTCGATCGTTCCGGCGGTCCAGGGCAAGGTCGAGTTCGAGGCGTCGGAAGAGGGCCGCGAAGCCGAGGTGCTGGAGCACCTGCTCCGCCGATCGGTCGCGGACACCTTCCGGGCCCGACTCGGTGGTGTCGATCTCGGGCCACTCGTCGAGATGTTCGCCGAGGGAGCGACCGTGGAGACCGGCGAGCTGGTGCCGGCCACCGACCTGCTGTCCGGTCTCGGCACGGTCCCCGGTCTCGGCCGGCTGCTGACCGCGGTCGGGATCGACGAAGGCGCCGAGACCCCCGAGCTGGCCGCGGCCGGGCTCGAGTTCGCCCTCGAAGGCCTCTACCTGCTGCGCCGGTTGTCGAAGGAAACGGTCGCCGACCGCGCCGTCTACGGGTCGCGGTAGGCACCGCAGCAATGGCGCGCTCCAGGTACGGCGAATGGCACGGCGGCGACGACCCGCTGGCCGCGCCGTACGACGTCAGCGGCGCGATCGACGAGCTCGGCGACTCGGTCCTGGACGGCCTGTCGCCGGCCGAGGCGCTCGCCCAGCTGATGCGCCGTGGCCTGGCGGACCGACGGGGCCTCGACGACCTGCTCCGGCAGGTCCGGGAGCAGCAACGCCGAGCCCGCCGGGCCGGCCGGCTGGACGGCACGCTCGAGCAGGTCCGCGAGCTGCTCGACCGGGCGCTCGAGGCCGAGCGCGCAGCGCTCTTTCCCGACCCGAGTGACGATGCGCGGCTCGCCGAGGCCGAGCTCGACAACCTTCCGGCCGACACCTCGCGCGCGGTCCGTGCACTGTCCGAGTATTCGTGGCACTCACCGGAGGCCCGGGCGGCGTACGAGGAGATCCAGGACCTGCTCAGGCGCGAGGTGCTCGACAGCCAGTTCCGCGGGATGAAGCAGGCGCTGCAAGGCGGCGATCCCGAGACGCAGCAACGGGTCAAGGAGATGCTCCGAGCACTGAACGAGATGCTCGACGCCGACGCCCGGGGTGAGGACACCGCGCAGCAGTTCGCCGAGTTCATGGCGAACTACGGCGACTTCTTCCCGGACAACCCGCAGTCGCTGGAGGAGCTGATCGACTCGCTCGCCCGGCGCGCCGCGGCGGCGCAACGCCTGATGAACTCGCTGTCACCTGAGCAGCAGTCCGAGCTCGCCGAGTTGATGATGCAGGCGATGCAGGACTCCGGGCTGGCCGGAGAGATGGCCCGGCTCTCCGACCAGTTGCGGGCGCGGCGGCCGGAGCTCGACTGGCAGGGCCGGCAGCGGATGCGCGGCGACACTCCGCTCGGTCTCGGGGACGCGACCACCGCGCTCGAGGAGTCCGCCGATCTCGACGAGCTCGAGCAGATGCTGTCGCAGGACTACGCCGGCGCCTCGATCGACGATGTCGACCCGGAGCTGCTCGAGCGCGCACTCGGCCGCAACGCGGTCGACGACCTCGCCGCGCTGCGGCGGATCGAACGCGAGCTGCAACAGCAGGGCTATCTGCAGCGCAGCGGCGGTGACGTCACCCTGACCCCGCGCGGGATGCGACGGATCGGCGAGACCGCGCTCGCCCGGATCTTCGCCCGCCTGCACGCCGATGGTCGCGGCGACCACGACACCCACGACGCCGGCCCGGCCGGCGACCCGACCGGCGCAACCCGCCAGTGGCGGTTCGGCGACGAGCAGCCGTTCGACGTCGTACGAACCGTCCGCAACGCGGTCCTGCGGTCCGGCGCCGGGACACCGGTGAAGATCGGGGTCGACGACTTCGAGGTGGTCGAGACCGAGCGACGATCTGGTGCCGCGGTGGCATTGCTGATCGACCTGTCGTACTCGATGGCGCTGCGCGGCACGTGGGCCGCGGCCAAGTCGACCGCGCTCGCCCTGCACACCCTGGTCTCCACCAAGTATCCACAGGATGCAATCGAGATCATCGGCTTCTCGCGCTACGCCCGCGTGCTCCGCCCGGCCGACCTGCCGAGCCTGTCGTGGGACATGGTGCAGGGCACCAACCTCCAGCACGCACTGATGCTGGCGACCCGCCACTTGTCGCGGCACCCCGAGGCCGAGCCGGTCGTGATGGTGGTCACCGACGGCGAGCCGACCGCGCATCTGATGCCGGACGGCAATGCGTGGTTCGACTGGCCGACGCACCCGGAGACCACGGCGGCGACGATGGCCGAGGTCGAGCGGGTCACCCGGCGCGGCGCGACGATCAACGTCTTCATGCTCGACGACGAGCCCGGCCTGGTCCGCTTCGTCGAGGCGATGGCAGCCCGAAACGGTGGGCGGGTCTTCACCTCCGACAGCGACCGGCTCGGTGACTACGTCGTCAGCGACTACCTGCGCGCGCGGCGGGGACGCCGGGCCCGCCGGTCGGCCTGACCGCCGAAACCTTGCCGTGATCGCTCGCGGACAGGGCAAGATCGACCCGTGACCTCGCCGGACCGACCGCCGCTGCCGCGCGAGGTCCGGATCCTGGTCGCGGTCGCCTTCTTCGTCGCGCTCGGCTTCGGCATCGTCGCGCCGGCCCTGCCGGTCTTCGCCCGTGATTTCGGCGTCGGGCGCGCCGCCGCAGCCGCGGTGATCAGCGCCTTCGCGTTCCTGCGCATCGCGTTCGCGCTGCCCGCGGGCCGGCTGGTCGACCGGCTGGGCGAGCGACTCGTGCTCGCGATCGGCATCGGCATCGTGGCCGTGAGCAGCGCGCTCGCCGGCCTCGCACACAGCTACGCCGAGCTGATCGCGCTGCGCGGAATCGGCGGCGTCGGGTCGGCGATGTTCTCGATCAGTGCGATGAGCCTGCTGGTCAGGATGGTGCCGGCGGTGCAGCGCGGTCGCGCGCTCGGCTTCTGGCAGGGCGGCTTCCTGCTCGGCGGCATCACCGGCCCTGTGCTCGGTGGCGTCGTCACCGGGGTGTCGATCCGGCTCCCCTTCTTCTTGTACGCCGGCACCCTTGCGATGGCGGGGACGGTCGCGATCGTCGCGCTGCGCGCCACTCCGCTGGCCGACCGCGCGGACGCCGCGTCGACCTCGCGGACCTCGCTGACAACCGCATTCCGCGATCCGGCGTACCGCGCGGCGCTGGCCGCGAACTTCGCCGACTCGTGGGGTGCGGTCGGCGTCCGGTCGGCGCTGATCCCGCTGTTCGTCTCGGATGTGCTGCACAAGCCGGTGATCTGGACCGGCTTCGGCTTCCTGGTCGTGTCGGCGGTCAACGGCGCGATGCTGCTGCCTGCCGCGCACTATGCGGACCGGGTCGGCCGCAAGCCGGTCTTGTTGACCGGGTGTCTCGGCAGCGGGATCGGGATCGCGGTGCTGGCGATCTGGCCGGACCTCGGCGGCTACTTCGTCGGGCTGGCGTTGCTCGGGTTCGGGTCCGGCCTGCTCGACGTGGCTCCTGGCGCCGTCGTCGGCGATGTGGTCGAGGGCCGCGGCGGACCGGTGTTCGCGGCGTACTCGATGTCCTCCGACCTCGGCACGGTCATCGGCCCGGTAGTCGCCGGCCGGATCGCGGACGTCTCCTACTCCGACGCATTCGGGGTAACGGCCGGCATCCTCGCGGTGGCCGCCGTCTTCGCCGCACGGTCGCCGGAGACCCTCCATCGCGCGACCGCGCGAGCCGCAGCGAGCGGGGCCGCGGTGCCGGGACCGCGGCCCGACGGTGCAACCTCGGCGACGACCACGACCTGAGCAGTTGCCATGACAGCGCCGCGCGGAGCCACCACACTCGGGTAGATGATCAACCGCCGACTCGTGCCGGCCTTCGCTGCTGTGGCGTTGGCGGCAGGCGGCCTGATCGCCGGCCCGGTGTCCATCGCGCACGCTGACGGCGGCGGTTCGCCCGGCGACAACACGATCTCGGTCAACAACCTGCGCGACGGCTGGGACGACGACGAACCCGATCTACTGCCGGCGAACGTGACCGCCAGCGACTTCGGACCGTTGTTCACCACCCCGGTGACCGGCCAGGTCTACGCGCAGCCACTCATCGTGAAGCAGTCGGCGGACTCGACCGGCACGCTGATCGTGGCCACTGAGGACGACGACGTGTACGGCATGAACCCGGTGAGCGGAGCGATCGAGTGGACCGACGAGCTCGGGATCCCATGGTCGGCGAGCGTCCTCGGCTGCGGTGATCTCACACCGGACATCGGGGTCACGTCGACTCCCGTCTACGACCCGTCGTCCAACACCGTCTATGTCATGGCCAAAGAGGCCCCGGACGGGGCCGACAGCACGGATCCGGTCTGGCGCTTGCACGCGCTCGACGCGAGCACCGGTGCCGAGCGCAGCGGCTGGCCGGTGCCGATCGGCGGTCATCCCGACAACGATCTGGGCGAGACCTTCAACTCCGAGACCGAGGCGCAGCGGCCCGGCCTGCTCCTGCTCGACGGCGTCGTCTACGCCGGGTTCGCCAGCTACTGCGACCACGAGCCGTACAACGGGTACGTCGTCGGCGTCAGCACCTCGACCGCGACTCAGACCGCGATGTTCACCACCGAGGTCGGCACCAACGACGGTGAGGGCGGCATCTGGCAGTCGGGGGGCGGGCTGGTGTCGGACGGGCCCGGCCAGATCATCGTCACGACCGGCAACGGCGACACCTCGCCGGTGCCGCCCGGCGACACCCCGCCGGCCTCGCTGGAGGAGGCGGTCGTCCGGCTCACGGTCTCCCCCGACGGCACGCTGTCGGCCACCGACTGGTTCAGCCCCGACACCAGGACGGTCCTCGACGAGAACGACACCGACCTCGGTGCCGGCGGCCCGATGGCGATCCCGGACGGCTACGGCAGCACGTCGTACCCGCACCTGCTGGTGCAGGACGGGAAGGACGGGCACGTCTATCTGCTCGACCGCGACAACCTCGGCGGGCTCGGGCAAGGCCCCGGTGGAAGCGACGACGCACTGGGAATCAGCGGGCCCTACAACGGCATGTGGGGTCATCCGGCGTTCTGGGGGGGCCCGGACGGCGCCTACGTCTACACAGTCGAGAACGGTGGCTATCTCCGCGCGTTGGAACTCACCTCGGATGCCGGCGGCGTGCCGTCGCTGACGTCGGTGGCCACCAGCACCGCCACGTTCGGCTTCACCAGCGGATCGCCGGTCGTGACGTCGGACGGCGACGACTCGCCGGCCCTGATCTGGGTGGTCAGCGTTATCGGGTCATCCGGCCGCTTCCCGGCTCTGGACGCCTACAACGCGGCCCCTGACAACGGCGTGCTGGACCAGGTCTACTCGGCGCCACTCGATCCGCCCGGCGTCACCGACGGCAACGACGCGCACGGCACGAAGTTCGCGACCGCGGCCACCTCGGACGGCCGGGTGTACGTCGCGACCCGCGACGGCGATGTCTTCGGCTTCGGCCACCCGTCGGCCGCACCGCTGAACGCATCACCGACCGACTTCGGCAATGTGGCCGTCGGTGACAGCGCGACGCTTCCGGTGACCCTGACCGCGACCAGGCCGATCACGATCACAGCGGCGGCCACCGGTGGGGCGTTTACGGTCGCCCCGTCCGACGGCGAGACGCTTCCGGCCGCTCTCACGACCGGCCAGCAGTTCGTCGCCGACGTGACCTTCACCCCGACGTTCGCCGGCCCGCAGTCGACCAACCTGCAGCTGGCAACCGAGGAGAACAGCACGCCGGGCCAGGTCACCTTCGACGTCGACGGCTACGGCACGAAGCCCGGACTGACGGTCTCGCCGAGCAGCGTCGACTTCGGCGAGGTGCCGGTCGGATCGGTCAACACCGCGGGGCTCAACGTGGTCAACACCTCGGGTGTCGAGGAGTCGTTCAGCGTCGACGCATCCGGACTCTTACCACCGTTCGCGTCGGCGAACCTGCCGGCTCCCGACACCGTCCTTCAGGCCGGCGCGTCGATCGCCGTACCGCTCAGCTATGCGCCGACCGCACCGTCCGCCGCCGACTCCGGGTCGCTGGTCTTCACCCTCGACGGCGTCGCGCCGCTGACCATTCCGCTGACCGGCAGCGCGATCGTCGGCGCCGCGAACCTGACGTTGAGCCCCGCGACGCTGAACTTCGGTCTGGTCGCCCGCGGCCACTCCGTCACCAAGAGCTTCACGATCCGCAACACCGGCACCGTCACCCTGACGCTGGAGAAGGCAGCGCCGCCGACCGGGGAGTTCAGCGCGGCCAACCCGGTTTCGGAAGGATCCAAGATCCTGCCGGACGCGGCGATCGTGCAGTCGGTGACCTTCCGACCGACCCGGCACGGCGTGAGCGCGGCGCAATATCTCATCACCGGCGATGACGGGAAGGGCCACCAAGCCGAGCAGCTGATCGGTCAGGACGACGAGATCGCCGACTGGTACGACCGGCACGGCGGGGCGTCGTCGTCCCTTGGCACGCCGACCGATCGCGAGCACGCCGTGGCCGGTGGATACGTTCGCGACTACCGGCACGGCCGGCTCTACTGGTCGGCCGCGACCGGCGTGCACGACATCCACGGCCCGATCCTCAGCCGCTACCTCGCCATCGGCGGTCCGGGCGGCCCGGCCGGCTTCCCGACCAGCAACGTGAGCACGCTCGCGCATGGCCGCCGGGCCCGCTTCTCGCACGGCTACGCGATCTACTGGTCCCGGCCGACCGGCGCATGGGCGGTCTTCGGTCGGGTCGAAACCAAGTGGCTGGCCCTCGGCGGCCAGCACGGACGGCTCAGCTATCCGATCGCGAACACCCATCCGATCAAGGACGGCTGGCGCGGCCGGTTCCGGTCCGGTTCGATCACCTGGACCTCGACGTACGGGTACGTCGTGCACTACCGCGCCTCACCATCCTGAGGACGACGCCTTAGGTTGGGTGCGTGCGCACTTCACTCGGATTGCTGGCCGCGGCGGCCGCGCTGGCCCTGACCACGGCTCCCTTCGCCCCCGCGGCGGCCGGCCCGTCCGCATCACCGGGAGTCGGCACTGCCGGGTCGGTGCATCACGCCGCGCACCCGCGGTTCACGTACCGGTTTCCGGTGAAGGGCTGTCGCGTCACCTACAGCCACTACCACCACGACTATCCAGCGACCGACATCTTCGCGGCCCGAGGCTGCCGGTTCGTCGCGCCCATCAACGGCACGGTCGACGAGGTCAGCCGGCATGACCACTGGTCGCCGAGCACGAACAAGGGCTCCCAGCGCGGCGGCTTGTTCGTCTCCGTGGTCGGTGTCGACGGCGTTCGCTACTACGGTTCGCACCTCGAGAAGGTCGCGCCGGGCATCAAGCCCGGGGTCACGGTCAAGCGCGGCCAGGTGCTCGGGCGGATCGGCAACAGTGGCGACGCCCGGGGAATCGCGACGCAGGTTCACTTCGGCATCTCGTGGACGACGCCCCACCACATCTGGTGGATCCGCCGCGGGGTGATCTACCCATGGCCGTACCTCGACGCCTGGCGGGCCGGACACCTGCACAAGTCACCGGTCGGGGCGATCAAGCGGGCATTGCGCAAGGCCGGCAAGCGGGTGCCGCCGTGCACCGCTGACTGCTGACCGGATCAGCTCGCCGCTGCCGAAGCGGTGAAGACCTGGAACGCCAATGGGGCCGCGATCCGCCCGTCGCCGGCGTTCAGCGGCTCGAGCCGGTTGTCGACCGCCTGGCGGGCCTCGTCGAGTGACGTCTCCGGCACTCCCGCGAACCTGAGTTGCTCGTCGTCAACAAAGGCGTCCCGGCCGACCGTCACCACGAGTTCGTGGGCAGTGCGCTCGACGTCCCGCCAACCGGCCGACAACAGGATCTCCCGCACCAGGTCGGGGTCGCCGAACGCGAACGGCCCGGTCGGGCTCTTGCCCGGGCCTGGCGGCGGTGCGGGTGGGACAAAGTCGGTGAGCACCGACTGGGAATGCCACGGGTTGCGATCGACCGGCTGCCAGCAGGCGAACCCGATCCGGCCGCTGGGCGAGAGCTGCGAGCGAATGTTCGCGAACGCCACGATCGGCTCCTCGAAGAACATCACGCCGAACTGGCTCATCGCCACGTCGAACGGCGCCCCGGCAATCGCGTCGGTCTGGACGTCGGCGACGACGAAGTCGACGTTGCCGACGTCCCGCTCGCGGGCCCGTCGCCGAGCGGAGTCGACCAGTGGGGTCGAGATGTCTGCACCGACCACCGCGCCGGGAGCGACCAGACGAGCGGCGGCGATCGTCGTCCCGCCACCGCCACTTCCGATGTCGAGCACCGACTCGCCCGGAGTCAGCGCGAGCCGGTCGAGCAGTACCTGGGTGACGGCGTCGGTCATCGGCTCACGCCGGTGCCAGACCGAAACCCAGTACTCGTCGTTCCACCGACGGCGCTCAACGGTGTTCGGCGTTGGTTCGGTCGTCATGCCACTAGTCGATCACGCGGCGTTGGAACGTCCGCAGCGAGAGCAGGGTGAGGCCGAGTACACCGAAGACCAACGCGCAGGAGAAGCCCCAGATCGGCATGTGCGGAAGAGTCGGCGTGAGGGCCGCCCGCAAGCCTTCGCTCATGTAGACCAGCGGATTGATCAGGACCGCCCACTTCAGCCACGGGATCGGGCCGAGCGTCGACCACGGGTAGTAGATGCAGCCGAGGAACGTCAACGGGAGCAACACGACGCTGAAGATCAACGGCACCTTGCGCGGCTCGAACGTCGTACCGATGAGCAGTCCGAACGCGCTGCCGAGCAACGAGGCGAAGACCAGCACGAAGATGAACAACGGCACGTTGTGGATCGCCACCGACGGCGCTTCGCCCTTCGCGTGCACCAACAGAACCACCGGGAACACGATCCCGGCAGCGAGCATCGACTGCGTCGCGCCGGAGAAGATCTTGGCCAGTCCCACGGTCCACACCGGCGCGGGCGCCAGCACCCGGTCCTCGATCTCCTTGGAGTACGAGAACTCCTGCACGAGCGGAAGGGCGACCGCCTGGATGCCCTGGAAGTTGATCGCGACCGCGATCAACCCGGGCACGAGGATGGTCGAGAAAGACGGCGCACCGACAGCGTGGTGCGACGGGCCGATGCCTTGGCCGATCTTGGGAAACACGTACGCGAAGACAAAGGTGAACAGCAACGGCTGCATGACCACGCGGACGAGGAACTGCCCGATGTCCTTGCGCAGCACCCAGATGTCGCGGGAATACAGCGCAGCCAGCACCCGCATCGCGCCGGCCGACCGACCCGTTTGGCTGCTACTCACGGTAGGCCCGCCCGGTCAGGGTGAGGAACACGACCTCGAGCGTGGGCGGCATCACGGTCGCATCGCGAAGCGAGAGGTCGTGGCGAGCGCCGGTCGTGGCAACCTGCCCGACGATGCCCGAGGCGTCGTGCGTGAACACCCGCGCCACCGGGCCCTCGATCTCCACCCGCGCCACTCCGGCGATCGCCTCGACATCGGACTTGATCGCGTCCGCGTCGAGATCGAACGTCACGGTCACGAGACTCTCCGCGTCGAGTCCGGCCTTCAGCTCCGCCGGTGATCCGAGTGCGAGCAGCTTGCCGTTGTCGATGATCGCGATCCGCTGGCACAACGTGTCGGCTTCTTCCATGTAGTGCGTGGTGAGCAGGATCGTCTGGCCGGCCGCATGCAGGTCTTGCAGGATCTCCCACAGGTTGATCCGGGTCTGGGGGTCGATCCCGCTGGTCGGCTCGTCGAGGATGAGCACATCCGGCTCATGCAGGAGAGCGCGCGCGAACATCAAGCGCTGGGCCATCCCGCCCGACAGCGTCAGCACTTGCGAGTCCGCGCGGTCGGTGAGCTGGAACCGCTCGAGCAACTCCCCCGCACGTCGGCGCGACTCGCGGCCGCTCAGCCCGAAGTAGCGACCGTGAAACACCAGGTTGTCGCGAACCGACAGCGCCCGGTCGAGGGTGTTGGTCTGCGGCACCACCCCGATCCGCTGCTTGACCGCGGCCGGGTTCTTGGTGACATCGATGCCGGCGACCTCGGCCGTGCCGCCGGTCGGTCGCACCCGCGTGGTCAGCATGCCGATCGTGGTCGACTTGCCCGCACCGTTGGGCCCGAGCAACCCGAAGAACTCGCCCGAGGTGATCTCGAGGTCGATTCCGTCGACCGCCACGATCGGGCCGTGCGGGCCGTCGTACACCTTGCTGAGGCCGCGCACCCGGATCGGGGCCGTGCCCGCGGCGGCCGTCATCAACCGAGCGCCTGCCGCAGGTCGGCGAGCAGGTCGTGCGCGGTCTCGATGCCGACCGACAGGCGGACGAGGTCGCTCGGCACTTCAAGCGGAGAGCCCGCGACGCTCGAGTGCGTCATCCGGCCTGGATGCTCGATCAGCGACTCGACCCCGCCGAGTGACTCGGCGAGGGTGAAGACGCGGGTCCGGGCACAGACGTCGAGCGCCTTCGGCTCACCGCCCGCGACGCGGAACGACACCATGCCCCCGAACCGCGACATCTGCTTGGCGGCGACCTCGTTGCGATCCGGATAGTGCACCTGCGTGACGGCGTCGTGCTCGCGCAGCATCGCCACCAGGCGTTCGGCGTTGTCGCAATGCCGATCCATCCGCACGCCGAGGGTCTTGATGCCCCGCAGCACCAGCCACGCATCGAACGGGCCGGCCACGCCGCCCATGGCGTTGTGGTGGAACGCGATCCGCTCGGCCAGCTCCTGGTCGGACACGACGAGGGCGCCGCCGACGACATCGCTGTGACCGCCGAGATACTTCGTCGTCGAGTGCATGACGATGTCCGCGCCGAGCCCGATCGGTCGTTGCAGGTAGGGCGAGGCGAACGTGTTGTCGACGCCGAGCAGCGCGCCGGCCTCGTGCGCGATCGCGGCGACCGCACCGATGTCGACGATCGTCAACAGCGGGTTGGTCGGTGTCTCACACCAGATCAGCGTGGTCTCGTCGCGCACCGCCGCTTGCACCGCAGCGAGGTCGGTCTGATCGACCGCGGTGTAGCTCAGGCCCCAGCGGTTGAGCACCTTGTCGAACAACCGGAACGTGCCGCCGTACGCATCACCCGGAATGACGACGTGGTCACCCGGTGCGCACAGGGCGCGAAGCAAGGTGTCCTCGGCCGCCATTCCGCTGGCGAAAGCAAACCCGCGCACCCCGCCTTCGAGCGCGGCGAGGCAGGACTCGAGGGCGGTCCGCGTCGGGTTGACGCTTCGGCTGTAGTCATAGCCGCCGCGCAGCCCGCCCACACCGTCCTGCGCGTAGGTGGAGGTGAGGTAGAGCTGGGTGATGACGGCGCCGGTCGTCGGGTCGGGCTCCTGACCGGCATGGATCGCCAGCGTCTCGAAACCCGGCTGCTCACCCACGTCGGCCAGCCTATTGCCGCCTCCCCGCTGATCCCCCGCCATCGACCAAGCAATGTCACATTGCCCAGCCCTTTCTTGGGGGAATGTCACATTGCCCCCACGAAGTCGGGGGCAATGTGACAGTGCTTGCTTGCTGGCGGGCTTGCTTGCTGGAGGCGGCGCCGCGTCAGCCGGAGGCGAGGAAGCCGAGCAGGTCCTGCCGGGTGACGATCCCGACCGGACGGCCGTCGTCGAGCACGAGCGCGGCGTCGGCATGGTGCAACGCGGCCATCGCCGCATCGACCGGCTCGCCGGCACCGATCATCGGCAGCGGGTCGGACATGTGCCGTTCGAGCGGGTCGGCCAGCCGGGCCCGGCCGCTGAACAGCGCATCGAGCAGGTCCCGCTCGACCACCGAGCCCATCACCTCGGCCGCCATCACCGGCGGCTCGGTCTGCACGACCGGCATCTGCGACACCCCGTACTCACGGAGGATGTCGATCGCTTCGCGGACCGTCTCGTTCGGATGGACGTGCACGAACTCCGGCATCTGCAGGCCCTTGCGGGTCAGGACCTCCGCCACGGTCGCGGATCGGTCGCCGACCGCGAGGAAGCCGTAGTCGGCCATCCAGTCGTCATTGAAGATCTTCGACAGATAGCCCCGGCCCCCGTCCGGCAGCAGTACGACGACGATGTCGTCGGCCGTCAGCCGCGCGGCAACCTCGAGCGCAGCAACCACCGCCATGCCGCACGACCCGCCGACGAGCAGCCCCTCCTCGCGGGCCAGCCGCCGGGTCATCACGAAGGAGTCCGCGTCCGAGACCGCAATGATCTCGTCGCACACCTCACGGTCGTAGTTGGCGGGCCAGAAGTCCTCTCCGACGCCTTCGACCAGATACGGCCGCCCGGTCCCGCCCGAATAGACCGAACCCTCGGGGTCGGCGCCGATCACCTGCACCCGGCCTTCGGACTCCGCCTTGAGGAAGCGGCCGGTGCCGCTGATCGTGCCGCCGGTGCCGACGCCGGCCACGAAGTGGGTGATCTGCCCGTCGGTCTGGTGCCACAGCTCCGGGCCGGTCGTCTCGTAGTGCGAGCGCGGATTGGCCGGGTTCGAGTACTGGTCGGGCTTCCAGCCGCCCGGGCGCTCGCGGGCCAGCCGGTCCGACACGCTGTAGTAAGAGTCCGGGTGGTCGGGCGGCACCGCGGTGGGGCACACCACGACCTCCGCGCCGTAGGCCTTGAGCACGTTGATCTTGTCGCTCGACACCTTGTCCGGGCAGACGAAGACGCACGAGTAGCCGCGCTGCTGCGCCACGAGCGCGAGACCGATCCCGGTGTTGCCGCTGGTCGGCTCGACGATCGTGCCGCCTGGCTGCAGCGCCCCCGAGCGCTCTGCGTCCTCGATCATCCGCAGCGCGATCCGATCCTTGACCGACCCGCCCGGGTTCAGGTACTCGACCTTCGCCAGGACAGTGGCCGCGATCCCCTCGGTCACCGAGCGAAGCCGGACGAGCGGGGTGTGACCGATCAAGTCAACTACTGAGTCGTAGACCTCCACGTGGGGGAACGTACCCTGAGAGCCACCGCCACTGTGAGGAGTCACCATGTCCGAGGCCGTCATCGTCGCCACCGCACGCTCCCCGATCGGTCGGGCGTTCAAGGGCTCGATGGTCGACTTCCGGCCCGACGACCTCACCGCCACGATCATCCGTACCGCGCTCGACCAGGTGCCGCAGCTCGATCCGCACACCGTCAACGACCTGATCGTCGGATGCGGCCTGCCCGGCGGCGAGCAGGGGTTCAACCTCGGCCGGGTGCTCGCGGTGAAGCTCGGTCTGGACGACGTACCGGGTACGACGATCACCCGCTACTGCTCGTCGAGCCTGCAGTCCACCCGGATGGCCTTCCACGCCATCAAGGCCGGTGAAGGCGACGTCTTCATCAGCGCCGGCGTCGAGATGGTCAGCCGGTTCGTCAAGGGCAGCAGCGACTCGCTGCCGGACACTCAGGACCCAAGCTTCGCCGAGGCCCAGGCCCGCTCGGCCAAGGCCGCCGAGGGCAACTTCCACTGGTCCGACCCGCGCGACTCCGGTGACATCCCCGATGTCTACATCGCGATGGGCCAGACCGCCGAGAACGTCGCCGAGATCAAGGGCGTCACCCGGGCCGAGCAGGACGAGTTCGGCGTCCGCTCGCAGAACCTCGCCGAGAAGGCGATCGCCAACGGCTTCTGGGAGCGCGAGATCACCGCGGTCACCTCGCCGACCGGTGCGGTCGTCGAGAAGGACGACGGCCCGCGGCCGGGAGTGACCCTCGAAGGGGTGTCGGGGCTCAAACCGGTCTTCCGTCCGGACGGCACAGTCACTGCGGGCAACTGCTGCCCGCTCAACGACGGCGCCGCCGCGGTCATCATCATGAGCGCCGAGAAGGCCGCCGAGCTGGGTATCACCCCGCTGGCCCGGATCGTCTCCACCGGCCTGTCCGGCCTGAGCCCCGAGATCATGGGCCTTGGCCCGATCGAGGCCACCCGACGCGCCCTGGCCTACGCGGGCAAGACGATCGACGACATCGACCTGGTCGAGATCAACGAGGCGTTCGCCGCCCAGGTGATCCCGTCGGCCCGAGGCATCGGCGTCGACCCGTTCGGCGACAAGCTCAACGTCAACGGCGGTGCAATCGCGGTCGGCCACCCGTTCGGGATGACCGGCGCGCGGATCACCACGACGCTGATCAACTCGCTGCAGACCCACGACAAGACCTTCGGTCTTGAGACGATGTGCGTCGGCGGCGGCCAGGGCATGGCGATGGTGGTGGAGCGGCTGAGCTGACCGGCTCGCCCGCGACCCGTTAGCTAGCGGGTTTGCTCGAGCGCCTCGCGAATCGTCTCGACCACCGCGGTCAGCAGGTCGTCGTCGGGGGAGTCGCTCAGGGCGGCCAGGACGTCGCCGCCGACCACGGCGACCGCATCGGCCAGCGCGTGCATCGCGATCGCCGGCACCGGCGGGACCGGGCGGCCCTCGGCCCGCCCGGACAGGTCGGCGAGGCGGTCCACGGCGGCGACCGCAGACTTGCGGCGGGACCGCCAGGCCGGCGGGGACAGCGAGCGCAGCCGCAGCACCAGCCGGGCCAGCTCGCCGCGGGCCAACACCAGCCGATGCTCGTAGTCGGGATCCCCGTCTGTCATCCGGCGAAGGCTAGCGAGAACTACCGGCCGAAGGCTTGTCCACGGCCCGCGACTGCGGGAGACTGTCCCCACCGCTATCGCCAGCCAGGAGGCGCACATGTCGTTGCCCCAGTCCGAGGACACCCACCAGTCACTTCTGGCGAGAATCCCTCTGACTACGGGCCGCGATGTCCCGGCCTGGCTGGGCTGCCTTGACGAAGGCCCTACCCTGCTGCGCTTCGACGAGCGGGTGACCTGGCTGCGCGACGAGCACAGCCTGCCGCACGGCTATGCCCGGGCGATCGTGCACGAGCACGACCGGCGCCGCGCCGCCAACCGGGCCTAGTTCCCGGCAGTGGATCTGGACGTCGCGCGAGGCTTCCTTCGCGCCAACCATCGCGCCGTACTCGCCACTGTTCGTCGCGACGGGGCTCCTCAGCTCTCGCCGGTCACCACCGGCATCGACGCCGACGGCTACGCGATCGTGTCGACCCGCGAGACCGCGGCGAAGACCAAGAACGTACGGCGCGACCCGCGCGCCTGGCTGTGCGTGCTCAACGACGGGTTCTTCGGCGAGTTCGTCCAGATTGAGGGCACCGTCACGGTGGTCTCGCTCCCCGAGGCGATGGACGCGCTGGTCGACTACTACCGCTCGATCTCCGGCGAGCACCCCGACTGGGACGACTACCGGGCCGCGATGGTGCGCGACCAGCGGGTCGTCCTGCGGATCGAGCTCACCCGGGCCGGACCCGACTTCTCCGGCTGACC
>CAYNDD010000002.1:35481-37839 GCA_964395425.1 uncultured Frankiaceae bacterium
CGTAGACCAGCCGGCTGATCCAGTCCGCCACCAACGCCGGCTTCGACTCACCCTCGATCTCGACCGTCATGGTCCGCGTGGTCTGGATCGTGGCCGGGTCCTTCAGCTCGGCCGCGGCCAGCACGCTCGAACATCTGATCCGGGACCCGACCTTGACCGGTGAGATGAAGCGCACCTTGTCGAAGCCGTAGTTCACTCCCATCACCAGGCCGTCGAGCCGCTCCGGCGGCTGTGGAATCGACGCCGACATCTTCACCAGCAGCGACAGGGTCAGGAAGCCATGCGCGATCGTGACCCCCCACGGCGAGAGCTCGGCGGCGAGCGTGGGGTCGACGTGGATGAACTGGTGATCCTCGGTGACGTCGGCGAACGCGTTGATCCGCTCCTGGGTCACCTCGAGCCACTCGCCGGTCCCCTCTGCGTGGCCGATGGCGGCCTTGAACAACTCGTAGGCGTCCTCGCCCTTGGTCATGTGTGTGTCCTTCCCGCTGACGAGCCCGACGTTGGCCACCTGCGTGCCCGGGGTGGGGTTCGAACCCACAAACCCTTGCGGGCCAGGGCTTTTAAGGCCCCTGCGTCAGCCAGTTGCGCCACCCGGGCGGCACCCGAGACGCTACAAGGAACCGGCCGCGGCCGACTACTGTTCGGCCGCCTTGGCGAACTCCCGCCTCGGCTCCGCGAACGAGCCGAACGACACGATCTCGCGCCGGAAGAACAGCGCCAGCGTCCAGTCGGCGATGACCCGCACCTTGCGGTTGAGGGTGGGCATCCGGGACACGTGGTAGGTGCGGTGCATGAACCAGGCCGGGAACCCCTTGACCTTGATCCCGTAGACCTCCGCCACGCCGCGGTGCAGGCCGAGGCTCGCGACCGAGCCGGCGTAGGCATGGCGGTAGTCGCGAAGCGGCTTGCCCCGCAAGGACGCGACCAGGTTGTCGGCGAGCCGCTTCGACTGGCGGACCGCGTGCTGCGCGGTCGGTCCACACAGCGCGTTCGGGTCGTCCTTGGTCAGATCCGGCACCGCGGCGCTGTCGCCGGCCGACCAGGCTCCCTCGATCCCCTCGACCCGCAGGTCGGGGCGGCACTTGAGTCGCTTGGCGTCGTCGAGCGGTAGATCGGTCTGCTCCAACATCGGGTTGGCCCGGACGCCGGCGGTCCACACGATCGTGTCGGTCTCGAGGGTCGAACCGTCGGTGAGCACCACCCGGCCGTCGATCATCGACTCGACCTTGGTGTTGCGACGTACCTCGATACCGCGCTTCTCGAGCTGGCGGACGGTGTATTCGGCCATGTCCGGGCTGACCTCAGGCAGGATCCGCCCGGTGGCCTCGACCATCACCCAGGTCATGTCCCGTTCGGTCAGGCCGGGATAGAACCGAAGCGCGTCGCGGGCCATGTCCTCGAGCTCCGCCATCGCCTCAATGCCGGCGTAGCCGCCACCGATGAAGACGAAGCTCAGCGCCCGCCTGCGCAGGGCCGCGTCCTCGGTCGATGCGGCGAGGTCGAGCCGGGACAGCACCTGGTTGCGCAGATAGATCGCCTCGGCAACGGTATGGAAGCCGATCCCGCACTCGGCCAGGCCGGGGATCGGGAGCGTCCGCGCGATCGACCCGGGTGCCAGGACGAGGATGTCGTACGAGAGGTCTCGGCCGGCTCCCTCGATCGGCTCGAACCGCGCCGTTCGTCGCTCGTGACTGAGCGAGGCGATCCGGCCGTTGAGGATCTCGCAGCGGGTGAGGACCTTGCGCAGCGGAACGACCAGGTGGCGCGGCTCCAGGTTGCCGGCGGCCGACTCGGGCAGGAACGGCTGGTAGGTCATGTACGACTGCGGGTCGACGATCGTGATCGTGGCCTCACCCCGCCGCAGCCGGCGTTGCAGGCGCAGGGCGGTGTACATGCCCACATAGCCGCCCCCGACGATCAAGATGCGTGGCGGCGACGTGTTGGTCATGCTCAGTTCATACCCGAACGGTCGATTGCCAATGACGGCGCCCTGGTGCGTGAAATGGCACAGTAGACAGGTGGATCGTCGACAGGGGACTCGATGAGCGAGGAGCCGGATCCCATCATCGAGACCGGGCGGCGCGCGACCTTCCGCGACGTCCTCGGGATCCATGAGTTCCGGGCGCTCTATCTCGCTCAAACCCTGAGCGTCGCGGGCGACCAACTGGCCCGCATCTCGGTCGCCTGGATCGTGTTCCAGCGCACCCACTCCGCACTTCTCACCGGCATCAGCTACGCGGTCACCTACCTGCCGTGGCTGATCGGCGGCCCGCTCGGATCGGTGTTCGCCGACCGCCATCCCCGCCGGCACGTGATGATCGTCTGCGACACCCTGCGGATCCTGCTGGTGCTGCT
>CAYNDD010000002.1:37939-41748 GCA_964395425.1 uncultured Frankiaceae bacterium
GCCACCCGGTACGTCAGCCACCGCCCGGCGGCGATGGTCGAGCGCAGCCGCTGGCGCACCGAGATCAGCGACGGCGCCCGGGTCGTGTTCCGGGACGCCAAGGTGCGCTGGCTCGTCGTCACGTCCTGGATCGTGGTCGGCACGGTGGTCGTCACCGAGGCGATCGCCGTACCGTACGCACACGCAAGCGGCCACGGGGCCCTGGCGGCCGGCTTCCTCAGCGCCGCCGCCCCGCTCGGCATCGTCGTCGGCGCGCTGGTCATGGGCCGGGTGATGCGGCCCGAGACCGCCGAGCGGCTGATGCTGCCCACCGCGCTTCTGGCGCCAGCGATTCTTGCCTTGACCGCGCTCAACCTGTCCCTGCTCGCCACCGGGCTCCTGTGGTGCGTCGCCGGCGCGATGAGCGCGATGACGGTGGTCGCAAACCGGGTCTTCGTGGTCTCGGTCCGCCACGAGCTGCGCGGCCGGGCCTTCGGAATCGCCGCCGCCGGCATCTCCGGCGCGCAGGGCATCGGCACGCTGATGGCCGGCCTGCTCACCTCGCACGTTGGCGTCACGCACGCTGTCGCGGATGTCGCACTGCCCGCTTTCGCCCTCATCGTCGTCTTCTCGGTCGGTTCTGCGTCCTTCAGGCAGCGTCAGCTTGGGTCGATATCGGATGTATCGCCCCCGGAGGACGAGGACTTTGCCATGCCGGCACTGAAGCGCCGATCCGAGCTACGGGTCTGGACGCTCAACGTCGTGCTCGCGATCGTTGCCCTCGCAACCGCGCCACTGCTGCGCCACGACCATGCGTACGCCGGCCTCAACCTGCCCGCCTGGTGGGTGCTCTGCCTGTTCGTGCTGGGCTTCGCCTTCCCGCTGCGCTTCGAGTACCGCCAGCAGTCCTGGAATATCTACCTCGAAACCGTGCCGTTCGTGCTCGGCCTGCTGTTCCTCTCGCCGCTGATCCTGCTCGCCCTCCGGACCGGCGCCGTGGTCATCACCTATGCCATCCTCCGGCGGCAACCGGTGATCCGCAGCGCCTTCAACACCACGAGTGCGGCCTGCCACACCCTGGCCGGGATCTGGATGCTCCGACTCTTGGCTCCGGCTCACGCCGCCGCCCATCCGTCGGTCTGGCCGGCCGTGTTCGCGGCCGTCATCTTCAGCGAGCTGGTGTCCGGTTCCCTGGTCGCGCTCGTGATCTCGACCACTGACACCTCCTGGCAGCTCAGGCAAAGCGTCCGCACCGCGATGATCGGCACCGGGGTCGCCACCGCGATGGCTTTCCTCGGCCTGGCGATGGCGGCCGCGATCGACTACGACCAGGCGACCGCGTGGGCGATCACGGTCTTCGTGGTGCTCTCGATCGCCGGGCTGCAGACCTACCAGCGGCTCTCGGAGCGGGCCAACGCGCTCGACCGGCTCTACGTCGTGGCCCGCGAGCTCAGCCCGACCGCGACCGGACCGGCCGACCTTGCGCCGGCCTTGACCCAGCTGCGCCGGATCATCAAGGCCGACTCGCTCGAGCTCGCCGCGCCATCCGGCAACGACGGTGAGTTCGCCACCGTCGTGAGCGTCTTCGACGACCCGGTCAAGGGCGAAGGGACCACCGTCTCCGAGCGACCGATCGGTGCGGGCTTCGACACGATGTCGAGCGGTAACGCGCCGAGCTCGCACTGGGCCTGGATCCCGCGGCTCGGCCAGCGCCGGGCCACCCACATGCTCTCGACCCCGGTCAAGACCGGCGAACGGGTGCTCGGTCAGCTGACGGTCACGAACCGGCCTGGTGAGTCCCAGGCCTTCGAGCGGGCCGATCTGCGACTGCTGGAAGCCGCCGCCGACCAGATCGCCGCCGCGCTCGAGAAGGGCCGCCTGGTCGAGAGCCTGCGCCGAGCCGCGACGCTGGACAAGCTGACCGGCCTGGCCAACCTCGAGAGCCTGCGCTCCTTCCTCGACACCACCCTCGACGGCTCGGCCGGCGGCGTACTCGTGCTCCTCAACATCGACCGCTTCCACGAGGTCAACGACATGCTCGGACACGACGCCGGCGACAGCGTGCTCGCCGAGGTGGCCCGCCGGCTCGAGAGCTCGCCGACCCATGGGGCGCTCGTCGCGCGGGTGGGTGGCGACCAGTTCGCCCTGGCGATTCCCGGTGCCGCCGGCAGCGAGGTCGCGAGGCTGGCGGCGATGGCGGTCAAGTCCCGGGTGGACGGCTCGATCCGGTTCGCCGACGTCAGCGCCGATGTGCGGGTGACGATCGGCATCGCGCGCGCACCCGACCACGGCAGTGACGCCGCGACCCTGCTCCGCCGGGCCGAGATGGCGATGACCGCCGCCAAGGGCGGTACGTCGGGCATCGGCGAGTGGGAGCCGGACTACGAACGCGACGGCAGCCGGCGGCTCCAGCTGCTCGCCGGGCTGCGGACCGCGCTCGGAGACGGCGCACTGCGGGTCGCCTACCAACCGAAGCTTCGACTGGGCAGCGGCGAGGTGACCGGCTTCGAAGCGCTCGTGCGGTGGAACCACCCGGAGCTCGGCCCGATCTCGCCGGCCGAGTTCGTCCCGCTCGCCGAGGCCACCGGCCTGATCTCGGCGCTGACCAGCACCGTGCTTCGCTCGGCGCTGACCACCTGCCGGTCCTGGCACGACGCCGGCAAGCCGGTGGGCATCGCGGTCAACATCTCGGCCCGCAGTCTCGACGACTCGGTGCTGGTCGGGCAGGTCGCGGCCATGCTGACCGCCAGCGGGCTCGAGCCACGCTGGCTGACCTTGGAGATCACCGAGAGCAGCGTCATGGAGGACCAGTCTCGCAGCGTTGACGTCCTGCGCGAGCTGCGGATGCTCGGTGTCCGGCTCTCGATCGACGACTTCGGCACCGGCTACTCCTCGCTGCACCAGCTGCGCGGGCTGCCGGTGCACGAGGTGAAGATCGACCGAACCTTCGTCGAGACGGTCGACTCGGACGAGGCCGACCGCGCGGTGGTGCGGGCAGTGGTCGAGCTGTGTGACTCACTCGGCTTGGTCACGGTGGCCGAGGGCGTGGAGAAGGCCGCGCAGGCCTACGCGCTCGAGACCCTCGGGGTCGCTCAGGTGCAGGGCTACTTCCACGGTCGTCCGATGACCGAGGCGGCCGCGATGGAGTGGCTGCTGCCGCGACGGGTCGCGTCGTTCGCGACCTTCTAGACCGCGACTTGACTGAGGGCGTTGACTCGCTCTGGACTGCGGGTGCGCTGGTTGACGCTGGTACCCACTCGAGAATGTCGGCAGATCAACCGGGCCAGAAAATAGCGATGGGTTACGACCAGGCGCTGCAGCACCAACTCGTAACCCATCGAACCGACCTGTCGTCAACAAGGAGGACACGTCGTATCTGGTTGTGACTTAGGGAAGCTCTTAGCTCAGCCCCAGCCCTGCGCGTTCTGCACTGTCCTCACCTCCGCCCCACTGGTTGCCGGTGTTCGCGCTCCAGTCTGCGCCAGATGGAGCAGTGGCGGTAGGCCAGATGGCGGAATATCTTCGAACCAAATTCGGACATTAGCGCATTCGAAACCACTAAACGGTCGTTCAACCGGTGGCAAACGGCTCAAGGTCACTGCGCCATCTGCCGATTACTCGTTAGGCCGAGTGGTCTAACCACCGATCGGCCGGATGCAGCAGTCGGCCAACCGATCGACCCCGAACCGGGCACTTGCCTAGCTGAGGTAACTCGCCGCCCGCGAAAACACCGCATCGAGCATGGGTTCGGTGAGCGTGCCGGTAAAGGTGTTCTGCTGGCTCGGGTGATAGGAGCCGATCAGCACCAAACCCTGGTCGGTGCGCACCTG
>CAYNDD010000003.1:0-8658 GCA_964395425.1 uncultured Frankiaceae bacterium
GATGAGGAGCTAACGCGGTGGACCTGTTCGAATGGCAGGCCAAGGAGCTGTTCGCAAAGTACGGCGTGCCGACGACCAGGCAGGTCGTCGTGACGTCGGCGGATCAGGTGCGAGCGGCCGCCGACCAGCTCGGCGGGGGCCCGGTGATGGTCAAGGCGCAGGTCAAGACCGGCGGGCGCGGCAAGGCCGGCGGGGTGAAGTTCGCGCCGACCACCGACGATGCGGTCGAGAAGGCCGAGGCCATCTTCGGGATGGACATCAAGGGCCATACCGTGACCACGATCTTGATCTCCGAGGCCGCCGACATCGGCACCGAGTACTACTTCTCGTTCCTCCTCGACCGCGGCAACCGTAGCTATCTCGCGATGTGCTCGGCGGAAGGGGGGATGGAGATCGAGGAGCTCGCGGTCGAGCGGCCGGACGCGCTGGCGCGGGTGCCGGTTGACCCGGTGGCCGGCGTCGACTCGGCCAAGGCGATGGAGATCGCGACCGCGGGCAACATTCCGGAGCCGGTGCGGGACCAGGCCGCAGCGGTGATCGAGTCGCTGTGGAAGGTGTTCGTGGGCGAAGAGGCCACCCTGGTCGAGGTCAACCCGCTGGTCCGAACCCCGGACGACCAGATCCTCGCCCTCGACGGCAAGGTGACCCTCGACGACAACGCCGCCTTCCGGCACGCCGAGGTGCACGACGCCTACCGCGACATCTCCGCGACCGACCCGCTTGAGGTGCGCGCCAAGGAGCTCCACCTCAACTACGTGAAGCTCGACGGCGAGGTCGGCATCATCGGCAACGGGGCCGGGCTGGTCATGTCGACCCTCGATGTCGTCGCGTACGCCGGGGAGGCCGAGGGCGGCGTGCGCCCGGCCAACTTCCTCGACATCGGGGGCGGCGCATCGGCCGAAGTGATGGCCAACGGGCTCGACGTGATCCTCTCGGATCCATCGGTGCGCGCGGTCCTGGTCAACGTCTTCGGCGGGATCACTTCCTGCGACGCGGTCGCGAACGGCATCGTCCAGGCGCTGTCGTTGCTCGAGGAGCGGGGCGAGCGGGTCGACAAGCCACTCGTCGTACGCCTCGACGGCAACAACGCCGACGAAGGCCGCCGGATCCTCACCGAGGCCGCGCACCCGCTGGTCGAGCAGGTCGACACGATGGACGGGGCGGCGCAACGGGTCGCGCACCTCGCGCACGGCGGAGGGGCGGCCTGATGGCGATCTGGCTCACCAAGGACAGCCGGGTGATCGTGCAGGGCATCACCGGCTCCGAGGGCACCAAGCACACCCGGCGGATGGTCGCCTCGGGGACCAACGTGGTCGGCGGGGTCAACGCGCGCAAGGCCGGCTCCGACGTCGACGGCATCCCGGTGTTCGCCAGCGTTGCCGAGGCCATGGCCGAGACCGGCGCGGACGTGTCGGTCGGCTTCGTGCCGCCGCCATTCGCCCGCGACGCTGCGCTCGAGGCGATCGACGCCGAGATCCCGTTGCTCGTGGTCATCACCGAGGGTGTGCCGGTCCAGGACACGGCGTACTTCTTCGCCTATGCCCGGGAGCGGGGTACGACCCGGATCGTCGGGCCCAACTGCCCCGGTCTGATCTCGCCCGGCCAGTCGAACGCCGGCATCATCCCGGCCGACATCAGCGGAGGGGGCCGGATCGGGCTGGTGTCGAAGTCCGGCACGCTGACCTACCAGATGATGTACGAGCTGCGCGACGTCGGCTTCTCGACCGCGGTCGGCATCGGCGGCGACCCGGTCATCGGCACCACCCACATCGACTGCTTGGCGGCCTTCCAAGCCGATCCCGACACCGACGCGATCGTGATGATCGGCGAGATCGGCGGTGACGCCGAGGAGCGCGCCGCCGAGTTCATCCAGGCGAACGTCACCAAGCCGGTCGTCGGTTACGTCGCCGGCTTCACTGCCCCGGAGGGCAAGACGATGGGCCACGCCGGCGCGATCGTGTCAGGCTCATCGGGCACCGCGGCGGCCAAGGCGGAGGCGCTGCAGGCGGTCGGCGTACAGGTCGGGAAGACCCCGAGCGAGACTGCGCGCCTGATGGCCGAGATCGTCCGCGGCTAGCCACACTCATGGCCCGTTGGTGGGGCCATAGCCCCACGCATGGGCCATTCGTGTTGTTATGTACGACCTGCGGCGTGTAACACCAGCCTCAGCCGTACTCTCCTGTCACGATCGCGGGGTGACCGACATCGCCGAGGGCAAGCTGCGGGTAGCAACGCGCCCGGCCCGGGCGATCGCAGTGGCAGCGCCGCGCCCGGCGAAGGCGCCGACCAGGGCCGAAGCGGCCGGGTCGGTCTGGGTCAGGGGCGCGTTCGCGGCCGCCTGGTCGGCCGCGCTGGGCCTCGGGCTGCTGCTCGTCGTGTCGCTGATCCTGCTCACGACCGACTCCCGCGCCACCGCGAGCGCCGGCGACGCGGCCCGGCTCGCGACCCAGCTGTGGCTGGTGGCACATCGCTCGCCGCTCCAGGTGCCCGGCGGGATGCTGAGCATGCCGCCGCTCGCGCTGACCTTCGCGCTCGGCCTGATGGTGGCGCGGGCGAGCTCGATCGTCGCCCGCGCCAGCCGCTGCGCCGATGTGCGCGCGCTCGGCCCGGTCGTGATCGCGGTGGCACTGCCGTACGCCGTGATCGCCGCCGTCCTGGCCGGCGTGGTGCGGTCCGGCACGCTGCGTCCGTCGCCCGGTGCGGCCTTCGTGTGTGCGGCCCTGGTCAGCGGGTTGTTTGCCTCGCTCGGCGCGACCCGCGGCGCCGGGCTCGGTCGCGAGGTCTGGCAGTCCGTCCCGGCCCGGCTGCACGTGCCACTGCAAGCAGCCGGTACGGCGGCGATCGTGCTGCTCGCCGCCGCTTCGCTGCTCACGGTCGGTTCGATCCTCGCCCACCTGCACCGGTTCACTTCGGTGGTCAACGGCTATGCCGGCGCCCCGGGCGAAGTCTCGATGCTGCTGCTCTCCCTGGCGCTGGTGCCGAACGCCGTGATCTTCGGGATCGGCTATCTCACCGGGCCCGGCTTCGCGGTCGGCACGAACACCTCGGTCGCGATCGGCGGATCACACCTTGCGGCCGTGCCGGCCCTCCCACTGCTGACCGCCGTACCGGTCGGGCGAGCCCCGTGGCCGGTGCTGGTCTGGTGCGGGCTGGCCGTCGTCGGCGCCGGCATCGCGGCCGGGCGCCGGATCAGCCGGTCTTCGACGGCGGACCTGCGCGGCCGGCTGCAGAACGCGGTGGTCGCCGGGGCCGCGCTCGGTATCGTCGCGGCGGTCGTCACCGGCTTTGCCGGCGGGCCGGCCGGCCCCGGCCGGCTGCGCGCGTTCGGCCCGTCCCCCTGGCAGGTCGGTCTCGCCATCGCCGCCGAAACCGCGGTCGTCGCCGCCGTGCTGGTGTTAGTGACCGCCTGGACCGGGCGGCACTCGCGGACTGCTAGCGCGCTCGAATAACGAAGGTACTTGCGGCTTTGTCGTGCCAGCCCTGGTTGCGATGGGTGTTGTCGAAGAACGGCGAGATGTAAACCAGCAGGGTCAGCAGGCCGCACACGAAGTTGGCCACCGTCGGGATGATCCAGCGCACGAATGACGATCCCCAGCCTGGGACCTGGCCGTTGTCGCTGCGCACCACCCGGACCCCGGCCGCCATCTTGCCGAGGGTCGCTCCCCGGACCGCGATGAACGCGACCTCGTAGAGAATCCCGATCACGGCAAACACGGCAATCGTCGCGACGAGTGCGCCGAAGAAGCCGTGGTTGATCGTGGTCGTCGTCGTGCCGTCCGGGTTGTTGACCGTGTTGGTGTTGTCGATCACTCCGACGCCGAGCGGAATCATGATCGCCAGGGCCACGCCGCCGATCAGCAACCCGTCGATGATCCGAGCGAGCAGCCGGTTGCCCATCGAGGCGATGCAACCCTGCGACGTCCCGAGCGGGGGGCCATAGCCGGCCGGCGCGCCATAGCCGTAGGCCGGCTGGGAGTAGCCGTACGGCGGCGGCTGCCCATAGGACGGTGGCGGTTGCCCGAAGGACGACGAGTAGGGCTGCGGCGCGCCGTACTCCGGGTTGCCGAACTGCGGCGGTTGGACCGGCTCCTCGGGGGTCGTCACGTCGCTCAGGCCTGGATGACGATGGTGCCCATGATCTTGTCCGCGAACGTCTGGCGCTTGCTGTCCCACAGCGGCCACAGGTAACCGAGGTAGCACGGGATGCCGTCGAGGATGTGCACAAACCAGCGACCGACCCCGGCGCCCCCGCCGATGAAGGTCCCGTCCGCTTCCTTCAGTAACCGGGTCCCGACCATCTTCTTCCCGTACGACTGGCCAGTCGCCCCGCCCAGGTAGGAGTTGTAGATCCCCCAGACCAGCGCGACCAGGTCGATCAGATAAGCCAGCACGAGGACGTGCGCGACGAAGAAGATCCCCGCGAGGATTCCGAGCGCGACGTAGTCGATCAGGGCGGACAGCACGCGCTGCCACCAGCTGGCGTAGTCGTTGCGCAGCGGCGGCATCTGCTGGTAGCCGGGTCCGCCCTGGTACGGCGGCGGAGCGCCGTACTGCGGCGGTGGCGGCGGCGTGCCGTACTGCGGCGGCGCGCTGTAGTCCGGGGGAGGCGGCGGCGGGGTGCCCTCGGGTTGCGGCTGACCCGGGTCGTCCGGTGTGGTCATCGTGGTGCCCTTCCGGTAGGTGCTGCGAACAGCCTCAGTGCGGACAATAGGTGGCTTCGGTGCTCCCCGCCGGTATTGGCGCCTCGATCATCCGGGCGTCTCGCTAGCTGGTCGAGGCGTGAAATGTCGCGATGCCGCTGGCGAGCCCGATGATCGTCAGCACGATGAACACCACCGACAACACGATCCCGGCCGTCGCCAGGCCGTCGCCACCCTGCCCGGTCTGCTTGATCTGCGACTTGGCGATCAGGCCGAACACCAGCCTGAGCGGGGTGCAGAGGAAGGCACAGATCAGCGAGGCGATCGCGAACCCGTTCGTGCCGACCGAAACCGGGTAGCCACCGCCGTACGGCGGCTGACCGTACTGACCCTGACCGTACTGACCCTGACCGTACTGACCCTGGCCGTACTGACCCTGGCCGTACTGACCCTGGCCGTAGGGCTGCTGGCCGTACTGCGGTTGCCCGTATTGGGGTTGCTGACCGTACGGCGGCTGCTGACCGTACGGCGGCGGCGCGCCCGGTTGGCTGCCATAAGGCGGAGGTGGCGGCGGCGGGGGCGGCGGAGCGGCGCCGGGCGGCGGGGTGGCCGCCGAATCGTAGGGATCGGGCGGGCCGGGCGTGGTCGGGTCGTCCGGTGTGCTCACGCGGGCTCCAGTTTGCTAGAAGGAGATGATGCCGAAGCGGACGAGTTGCCAGATCTCCGACGCGATCAGGACCGCGGCGACGACCAGCCAGCGGCTCCGCCGGGACTGTTGCCACCACCGCGGCGGCCGTACTGCGCCGAGCAACGGCCAGGCCGCGAGCAGGCCGACCGCCAGCGGGGAGGCACGCAGCGCACCGGTCACATCCGCGTGCCCGAGGCGGACCGCGGCGGTCGTGCCGCCGCAGAACGGGCACGGCAACCCGGTCAGTTCGCGGAACAGGCACAGCGTGGCGGGCCGGTGGGGGATGTGCAGCGCGCCGACCACCACGGCGACGATGGCGACCGCGGCGTACCGCTTCGCGACCGTGACCGGCGTGACCCTGGCTCGCACCGGCAGCGGAGGCTCCGGGTGTGCAGCGCACTCGTGGCGCGGCAGCGCGACGGTGTCGGCGGTCACGCGGGCAGCATGCCAGATACCGGCGCGGGACGGGCGGTATCCTCGCCGTAGTTTCCCAGCCCGTCACACCTGCTGAAGCACACGGGGAGTCATCCTGTCCGCACGGCTCGTCGTGCTCGTGTCCGGTGCCGGTACCACCCTCGCTGCGCTGCTCGAGGCGACCGCGGATCCCGAGTACGGCGCAACCGTCGTCGCGGTGGGCGCGGATCGTGACGGCATCGAAGGGCTGGCCCGCGCGGATCGTGCCGGAGTGCCGACCTTCGTGCTGCGGGTGCCTGACTTCGCCGATCGTGCGGCGTGGGACCGGGCGTTCGCCGACGAGGTCGCGAAACACGAACCCGACCTGGTGGTGTCGGCCGGGTTCATGAAGCTGGCCGGCCCCGAGTTCCTGGCCAGGTTCGGCGGGCGCTTCGTCAACACCCACCCCGCCCTGCTGCCGTCGTTCCCCGGCATGCACGGGGTGCGGGATGCACTGGCGCACGGCGTCAAGGTCACCGGGTGCACGCTGTTCATGGTGGACGGCGGCGTCGACACCGGCCCGATCGTCGCGCAACGCAGCGTCGAGATCGCCAATGACGACGACGAGGCGGGCCTGCACGAGCGGATCAAGGCCGCGGAGCGGGCGATGCTCGTCGACACGATCGGACGGATGGCCCGCGAGGGCTGGCAGGTCACCGAGAGGAAGGTCACGATCGGATGAGCAGGCGATCAATCAGACGGGCGCTCGTCAGCGTCTATGACAAAACCGGGCTGGTCGAGCTTGGCCGGTCGCTTGCCGACGCCGGTGTCGAGATCGTGTCCACCGGCTCGACCGCGGCCCGGTTGCGCGACGAGGGCATCCCGGTGATCCCGGTCGAGGAGCTGACCGGCTTCCCCGAGTGCCTCGACGGCCGGGTCAAGACCCTGCACCCGAAGGTGCACGCCGGGATCCTCGCCGACCTGCGCAAGACCGACCACGCCGCGCAGCTGGCAGACCTGGGCATTGCCGCGTTCGATCTGGTCGTGGTCAACCTCTATCCGTTCCGCGACACCGTCGCCTCCGGTGCGACGCCGGACGAGTGCGTCGAGCAGATCGACATCGGCGGCCCGTCGATGGTGCGCGGCGCCGCCAAGAACCATCCTTCGGTCGCGGTGGTGGTCGACCCCACGGCGTACCCGGCAGTCGTCGAGGCGCTCGCCGCGGGCGGCTTCACCCTGGAGCAGCGGCAGCGGCTGGCCGCGCAGGCCTTCGCGCACACCGCGTCGTACGACGTCGCGGTCGCCTCCTGGATGGGCAACGTGCTGGCGCCGGCCGAGGACGACAGCGGGTTCCCGCGGTGGACCGGCGCGACGTGGGAGCGGGCCGCGGTCCTGCGGTACGGCGAGAACCCGCACCAGCACGCCGCGCTCTATCGGCACTGGCGCGGCGGGCTCGCGGCCGCCGCGCAGCTGCACGGACCCGAGCTGTCCTACAACAACTACACGGACACCGACGCCGCCCGCCGCGCTGCATATGACTTCGACCAGCCGTGCGTCGCGATCATCAAGCACGCCAACCCGTGCGGCATCGCGGTCGGCGCCGACATCGCCGAAGCGCACCGGCTGGCGCATGCGTGCGACCCGCTCTCGGCGTACGGCGGGGTGATCGCCGCGAACCGGCCGGTGACCAAGGAGCTGGCGGAGCAGCTGGCCGGCGTGCTGACCGAGGTGATCTGCGCCCCGGATTTCGACGACGACGCGCTCGAGATCTTCCGGGCCAAGGCCAAGTTGCGCGTGCTGCGCTGCCCGGCCGATGCCCATCCCGATCCGGTGGAGTTCACTGCGATCAGCGGCGGCATGCTCATGCAGACCGTCGATCGCCTCGACGCGGCCGGTGACGATCCGTCGGCGTGGACGTTGCAGGCCGGAGAGGCTGCCGATCCCGAGACGCTGGCCGACCTGGCGTTCGCGTGGCGCGCCTGCCGGGCGGTGAAGTCGAACGCGATCGTGCTGGCCTCGGCCGGCGCGACGGTCGGCGTCGGGATGGGCCAGGTCAATCGGGTGGACTCGGCCCGGCTGGCGGTGTCACGGGCCGGCGACCGGGCGAAGGGCTCGGTGGCGGCCAGCGACGCGTTCTTCCCGTTCCCCGACGGCTTGCAGGTGCTCATCGACGGCGGGGTCCGGGCCGTGGTCGAGCCGGGTGGATCGGTGCGCGACGATCTGGCGATCGAGGCGGCCACGGCGGCCGGCGTCACGCTGTATTTCACCGGTGTCCGACACTTCTTCCACTGATCGAGGCGATGGGCGCGGGGATGGTGGTGCACCGATGACGGCACGGATGCTGCCCGGCGGGCCGGTGGCCGACGCCGTCCTGGCCGCACTCGCGCCGCGGATCGCCGCCCTCGTGGCGGCCGGGCACACGCCCGGCCTCGGCACCATCCTGGTCGGCGATGACTCGGCGAGCGCCGGCTACATCCGGGTCAAGCAGGAGAAGGCGGCCGAGCTCGGCCTTCGCTCGCCGCACGTGCACCTTGCGCAGGACGCCACCCAGGCCGACCTGATCGCGGCGATCCGGGAGTTCAACGCCGACGACACGGTGGACGCGATGCTCGTGCAGCACCCGACCCCGCCGCAGATCGACTTCGATGCCGCCTTGATGGAGATGGACCCGGACAAGGACGTCGACGGCCTGCATCCGACCAACATGGGTCGGCTCGCACTCGGGATGCCCGGCCCGGTGCCCTGCACCCCGGCCGGGATCGAGGCCCTGCTGGCGCACTACGAGATCCCGGTGTCGGGCCGCTCGGTCTGCATTCTCGGACGCGGTACGACGCTCGGCCGGCCGCTCTCGCTCCTGCTGACCCAGAAGCGCCCGACCGCCAATGCGGCCGTCACCGTGGTCCACACCGGCGTCCCGAACTGGCCGGACTACACCCG
>CAYNDD010000003.1:8758-36031 GCA_964395425.1 uncultured Frankiaceae bacterium
ATGCGGCCGTCACCGTGGTCCACACCGGCGTCCCGAACTGGCCGGACTACACCCGGGCGGCCGAGATCGTGATCGCCGCCGCCGGCGTACCCGGCATCCTGCAGCCCGAGCACATCACCCCCGGGTCGGTCGTGGTCGGTGGCGGCGTCCGCTACGAGGGCCGGCGACTGCTCCCCGACGTCGACGAGTCCTGCGAAGCTGTCGCGGGCGCGATCACGCCGCGGGTCGGCGGGGTCGGCCCGACCACGGTGGCGATGCTCTTTCGCAACTGCGTCGAAGCCGCCGAGTCCCGCGCTGCGACCGACTAACTGAGCGACCGACTAACTGACAGGTGGGCGGCGGAGGACCTGCCGGACCACCTCGGGTCGCAGTGTGACCGAACTGATCGGCGCCTTCAGGTAGCGGATGATCTGCTTGCCATCGGTGCCGAACGGCGTGATCGTGGAGTCGCGTGGCACGAGGTTGGACAGCCCGAGGAAGCCCTGCACCAGGAAGATCGCGATCGTGGCCGGCCCGAGCGCCGAGGCAAATACCGTGATGGCAAGGGCGGCGATCAGCAGGTTGGTGACCGGCCCTGCTGCGCTGCTCAACACGCCCTGTCGGCGAGTTGCCGGTCGAGTGGAGTAGGTCACGCCGTGTGAGGGCCACAGGTGGACGTCCAACCGCCCGACTACCAGGATCGTCGGTCCGGACCCGATCTGAATCTTCACCACCCGCCGTCCGCAGAGCACCGCCGCAAGGACGTGACCGAACTCGTGCACCCAGATGCCGCCGACCAGCGCGGCACCCGCGATCGCCATCTCGAGGACCGCGTGGCTCGGGCTGCCCCCGGTCGTGGGATGAGAAGCGGGGAACGGGACCGTGGTGAGGATGAAGGCCCAGCCCATCACCGTGATCAGGGGCGCCAGCGCCTCGAGCGCGGACGGGTGATTCTGCGAGCCGGACACACAGTGTCCTTCGGCCGTTTCGACCAGCTTATGAACCGTCACTAGGATCGGCGCGGGATGAACGATCTGTCGCCGCGACTGGATCCGGTCGAGCTCGCCGTCGTCCGCTTGCCGGCCGGCTGGCAGCCCCCGCCCATCGTGGCCGGTCAGTTCACCGCCGTGGTGTCCGGCGATCTCGAGGTCACCGTCGTCTGCGACAAGGCCTTGCTCGACGACCCGGCCTGGTCGGGTGACGCGCTCGAGGTGGACATCGGCTGGCAGCGGATCACCTTCCCCGGACCGCTGCCGTGGGAGCAGGTCGGCTTCTTGGCCGACGTCGCGGGCCGGCTGGCCGGCGCCCAGATCCCGTTCACCTCGATCTCCGGCTTCACCACCGACCACGTCCTGGTCCGCGCGGCGCAAGCCGATCTTGCGGTGGTGGTGCTCTCCGGTGCGCAGCCGCCACCGCAACGGCCCGGCACCAACCCGTGAGCGAGAGCGAGCCTCCACAGCCGACCGGCCCGCTGCGAACGCCGAGACGTCGACTCGACCCGTCCGCGCTCGTCGCGCTCACGGTTGCGGCCGGAGTGCTGATCGCGGCGCTGCACCATCCTCGTACCGGGATGTTCGTCGCCTGTGGCGGGCTGGGTGCCGGCGCACTGCTGCGGTTGGTGCTGAGCCCGCGCCACGCCGGTCTGCTGGTCGTCCGCAAACGGCGGCTCGACGTGGTCGTCCTGCTCGGGCTCGCGCTGGCCCTCGGTGTGCTCGCCGCGATCACCCCGTTCCCAGCGGGGCAGGGATAGCCGGCCGCGATGACTGCGCTGGACTAATCTGCGTCGCGGGGCCGAGATCACAACCACATCAATCGCAGGAGACTGAATGACCACCCACAAGGTGACTCTGATTCCCGGTGACGGGACCGGCCCCGAACTCACCGAGGCGACCCGCCGGGTGCTCGAGGCCGCCGCTGCAACGACCGGTGCGTCGTTCGAGTGGGACCAGCAAGAGGCCGGCATCGACATCATGGAGTCCGCCGGCACCCCGCTGCCCGAAGCGACGATCGACTCGGTGCGACGGACCGGGCTGGCCATCAAGGGCCCGATCACGACGCCGATCGGCACCGGCTTCCGCTCGGTCAACGTCGCACTGCGCTACGAGCTCGACCTGTACGCCTGTGTCCGTCCGTGCAAGACCTACGCCGGCATGCGCACCCGCTTCGAGCACGTCGACGTCGTGATCGTCCGCGAAAACACCGAGGACCTGTACGCCGGGATCGAGTACGAAGCCGGCACCCCGGTCGCCGAACAGGTCATCGACTACCTCAACGGCTTGCAGGACAAGCAGATCCGGTCCGGCTCGGGCATCTCGATCAAACCGATGAGCGAGTTCGGCTCGGAGCGGATCATCCGCTACGCGTTCGAGTACGCCCGCAACAACGGCCGCAAGCGGGTGCACTGCGTGACCAAGTCCAACATCATGAAATACACCGATGGCTTGTTCCTCGCCGTCTTCCGCGAGGTCGCAAAGGAATACCCCGACATCGAGCCGTGGGAAAACCTCGTCGACGCGACCTGCATGGGCCTGATCCAGCGGCCGGAGGAGTGGGACGTGCTCGTCCTGCCGAACCTCTACGGCGACATCCTGTCCGACCTCACCGCCGGCATGGTCGGCGGTTTGGGAGTTGCGCCGGGCGGCAACATCGGGACCAAGGCCGCAGTGTTCGAGGCAACGCACGGCTCGGCGCCCAAGTACAAGGGCCTCAACAAGGTGAATCCAACCGCGATGATCCTCTCCGGCGAGATGATGCTGCGCCATGTCGGTGAGATCAAGGCGGCCGACAACCTCGAACGCGCGGTCTCCGAAGTGATCGCCGAAGGCACGAGCGTCACCTACGACCTCAAGCCGCGACGTGACGACCCGACCGCGGTCGGCACCAGCGAGTACGCCGATGCGATCATCGCCAAGCTCGAGGGGATGACGTCCTAGTGGCTGCACAGAAGGTGACCGTCGTCGGGTCTGGTTTCTACGGCTCGACGACCGCGCAACGACTCGCAGAGTACGACCTGTTCGACACCGTGTTCCTTACCGACATCATCGAGGGCAAGCCCGAGGGCCTCGCGCTCGACATGAACCAGTCGCGTCCGATCGAGGGCTTCGAGACCAAGGTGGTCGGCGTGACGACCGGGCTGGACGGCTCGGGCTACGAGGTCACGGCCGGCTCCGACATCGTGGTCATCACCGCCGGCCTGCCCCGCAAGCCCGGGATGAGCCGGATGGATCTGATCGAGACCAACGCGAAGATCGTCCGCCAGGTCGCCGAGCAGGTCGCCCGGCATTCGCCGGAGGCCGTGCTGATCGTGGTGTCCAACCCGCTCGACGAGATGACCGCGCTCGCCGCGAACGTCACCGGGTTCGACAAGCGCCGGGTGATCGGGCAGGCCGGCATGCTCGACACGGCCCGCTTCACCAACTTCGTCGCCGAGCAGGTCGGCGTACCGGTCGGATCGGTGCGGACGCTGACGCTCGGCTCCCACGGCGACACCATGGTCCCGGTGCCGAGTGCCTGCACGGTCGACGGCAAGCCGCTGACCGACCTGCTCGACGCCGCCACGATCGAGGACCTGGTCACCCGCACCCGTAACGGCGGCGCCGAGGTGGTGGCGCTGCTGAAGACCGGCTCGGCCTACTACGCGCCGTCGGCGGCCGCGGCCCGGATGGCGAAGGCAGTCGCGGAGGACAGCGGGGCGGTCCTGCCGGTGTGCACCTGGGTGGACGGTGAGTACGGGATCAGCGGGGTCTTCCTCGGGGTCGAGGCCGAGCTCGGCGCCGGCGGCATCCGCCGGGTGGTCGAGCGCGACCTCAGTGACAGCGAGCTGGCCGGGCTGAAGGAGGCGGCGGAGGCCGTGCGCAGCAAACAAGCCGACGTCGCCGATCTCTAAGTACGAGGCGACGTGATCTGGCTCAGCGTCGTCGTCGTCTTGATCCTCGTCCTGATCGAGGCGATCTTCGCGGCGAGTGAGATGGCGCTGGTGTCGCTGCGCGAGGGCCAGATCAACGCGCTCGCCGAGCAGGGCCGTCGGGGCCAACGGGTCGCCGCCCTGATCTCGAATCCCAACCGCTTCCTGTCGGCCGTCCAGATCGGCGTGACGACGACCGCGCTGCTGTCCAGTGCGTTCGGAGCCGTCACGCTCTCGCAGTCGATGGGCCGGGCCTTGCGGAGTCTGGGGATGTCCCGCCGCCCGTCGGAGGTCTTGGGCTTCCTGATCGTCACGCTGGTCATCGCCTACGTGACCCTGGTCGTCGGGGAGCTGGCGCCCAAGCGGATCGCCTTGCAGCGGGCGCAGTCGACCGCGCGCGTCGTCGCACCGACGCTCGACTGGTTCGCCGGCGCGATGCGGCCGGTCATCTGGCTGCTGTCCGTCTCCACCGACCTCGTCGTACGGGCCTTGGGTGGCGACCCGTCCATCGGTCGCACCTCGATCAGCCACACCGAGCTGCGCGATCTCGTAACCGGGCACGAAGCGCTGAGCCGGGACGAACGCAAGCTGATCGACGACGTCTTCGAGGCCGGCGAGCGGCAGGTCAGAGAGATCATGGTGCCGCGCACCGAGGTCGAGTTCTTCGACGCGACCTGGCTGTTGAGCCGCGCGATGCGCGCCGCGCACGAGTCCCCGCACAGCCGGTTCCCGGTGGTTCGGGGTTCGCACGACGACGTGATCGGCTTCATCCACGTGCGCGACTTGTTCCGGCCGGAGGCCGGGCAGCGCCGCGGGCTGAAGGTCGGCGACCTGGCCCGCGAGGTCGCGATGGTGCCCGCGACCAAGCAGGTGCTGTCGACCATGTCGGAGATGCGCCGCAACGGCGACCATCTCGCCGTTGTTGTCGATGAGTACGGCGGCACCGCGGGCATCGTCACGCTCGAGGACCTGATCGAGGAGCTGGTCGGTGACATCCGCGACGAGTACGACGTGACCGACGACGAGGCCAAACAGCTGCGTGGCGGTGACGTGGAGGTCGACGGGCTGCTCAACCTCGACGACTTCGCCGAGGCGACCGGCGCCGAGCTGCCGGACGGGCCCTATGAGACGGTTGCGGGCGCGATGATGGCCACCCTTGGCCGGCTGCCGCGCGGTGGCGATGCCGTCGAGCTGGACGGGATCAGGCTGAAAGTGGCGAAAATGGATGGTCGGCGGATCGCCAGGGTCCGGGTGACCGTGCTCTCCGCCGACGACGACAGCGCACGCTGACCCGCACGAGGAAGATGGAGCCATGCCAGCCGACCGTCCGCGCGTACTGTCCGGCATCCAGCCGACGGCCGACTCGTTTCACCTGGGCAATTACCTGGGCGCCATCCGTCAGTGGGTGGCGCTCCAGGACAGCCACGAGGCCTTCTACTGTGTCGTCGACCTGCATGCGATCACCGTGGAGCACGACCCGGCGCTGTTGCGCGAACGCACCCGGGTCGCGGCCGCGCAGCTGCTGGCCTCCGGTCTCGATCCGGACCGGTGTGCGTTGTTCGCACAGAGCCACGTGCCGGCCCATGCCGAGCTGACCTGGGTGCTGAGCTGCATCACCGGCTTCGGCGAGGCGAGCCGGATGACGCAGTTCAAGGACAAGTCCGCCAAGCAGGCGACGACGTCGGTCGGGTTGTTCACCTACCCGATCCTGCAGGCCGCGGACATCCTGCTCTACCAGGCCGTGCAGGTGCCGGTCGGTGAGGATCAGCGGCAGCACCTCGAGCTGACCCGAGACTTGGCGCAGCGGTTCAACGCCCGCTTCGGCGAGACCTTCGTGGTGCCCGAGCCGTACATCGTCAAGGAAACCGCGAAGATCCTCGACCTCGCCGATCCGGCCGCCAAGATGAGCAAGTCGAGCGAGTCGCAGGCCGGCGTCGTCGACATCCTCGACGAACCGGACGTCATTGCCCGCAAGATCAAGCGCGCCGTCACCGATACCGGCACCGAGATCCGCTTCGACGACGAGAAGCCCGGCGTGAGCAACCTGCTGACGATCGCCTCGACCTTGACCGGCCGCAGCATTGCGGCGCTCGAGTCGGACTACGTCGGGAAGGGCTACGGCGCACTCAAGACCGATGTCGCGGACCTCGTCATCGAGTTTGCGACGCCTTTGCGGGAGCGGACCGCCGAGTGGCTGGCCGACGGCGAACGGCTCGCCACGGTGCTGGCAGACGGCGCCGCGAAGGCCCGGGCGGTTGCGGACAAGACCCTCAGCGCGGCCTACGATGCGGTGGGATTCCTGCCGGCTCGGCCGTGATCGCGGAAGTCACCCGCGACATCGGTGTCGCGATCGGGATCCCGGAGCCGTACGGCGGTGAGCTCCAGGGCTGGCGGGAGCGCCTCGGCGACCCGAACGCGAACCGGATCGTGCCGCATGTGACGTTGCTGCCGCCGACCGCGGTCGCGACCGAGCTGCTCCCGACGATCGAGGAGCATCTGCGGCTGGTCGCCACCCAGTTCCGCCAGTTCTCGATCCGGTTGCGCGGATCGGCGACTTTCCTTCCGGTGTCGTCGGTGGTTTTCGTGCCGCTCGTGCAGGGAATCGCCGAGTGCGAGCAGTTGGAGGAGATGGTGCGCACCGGCCCGTTGCTTCGGGAGGTCGGGTACGCCTACCACCCGCACGTGACGGTCGCGCACGACCTGCCGGACGATGCGCTCTACAACGCGTGGACGGCGATGTCGGCGTACGACGCGTCGTTCGAGGTGTTCGGCTTCACGTTGTTCGAGCAAGGGCCGGACGAGGTCTGGCGCCCGCAGCGCGACTTCACCTTCGGTGGCGGTGGCCTGCCCGGCCCGTCCGCGGAGCCGTCCACGAGGCACAACGAGGGCTGGTGAGAATCGCCGACCTGCGGACCCGGGCCGACCAGGTGCAGCGCCGGCACCGTTGGCTGGCCTTCCCGTACGCGGTGGTCAAGAAGTTCGGCGAGGACTCCTCCGGCCATCTCGCCGTGGTCATCACCTATTACGCATTCTTCTCGATCTTCCCGTTGCTGCTCGCGCTGGCCTCGATCCTCGGCTTCGTCCTGCACGGCAATCCGGCCTGGCAGAAGACGATCGAGAACTCCGCGCTGCACCACTTCCCGCTGATCTCCGGCCCGGTCCCCGAGCACGGGAGCGTCCTGATCGTCGCGGTCGGCATTGTGCTCGCCGTCTACAGCGGGCTCGGCGTGGCGAAGGCGGCGCAGCAGGCGTGGGACGTCGTGTACGGCGTGCCGCGGGCCGAGCGGCCTGGGTTCGTCGCGAACAACCTGCGGGCGCTGCGGCTCGTGGTCGTCGGCGGGATCGGGTTGGTCGCCACCACGGTCGTGTCGACCGCGGTGGCGAGTGGAGCCGCGATCGGCCTGCATGTGGGGGTCGGGCTCAGTGTGCTGAGCATCATCGTCACGCTGGTGCTCGACACGCTGCTGCTCGCGGTGGTCTTCCGCTGGCTGACCAGCCGCGAGGTGTCGTTCCGGGCGGTGCTGCCCGGCGCCGCGCTGTCGGCGGTGGCCGTCGGCGTCCTGCAGGCGCTCGCGTCGGCGTTCATCGCGCACAAACTCAAGGACGCCAAGGCGGCGTACGGGTCGTTCGGCACCGTGATCGTGGTGCTGTCGTGGTTCTCCCTGCAGTCGCAGGTGTTATTGGTCTCCGCGCAGGTCAACGTGGTCAAGCAGGATCGCTTGTGGCCCCGTTCGATGATCGACCCGGCACCGCCGGCTCGCCCCTGACCAGCGCGACGACGCGCTAGGAGACTGCGCGGACCTTGTCCGCTTGCGGCCCCTTTTGCCCTTCGGTGACCTCGAACTCGACTCGCTGACCTTCTTCGAGGGACTTGTAACCGTCCATCTCGATTGCGCTGTAGTGAACGAACACGTCACTACCGCCGTCCACGGCGATGAACCCGTAGCCCTTTTCGCCGTTGAACCACTTGACGCTGCCTTGTGCCACAACTACCCCAGGTTGCTCGATCCCGCCTCGCCTCCTTGACGAAGCGCTACCGCTCCAGGAGCGGATTGGCGAGGACAATACACGCCTGGGACGGGTTGCGGGAGGGGTCTGCCCCACCAAGATCGTTCGGTGCGATGCCAGGGTCAGATCGGTGGCAGCTTCAGCCGCGGGCGGTATCTGCGGTAGCGCCGCCGCCGGCGGCGCGCGACGACCATCGCTACTGCCGCGAGCACCAGGATCGCACCGACCGCGATCTCGACCGTGCGCATCGAGATCCCGATCGCGTGGCCGCCGGACTTCGCCTGCACCGAGTGCTCGCCGCTGCCCGGCGTCACGACTGCGACCTGCTTGGCCTTCCCGGCCACGAGCGGGTCGACCAGGGTGCCGATCGGGTCCACCGAGCCGCTCGCCTTGAACCCCCAGTTGAGCAGGTCGGCGGCCATCGGCCACCAGATCGGGTACGCGTGCATCAGTGCGACGAGGATGGTCTGGCCGTGCCGGGTCGCGGCGCCGACGTACGTCGCCTGCGCGGCGACGGTGTAGCCGTTCTTGCCGCCGATGTCCCCGCGGTACGTCGTCAGCAGGTTGTTGTGGCTCTGGATCTGGAAGTGCTTGTGGTGCGGGGCGGGGATCGTGCTGTGGGCGATGGACAGGTAGTGGCGGAACGCGGGGATCTGGAAGTCGGCCCTGGCGATCAGCGCCAGGTCGTACGCCGAGGTCGTCTCACCGACGCCGTCGAGGCCGCTGGGCGTGTCCGCGTTGGTGTCGTCGGCCTGCAAATGCCGGGCCTCGAGGTTCATCTCCTCGACCGTCTTCTTGATCCCGCCGTTGGCCTGGGCGAGGGCGTCGGCCGCGTCGTTCGCACTCATCTCGAGCATGCAGGTGAACAGCGTCTTGATCGGATAGCTCATCCCCGGCACCAGGCCGGCCCGGGTGCCGTCGACCCTCGCGTCCCGGTCGGTCACCTGGAACTCCGACTGTGGATCGAGCTTGGGAAGCAGGGTCAACGCGGTGAGCGTCTTCAGCGTGCTGGCCGGCAGGAACTTCCCGTGCGGGTCCTTGGCGGCCAGGATCTGCCCGGTGGTCAAGTTGGCGACCAGCCACGACGACGCCGGCAGGCTCGATGCCGGCGGCAGCGCCGGGGCGCCGGCCAGCGGGCGCTCGATCACGCCGGTGGAGGCGAGCAGCGGGCCGCCGATCGGCTGGGCCGACCCGTTCTTCGGCGCGGCAACGGCACCCACCTCGCCGGCGGCGACAGTGAGCAGACCCGCAGCGACCGCCGCGATCAGTCGGGCGTGCATCACAGGTACGCTACCGACCCCGGCAAGCCCTGGATCGGGCGGCGGTTGACGGGCCCCTCGGTCGGTGTGGTGTCGTACCCCCCGTGGAGATCGCATTTACCTCGTCGCCGAGGTCGAGCCTGGGTGTCGAATGGGAGCTCGAGCTCGTCGACACCGAGTCCCGCGAGCTGGCAAGCGCGGCGTCCGACATTCTCGGGGAGATCGCGGGCCCGGGGGACGCCGAGCATCCCAAGGCCAAGCACGAGCTGCTCGAGTCGTGCATCGAGGTGATCACCGGGGTCTGTGGAACCGTCGACGAGGCGGTCGAGGACCTGCGTGGCACGGTGGCCGAGGTCGCCGACGCGGCGTCGAGGCGCGGGCTCGGCGTGATGTGCTCCGGCACGCATCCGACCAGCGACTGGGCGACCCAGCAGATCAGCCCCAACCCGCGTTACGCGAAGCTCGTCGAGGACATGCAGTGGCTGGCCCGGCGGATGCAGATCTTCGGCGTGCACGTCCACGTCGGCGTTCGTTCCCCGGAGAAGGCGATCCCGATCGTCAACGCGCTGACCGCGTATATCCCGCACTTCCTGGCCCTCTCGGCGTCCTCGCCGTACTGGGTGGGCACCGACACCGGCCTGGCGTCCGCGCGGAGCAAGGTCTTCGAGGGGCTGCCGACCGCCGGCATTCCGTATCAGCTGTCCGGGTGGAACGACTTCGAGCACTACATGGCGACGTTGATTTCGGCGCACACGATCAACTCGGTGCGCGAGGTGTGGTGGGACGTGCGGCCGCATCCGCAGTTCGGCACGGTCGAGCTGCGGATCTGCGACGGCCTGCCGACCCTGTACGAGATCTCCTGGGCCGCGGCGATGTCGCAGTGCCTGGTCGAGATGTTCAACGGGCAGCTCGACCGCGGCTACACCCTGCCGGTGCCGAAGGGCTGGACGATCCGGGAGAACAAGTGGCGAGCGGCCAGGTACGGCATCGACACCGACCTGATCGTGGACAACGACGGGCGCACTGAACCGTTGCGCGACCTGATCGCCGAGCTGGTCGACGACTTGGCGCCGATTGCTGAGCGGCTGGAGTGCCGCGAGGAGCTGTTCCGCGCGAAGCGGATCCTGGACATCGGCCCGAGCTACCTGCGGCAGCGTCGAGCCGCGGAGGCCGCCGGTGGTGACCTCACCGCTGTGGTCGACGCGCTGCTGAAAGAGATGCGCGACAACATGCCGGCCGGGCTGAGCGAATGAGCGTGACCGACTTCTTGGCCGACAACGGTCAACGGCTGGTCGAGGTGCGCCGTGACCTGCACAGGCATCCCGAGCTGAGCCGCGAAGAACGGCGTACGACGGACCTGCTCGCCGACGCGCTGTCGCATGTCGGGCTCTCGCCCCGGATCCTGCCGTCCGGCACCGGCCTGCTCTGTGACATCGGGCCGGAGCCGCCGACGGTGGCCTTCCGCGCCGACCTCGATGCGTTGCCGATCCCGGACTCGAAGGACGTCAGCTATCGGTCCCGGGTCGACGGCGTCACCCATGCCTGTGGTCACGACGTGCACGCGACCGTGGTCCTGGGGACCGGGCTGGCGTTGGCCAGGATGGCCGCGCGCGGCGAGTTGCACCACGGGGTCCGGCTGGTGTTCCAGCCGGCCGAGGAGGTGGTGCCAGGAGGCGCGCTCGACGTGATCGCGGCCGGCGGCCTTGACGGAATTCACCGGATCTACGCCGTGCACTGCGATCCGGGCGTCGACGTCGGTCAGGTCGGCCTCCGGGCCGGACCGATCACGGCGGCGAGCGACCACATCGAGGTGCTGCTGACCGGGCCCGGCGGGCACACCGCACGCCCGCACCTGACCGCCGACCTGGTGAGCGCGCTCGGCGCGGTGGTGACCGGCGTGCCGGCGCTGCTGGCCCGCCGGGTCGATCCGCGGGCCGGCCTTGCGCTCGTCTGGGGTCGGGTCAGCGCGGGCACCGTGTCCAACGTGATCCCGCGCAGCGGCCGCGTGGACGGCACCGTGCGCACCCTCTCGCGCGAGCTCTGGGAGTCGTTGCCGCCAATCGTCGAGGATGCGATCCGTGCGGTCGCGGCGCCGTACGGGGTAGGGGTCGAGCTGACCTACACCCGCGGCGTCCCGCCGGTCGTCAACGACGCGGCCAGCGTCATCTCGCTCGATGCCGCGGTCCGCACCTCGGTCGATGGTGGTCAGGTGTGTGAGACCGCGCAGAGCCTCGGCGGCGAGGACTTCGCGTGGTATCTCGACCGGGTGCCGGGCGCGCTGGCCAGGCTCGGGGTGCGCTCACCAGGCAGCAAGGTCGTCATGGACCTGCACCAGTCGAGCTTCGACGTCGACGAGCGCTGTATCTCGGTGGGCGTCCAGCTGCTGACCGGGGTGGCGCTCGGCGCCGGCTGGAGCACCGGCTGAGGCCTCACCAGTACTTGTGGCCGTCGAGGATGATCCAGCCGCCCGGGTGAGTGCCGGTGGCGTGGTGCGTGTAGTGAATGACCGGATGGCCGGGGTCCGGTTCGAACTGGCCATGGATCTCGACCACGTCGCCGGGCCGCACCGGCACCCGGGGCGCCAAGCTCAGGTTGTGGTCGATCTCGACCAAATGTCCCTGGACGCTGATGTCGAAGTCCTCGTGCGGTCCCTCGGGTCCGTTCGAGTCCGGCAGCAGCGCCGTTACCGTCCCGCGAACCGTGACCTCGGCGGCTTTCGCCGCGGTCAGGTCGTGCACGAAGCCGGCGTTGTCGACGTGAGCCTGGCCGCACCCGGCCAACCCGGCGGTCAGCGCCACGACCACTAACCCGGCGCGGGCCCGCATGTCAGGAACCGACGGTCCGGCACGGCCTGGCCCGCAGCTCCGCCACGTAGTCGTCGGGAGCGCCGGCGACCTCGGCCGCATCGGCCATCACGCCGAGATAGCGCGCCGACGGCAGGCCGCCTTCGTACCCATCGAGCACGTAGAGCCAGGACAGCAACAAGCCGTCGAGGGTGTGCACCCGCACCCGGATCTTGTTGTAGAGGCCGGTGCTGGCGAACTCGATCTCGTCGAGGATCGACTCGTCCTGGCCGGTGACGTCGTAGATCATCACGAAGACCCGGCTGTCGGGGTCCTCCACGACGGTGGCGAGCGACCCTTCCCAGCCGAGATCCTCGCCGCCGAACGTCAGCCGCCAGCCTTCCAGCCAGCCGGTGCCCTGCGACGGTGAGTGCGGGCAGCGCTCGCGCATCTGCTGCGGATCGAGGTTGGATCCGTACGCCGCGTAGAAGGCCACGCCGCGAAGCGTAATGAGCCGCGGTCGCAAGCAGGCAACAATGTCCTCCGTGACACGAATCGCGATCCTTGGTGGCGGGCCCGGCGGTTATGAAGCGGCGCTGGTCGCCGCGCAGCTCGGCGCCGACGTAGTGATCATCGAGCGGGACGGGGTCGGCGGCGCCTGCGTGCTCGCCGACTGCGTGCCCTCGAAGACGCTGATCGCGACGAGCGAGACGATCACCGGCTTCGCCGGCAGCGAGGCGCTCGGCGTACGGCTGCGTAGCGGCGGTCGGGTGTCCGACCAGGTCTCGGTGGACGCACTCGCGGTCAACAACCGGGTGAAGGCGCTCGCCAACGCCCAGTCGGTCGACATCGCGACCCGGCTCGCCGGTGAGGGCGTCGAGGTGATCACGGGGACTGGGCGGTTCCGTAACCCGCGCCAGATCGTCGTCACGTCCGGGGTCGAGGAGCGGGTCGTCGACACCGACGTGGTGCTGGTCGCGACCGGTGCGTCGCCACGGGTGTTGCGCGACGCGCCGCCGGACGGGGAGCGAATCCTGAACTGGCAGCAGATGTATGACCTGCCCACGTTGCCCGAGCACCTCGTCGTGGTCGGGTCCGGCGTCACCGGGGCCGAGTTCGCCAGTGCATATCTGGCGCTGGGCAGCGAGGTCACGCTGGTGTCGAGTCGTGACCGGGTCATGCCGAGTGAGGACGCTGATGCGGCGCTGCTCATCGAGGAGGTGTTCACCCGGCGCGGCATGCACATCGTGCGCCAGGCCCGCGCCGCGGGCGTCGTACGAACTGTGACCGGAGTCGAGGTGGAGCTGATCGACGGCCGCCGGGTGCAGGGCTCGCACTGTCTCGTCGCGGTGGGCTCGGTGCCCAACACCACCGACATCGGGCTCGACCTGGCGGGGGTCGCGACCGATGCGGCCGGGCACGTCCTGGTCGATCGGGTCTCCCGGACGTCGACCCCGGGCATCTACGCGGCCGGCGACTGCACCGGCCTGCTGCTGCTGGCGTCGGTCGCGGCGATGCAGGGCCGCACCGCGATGTGGCATGCGCTCGGCGATGCGGTGGCGCCCTTGCGCTTGGCGACGGTGTCGGCGAACGTCTTCACCGACCCGGAGATCGCGACCGTCGGCCTGGTCTCGGTCGAAGCGGCCGCGGAACGCGGCGGCGTACGGGAATTGAAGCTCGCGCTGGCCACCAATGCGCGGGCCAAGATGCAGGGCATCGAGGACGGCTTCGTCAAGCTTTACTGCCGGCCGGGAACCGGTGCGGTGCTGGGCGGCGTCGTGGTCGCGCCGCGGGCCAGCGAGCTGATCCTTCCGGTATCACTCGCCGTTCAGCACGGTCTTACCGTCGATCAGTTGTCGCACACGTTCACGATCTACCCGTCGATCACCGGCAGCATCACCGAAGCCGCCCGCCTGCTCCACCTCGCCGCATCCGACTAGCCCTGTGCCCGCATCGGTTTGTGATGCTTTAGCAGTACCGGGGTACTCGTAACGGCTCACAAATCCACCGGGTCCGCACGAGAACTCAAGCGCCCGCAGCGTTAGACGTTCGACGACGCCGGCGCCGTCCAGGCCGTTGATGAGTGTGACGCACAGCGCTTCGATGTCTTCCACCCAGTCGATGCCCGGGGCGGTGTCAGGATGATGGGGTGTCCGATCGTGCCCTGAGCTTCGGTGCGGTCGCGGAAGCCTACGAGCGGTTCCGGCCTGGCTATCCCGACGAGCTCTTTGACACGGTCATGGACTATGCGGGCCGGCCGATTCGGTCTGCATTGGAGATCGGTGCCGGGACCGGCAAGGCAACCCGCCTCTTCGCTCGACCCGCGGTCACGGTCACCGCTACCGAGCCTGATGCGGCGATGCTCGCCGAACTGCGCACGCACGTTCCGGCAACGGTCAAGACGGTGCAGGCGGCGTTCGAAGACCTGCCGCTCACCGAGACCTACGGGCTCGTCTATGCCGCCGCCGCGCTTCATTGGACTGACCCGGTCGACCGGTGGTCACGGATCGCTGCCTTGTTGCAGCCGGGCGGGGTCTTCGCGTCGTTCGGGGGACCGGTTTCTCTCGCCGACCCGCAGGTTGAGGAGGCCGTGCGCGCGGCCCGTGCGCCGTTTCTGGACAGTGACGATGTAGTGGCCCCGGACGACACGACTGCAGGAGAGCCGATGCAGTGGCCGGGTTCGGAACTGCAACGCTCTGAGCTGTTCACCGACGTCCGGCAGTCGGTGATCGGGCGGCGGCTGATCATGAGTGCCGACGACTACGTCGGTCACCTCTCAACCGTTTCCGCTTACCTTCAACTCCCGACGCCGCAGCAGGACCGGGTCTATCGCCGAATCGGGCAGGTTCTCCCCGACCGCGTCGAAGTCGTGGCCGACCTCACGATCCATCTCGCCCGAACCGAGCAGGTCCAGCGCGATAGTGCGCAACGCACTCGCGCCGAGTCCGAGGAGGGGTAGTTGTGGCCGAGACGCCAAAGGGCGAGCTTCAGCATTTCCTGGGGATGCCGATCGAGCCGGGACACGTTCTGCCGGGAGTTGGTCCGACCGGGCAGCGCGTGCTCGGCGTACCGGCGAGCTGGTACTCCCGCGGACCGGTCGACTGGTCAGGCTTGCGCCACCCGATTCGGTGGATCGTCAGGTCGGTTCGACGATCCGGCAGAGCGTCTCGCCGGGGCTGACCACGTTGCCGATCGTGGCGGTCAGGTCGGCGACCGTCCCGGATCGGTGCGCGCTGATGGGTTGCTCCATCTTCATCGCTTCGAGGACGACGATCAGGTCGCCGGCTTCGACCATGGCGCCGTCCTCGACCGCAACCTTCACGATCGTGCCCTGCATCGGCGCGGTGAGGGCATCACCGGCGGCGGTCGCTTTCGAGGAGACCGCCCGGTGTGACGGCGGCTTGCCGCGATGGGCCGAGCCGCTCACACCGAGCCCGTCCGGCAGTGTCACCTCGAACCGGCGGCCGCCGACCTCGACGGTCACCTGGTCGCGGCCCTGGACAGAAGCCGAGCCGCCCGGGGTCGCGAGGTACGGCTCGACCGAACCGGTCCACTCGGTCTCGATCCACCGGGTGTGCACCGAGAACGGCTCGCTGGTGAAGGCCGGATCGGCCAACACCGCGCGGTGGAACGGGATGATCGTCGGCATCCCACCGACCTCGAACTCGTCCAGCGCTCGCCGCGACCGCGCGATCGCCTCCGCGCGATCCGCACCGGTGATGATCAGCTTCGCCAGCAGCGAGTCGAACGCGGCCGGAACGGTGTCACCGACGACGTAGCCGGCATCGACCCGTACGCCGGGTCCCGACGGCGGCCGCCAGTCCGTGATCGTGCCGGGTGCGGGCAGGAAGCCCCGGCCGGCGTCCTCGGCGTTGATCCGGAACTCGATCGAGTGGCCACGCGCGACCGGGTCGGTCGCGGCAATGTGCTGGCCGTCGGCGATCGCGAACTGCGCGAGGACGAGGTCGACTCCGCTGGTCTGCTCGGTGACCGGGTGCTCGACCTGCAACCTGGTGTTGACCTCGAGGAACGAGACCGCGCCGTCCTGCGCAACCAGGAACTCGCAGGTGCCGGCGCCGACGTAGCCAGCCGCGGCGGCGATCGCTTTGCTCGCGGCGTACAGCTGGTGGCGCTGATCGTCGCTGAGAAATGGCGCCGGTGCCTCCTCGACCACCTTCTGGTGGCGACGTTGCAACGAGCAGTCGCGGGTACCGACGACGACGACCTGGCCGTGCTGGTCGGCGAGCAGCTGGGTCTCGACGTGCCGCGGCTTGTCGAGGTAGCGCTCGACGAAGCACTCGCCGCGGCCGAACGCCGCGATCGCCTCGCGGACCGCACTGTCGAACAGCTCGGGAATCTCCTCCCGGGTGCGGGCCACCTTGAGCCCGCGTCCGCCGCCACCGAAGGCCGCCTTCACGGCGACCGGCAAGCCATACGCGTCAACGAAGGCAAGCACCTCCTCGACCCCGGCGACCGGGTTAGGGGTCCCCGGCGCAAGTGGCGCACCGACATCCGCGGCGATGTGCCGGGCTTTGACCTTGTCGCCGAGTGCGTCGATGGCGGCCGGCGGCGGTCCGATCCAGGTCAGCCCGGCATCGATCACCGCAGCCGCAAACGTTGCGTTCTCGGACAGGAAGCCGTACCCGGGGTGAATCGCGTCCGCGCCTGACCGCTTGGCGATGTCCAGCACCTTGGCGATGTCGAGGTAGGTCTCGCCCGGCGTGCTGCCACCAAGCGCGTACGCCTCGTCGGCCAGCCGAACGTGCTGGGCGTCGAGGTCGGTGTCGGCGTAGATCGCCACACTCGTCAGCCCGGCGTCACGACAAGCCCGGGCCACCCGCACCGCGATCTCGGCGCGGTTGGCGATCAGGACCCTTTGCATCCCCTGACTCTATTGAGTGACGGCTCGTGGCATGCTCCCCGCGTGAGTGAGATGCCTTTCTCCAACTTCCAGAACGAGATCTATCTGAACGGCACAGTCGGCATCGTTCCGGACTTTCCGGTCGAGGCCGCCGCGCTGGAGGCGGCCGCCAAGGAGCGGTTCGCACCGGAGTCCTTCGGGTACGTCGCTGGCAGTGCCGGATCCGAGTCGACCGCCCGGGCCAACCGGGCCGCGTTCGACCGCTGGCGGATCGTGCCGAGATTCCTGCGCGACGTGTCGGTCCGCGACCTGTCGACCTCGGTGCTCGGCACCGCGATGCCGGCGCCGGTCGCGTTGGCGCCGATCGGAGTGCAGGGGATCGTGCATCCCGACGCCGAACTTGCCGTGGCCAGGGCCGCGGCCAGCCTGAAGCTGCCGATGGCGCTGTCCACCGTGTCGTCGTACCGGATGGAGGACGTCGCCGCCGCGGGCGGCGACTCGCCGCGCTGGTTCCAGCTGTACTGGCCGAAGGACCGCGATGTCGGTGCGTCGTTCCTCGCCCGGGCGAAGGCGGCCGGCTTCTCCGCGTTACTGCTCACCTTGGACACCTTCATCCTGGCCTGGCGGCCACGGGATCTTGCTCATGCGTACCTGCCGTTCCTGCAAGGGCTCGGGCTGGCCAACTACGAGACCGACCCGGCGTTCCTGGCCGGGCTCGATAAGTCGCCGCAGGAGGACCCGACCGCGTCGATCCTGCACTGGCAGTCGATGTTCGGCGACCCGCGCAACACCTGGTCGGACCTGGCCTGGGTCCGCGAGCACTGGGACGGTCCGATCGCGCTGAAGGGCGTGCTGCACCCGGACGATGCGCGGCGTGCGATCGATGCCGGCATCGAGGGGATCCTGGTCTCCAACCACGGTGGGCGGCAGATCGACGGCGAGATCGCCGCGTTCGAGGCACTGCCGGACATCGTGTCCGCGGTGGCCGGTCGAGCGGACGTGTTGCTCGACTCCGGTGTGCGGACCGGATCGGACGTTCTCAAGGCGCTCGCATTGGGCGCGACCGCGGTGCTTCTCGGCCGCCCCTACATCTACGGACTCGGCCTCGGCGGCGAGGCCGGGGTGCGGCACGTGCTGCGCAGCCTGCTCGCCGAGCTCGAGTTGACGATGGCGCTGGCGGGCTGCGCGTCGCTGGCAGATGTCGGGCCGGAGCTGTTGACCCGTATACCGTGATCGCGTGGCGGACTCACCAGCAGGCTTGGCGGGGCTGCGTTTTCGGCGTCTTCACGAGGGCACCCGGGTCCGTTCCGCCGCCGGCCTGCCGGTGCTGGACCGGCTCTACGACGTCTGGGAGCGCCGCGACGTCCTGCGCATGCTCACCGAGCGCGGGCTGCGGCAGAAGTACGCCGGATCGGTGCTCGGTTACGCGTGGTCGCTGCTCGAACCGGCCCTGCTGATCGCGACGTACTTCCTGCTCCTCAAGATCTTCCACAAGAGCTACCCGATGTACCCGCTGTTCATCGCCTCGACGATCCTGCCCTGGCAGTGGTTTGCCTCGACCGTGAACTCCGCGACCGGGACCCTCCGGCAGAACTCACGGTTGATCACGTCGATCGCGCTGCCCCGCGAGATCTATCCGCTCGCCGATGTGCTGGTCAAGACGGTCGAGTTCGTCCTCAGCCTGCCGATCCTGCTGATCGTCGCGTGGATCTACGGCGTACGACCCTCCGGCTATGTCTACGCGCTTCCGCTGGTGCTGGTGCTCGAGCTGATGATCTGCGTCGGCATGGCAATGCTGGTCTCGTCGCTCAACACCGTGCTGCGTGACGTGCAGCGCGGGATCGGCATCTTCATCCGGATGATGTTCTACCTGGTCCCGGCGTTGTATCCGTTGCAGCGGTTGACCGGCTCGACCCGCCGATTGGATTCCTACAACCCGATGGTCGGCATCCTCGAGGTCAACCGGGCGGTGTGGCTGCCCGGCTACTGGACCGGCTGGCGGCCGGTGTACTTCTCCGTGATCGGTGCCTTCGCCATCCTGGCCATCGGCTTTGCGGTGTTCAGCCGGGTCGAGCGGCTCGTCCTCAAGGAGCTGTGAGGCGTGGGCGATGCCATCGCGGTCCACGATCTGGGGATCAAGTTCGCGCTCAACCGGCGACGCCGGCTCGAGCTGAAGAACCTGTTCATCGAGGGCCTCTCGGCCACCGGAACCGAATACTGGGCACTGCGGCACATCTCGTTCACGGTGGCCAAGGGCGAGTCGGTCGGGATCATCGGGCGCAACGGGTGCGGCAAGAGCACGCTGTTGCGGCTGGTTGCCGGCGTCATGCTCCCCGACGAAGGGGTCATCGAGGTCAACGGTGGCGTCGGCGCCATGATCGAGCTGTCCGCGGGTTTCGTCGGCGACCTCACCGCCCGCGAGAACGTGTACCTGATCTCGTCACTGCACGGCTTCAGCCGCGAGCAGACCGACGAGCGATTCGACGAGATCATGCGCTGGGCCGGGGTCGCGAGGTTCGTCGATACGCCGGTCATGCACTTCTCGAGTGGCATGAAGGCGCGGCTGGCGTTCTCGATCGTGACCCGGATGGAAGAACCGATCCTGCTCGTCGACGAGGTACTTGCGGTAGGCGACAAGGCCTTCCGCCGCAAGTGCGGGGTCGTGATCGACCGGATGCTCGGCGAGGGCCGGACCATGCTGCTCGTCTCGCACAACGAGAACGACCTGCGCCGCTGGTGCAGTCGGGGGATCTACCTCCGACGCGACGAGCCGCTCGTGACCGGACCGATCGAGGACATCCTCGAGATGTATCTCGACGAAGACGACAACACGTGAGCTCGCCTCGACCCACGCTCAGCGAGCTGCGCGTCGTGGCGCAGCCCGAATCGACGATCCGGCGGGCGAGCGGCGAGCACTGGACCGGCGGGCTCTACATGCGCCATCTGTCGATCCGGGCGACGCGGCTCCTGATCCCGACCCGGGTGTCGGCGAACGCCCTGACCTGGCTGATGCTCCTCACCGGCATCGGGGCGGCCCTGGTGCTGACCGTGCCGCACTTGTGGGCGGCCGTGGTGACGCTGGTCCTCATCCAGTTCCAGGCGCTGCTGGACTGCATGGACGGTGAGCTCGCGCGCTGGCGCCGGCGCACCGGACCGATCGGCATCTACGTCGACCGGCTGGGTCACTACGTCACCGACGGCTGCCTGGCCATCGCGGTCGGTGTGCACGCCGACGGCGGGCTCGGCTCGATCGACGGGTGGACGCTGGTCGGTCTTGCCGCTGCTTTTCTGATCCTGTTGACAAAGGCGGAGACCGATCTCGTGCACGTCGCGCGGGCCCAGAGCGGACGCGAGCGGATCCCTGACACGGCGGCCACCGCGACGTCGCACAAGTCGGTCCTGCGGAGCTTGCGCTCGCTGGCCAAGCGGGTGCCGTTCAACCGGGCGCTGCTGGCGATCGAGATGTCGGTGCTCGTGCTCCTGGCGGCCGTGGTCGATGCCGTCCGGGGCGATCTCGACGGCATGCGAGTGCTTGACGTCGCCTTGTTGGTGATCGCCGGTGTCGTCGCGGTCGGGCACCTGCTCGCCACGGTCACGTCGGATCGGTTGCGATGACCCGGGTCGGTTGCGTCATCCTCAGCCAGGGCAACCGCCCTGCGGAGCTGGCGAGGGCGCTCGACTCGGTGTTGGCACAGACCGGCGTCGAGGTCGAGTGCGTGGTCGTCGGCAACGGGTGGACTCCAACCGGCCTGCCGGTCGGCGTCCAGTCGGTCCCACTGGTGCAGAACGTCGGAATCCCGTCCGGGCGCAACATCGGGGCGGCCGACGTCCGCGGCGATGTGCTGCTGTTTCTCGACGACGACGCCGTGCTGGCGGGGACCGACCTGCTCAGCCGGGCGGTCGCGCAGTTCGACGCCGATCCGACCCTCGGTGTGCTGCAACCGCGGTCGGTCGAACCCAGCGGGCTCCCGACCGCCCGTCGCCACGTCCCGCGGGTCGGCGGGGCGCACGCCGAGGTGTCCGGCGACGTCGCGTGGTTCTGGGAGGGCGCGTCGCTGATCCGTCGTACCGCGTTCCAGGCGTGCGGTGGCTGGCCGGGGAGGTTCTTTTACGGCCACGAAGGGATCGAGGTGGCCTGGCGGGTCATCGACGCGGGCTATCGGATCCGGTACGACGCGCAGCTCGAGGTGCTCAACCCCGACGCCGAGCCGTTCCGGGGCGCCCAGGGTCCGTACCGGAACGCGCGCAACCGGGTCTGGGTGGCTCGGCGCAACCTGCCGGTGCCGCTCATGCTCGGCTACCTCCTGGTGTGGGGGATCGTCACGTTTGCCCGGGTCCGCAGCGGCACCGCATTGCGGCAAACCATGCGCGGATTCCTCGACGGCTTCCGGCGGCGGGCCGGCAAGCGGCGACCGATTCGATGGCGCACGGCGTGGCGGCTGACCCGGTTGGGGCGCCCCCCGGTCGTTTAGCAAACCTCGCTCGGGCTCCGAGCGAGGACGGTAGGCTGCGCGCGAAATGGCACCGAACAATCAGCGACTACGGACAGTGGGGGTCGTCCTCGCTGGTGGTGTGGGTGCCCGCGTCGGTCTGCTGATCCCCAAGCAGCTGCTGAAGATCGCCGGAAAGCCGATCATCGAGCACACCTTGACCGCCTTCGAGGCCGCGTCCGAGATCGACGAGATCCTGGTGATGATGACGCCCGGTTACGTCGAGGACGTCAAGGCGATCGTGGCGGCGCGCGGGTTCCAGAAGGTTGTTGCGGTGTTGGAGGGCGGGGTCACCCGCAACGACTCGACGAAGCTCGCTCTCGACTGGCTCGGCACGCAGGAGTGCAACGTGCTCTTCCACGACGCGGTCCGGCCGCTGGTCGACCACCGGATCGTGCGCGAATGCGTGCAGGCGCTCGACCAATTCGATGCCGTCGACGTGGCGATTGCCTCGGCCGACACGATCGTCGTCGTCGACGGCGGCGTGATCACCGCGATTCCCAACCGCAGTCGGCTGCGCCGCGGCCAGACGCCGCAGGGGTTCAAGCTCTCGACGATCCGGCGCGCCTACGAGCTGGCCTGGGAGGACCCCGATTTTGCGTCGACTGACGACTGCAGCGTGGTGCTGAAATACCTCCCCGAGGTCGCGATCCACGTGGTCGAAGGCTCCGAGCACAACCTGAAGGTCACCGACCCGGTCGACCTGTTCATCGCGGACAAGCTGTTCCAGCTCAGCTCGTCCACGGTCGAGCGGTTGTCCGGCCCGGCGGACTACGCCGAGCGCCTCGACGGCCGGGTGGCGGTCGTCTTCGGGGGCAGCTACGGCATCGGTGCCGAGATCGCATCGTTGCTCGGCGCGTACGGCGCGAACGTCTTCTCCTTCAGCCGATCGACCACCGACACGCATGTCGAGAACCCGCGCGACGTTGCCGCGGCGCTCGAGCGCGTGCACGCCGAAGCCGGCCGGATCGACTACATCGTGGTGACCGCGGGCATCCTCACGACCGGTGCACTTGCGGCCACCGACGACAAGACGGTCGAAGAGATGATCGGCGTCAACTACATCGCGCCGGTGCAGATCGCCAGGCTCGGGATCGGATACCTCGAGGAGACCAAGGGTCAGCTGTTGCTGTTCACGTCGAGCAGCTATACCCGGGGCCGGGCGAACTACAGCCTGTACTCATCGAGCAAGGCGGCCGTGGTCAACCTGACGCAGGCGCTTGCCGACGAGTGGCTCGACGTGGGTGTGCGGGTGAACATCATCAATCCGGAACGCACCTCAACCCCGATGCGGACCAAGGCGTTCGGTGCCGAGCCGGCCAGCAAGCTGCTCGAAGCGAGCGAGGTTGCGCAGACATCGGTTGACGTTCTCGTCTCCGACGTCACCGGCCAGGTCGTCGACGTCCGTCTCGCGCTCCCCGCCGTCGCGGACGCCACGGTCGGCGCCGCCGAGTCGGTCGCGGCGCAGGTCGAGCTGCAGGAGGCAGCGGCGGAAGCCGAGGCGGCGCGGGAGCACGGCTCGCCGTGACCGAGCCGGCCGAATCCCTCGGCGGCAGTGGCCCTGGCCCGACGAACGTCGACCGGTTGGTCGGGGTGGCCGGGCTCGCCTGCTACGTCCTCCTGCCGCTGGCCGGTGTGTTCGGATGGGCGATCGCCGTTGTCGTGGCGGTGGCGGTCAGTCAGGCGCTCGATCTGCTGATCGTGGCAAACCAGGAGCTGCGCGCTGCGCTGGCACGGGCCCAGTTCGGCATCGCGGTCCGGACCCTCGCCCGCGAGCTCTCGGTCGTGATCTTGCTGTTGAGCGCCGGGTGGGCGACCCGCGACAACGTACGGGTGGCCGTCGTCCTCGTGCTGGCGGTGGCCGGCCTGCGGCTGCTCTGCCACCTGCTGCTGGTGCTGGTCCGCCGCCGCGCAGTTCGTCCGGTCGAGGCCCTGAACATCGATCTGTCCGGGGTCAACGAACCTCCGCCGGTGCCGGAGGTCCTGCAGCGACGGGTCTCCGAACGGTTCCATGGCGCGTCGGCGCTCGCGCTCCTCGGCGCCTCGATCGCCGTGGTCGTCAACCGGCCGGTCGTGCTGTTCGTGGTGGTCGGGCTGGTCCTGGCACTCGAGCTGGCCGGGGTGCTCGCGGCAATCGGGTGGCTGATCCGCTCCCGGGGGGCGCTGGTTCAACAGTCCTACCTCGACGCGGTCCATCAGCGGGTCGGCGAGCTGCATTCGCAGGTGATGCTGTACCACAGCGGCACGGACGACACGACGTACCAGGTGGACATGTGGCTGCCGGTCCTCGAGCGGCTCGATCGGCCCGCGCTCGTCGTTCTGCGCGAGCGGCCGTGCTTCGCCCTGCTTGCCCCGACCTCGCTGCCGGTGATCTGCATTCCTGACGCGGTCGACTTCATGGGGTTCGCGCTGCCGGACGTGCGAGTCGCGTTGTATACGGCGAACGTCGGCAAGGTCATTCACATGTTGCGCGAGCCCGGGGTCCGGCACGTCTTCGTCGGGCACGGCGACAGCGACAAGGCCGCGTCGTTCAACCCGTTCAGCCGGGTCTATTCGGAGATCTGGGTGGCCGGCGAAGGCGGCCGGGACCGCTATCGACGGGCCGCGGTCGGGGTTCGGGACGACGACATCGTCGAGGTCGGCCGACCGCAGCTCGAGGACATCCGCGTGGCCGTCGACCCGATCGGTGACCGCGTGATGTCCGTGCTGTATGCCCCGACCTGGGAAGGCTGGACGGCCGATCCGGCGCACACCTCGCTGGTGCGGACCGGCCCCGCGTTGGTCGAGCGCCTGGTCGGCCTCGCCGATGTGCGGGTGACTTACAAGCCGCACCCCCTCACCGGATCGGTGAGCCCGGCCGCGGCCGCCGCGGACGCGGCGATCCGGTCGGTCATCGCCGGGGCCGGTGGCCGACACCTGACCGTCGCGGGGCCGGCGCCGACGTTGTACGAGTGCTTCAACGACGCCGACCTGCTGATCGCGGACATTTCCAGCGTCCTCAGCGACTTCATCACGAGCCAGAAGCCGTACGTCGTCCCGAACCTCACCGGGTTGAGCGAGGTGGCCTTCCGGGCGAGGTTCCCGACTGCGGGGACCGCCTACCTGCTCGATCCGGCGGCGGAGCGGCTCGGAGCGATCCTCGATCTGGTGCGTGACACCGACCCGCTCGCCGCGGATCGGCGGGCGCTCCGGCACTACCTGCTCGGCCCGGCCGAGCCGGACGCGATGACCAGGTTCGCCGCCGCGGTCGACGCCGCCTACGACCGCGCGGTCTCGATGTCGCCGGTCCGGGTCGCGGCGGGCCGCGAGTAGCAGGCGTCAGACCTTCGTTCGGGTCCCCTTGACCCGTCCGCTGGCCACCCACCTCGACAGCGGCCGGCGCAGCGACTGGCCTGGCTCGCTCGGCCGCTGCGCTGCCCGTGCGGTCAGCACCGCCACGATTGCGGCCAGCTCCTCGTCGGTGGGAGTGCCGCCGTTGACGACCCGTACCTCGGTCACAGCGGGATGTTGCCGTGCTTCTTCGGCGGCAGCGACTCGCGCTTCGTGCGGAGCAACCGCAACGCGCGAATCACCTCGCCGCGGGTGGCCGAGGGCTTGATCACCGCATCGACGTATCCGCGCTCCGCGGCGATGTAGGGATTGGCGAAGTGGTCCTCGTAGTCCGTGACGAGCTCGGCGCGCTTCGACTCGGCATCGGGTGCGTCGGCCAGCGAGCGGCGGTGCAGGATGTTGACCGCGCCCTGTGCGCCCATCACCGCGATCTCGGCCGTTGGCCAGGCCAGGTTGACGTCGGCACGTAGGTGCTTGGAACCCATGACGTCGTACGCGCCGCCGTACGCCTTACGGGTGATGACGGTGACCTTCGGGACGGTCGCTTCGGCGTACGCGTAGAGCAGCTTGGCGCCGCGCCGGATGATGCCGTTCCATTCCTGCTCGGTGCCGGGCAGGAAGCCGGGTACGTCGACGAAGGTCAGCACCGGCACGTTGAACGCGTCGCAGGTCCGGACGAACCGGGCCGCCTTCTCCGATGAATCGATGTCGAGGGTGCCGGCGAACTGCATGGGCTGGTTGGCCACAATGCCGACCGAGTGCCCGTCGATCCGCGCGAAGCCACAGACGATGTTGGTCGCAAACAGCGCGTGTGACTGGAGGAACTCACCGTCGTCGACCACGTGCTCGATCACGGTGGTCATGTCGTACGGCTGCTGCGCCGAGTCGGGGATCACGGTGTCGAGGAACGAGTCGGGCTGCAGCGCCTCGAGATCCTGCTCGTCGTACGACGGTGGGTCCTCGAGATTGTTGCTGGGAAGGAAGGCCAACAACGCTCGGGTGAGCTCAAGCGCTTCGGGCTCGTCGGCCGACATGAAGTGCGCGACGCCCGACTTGGTGTTATGGGTGCGCGCGCCGCCGAGCTCTTCCATCGTCACGTCCTCGCCGGTGACGGTCTTGATCACGTCGGGGCCGGTGATGAACATGTGCGAGGTCTGGTCGACCATGATCGTGAAGTCGGTGATGGCCGGCGAGTAGACCGCGCCCCCCGCGCACGGACCCATCACCAGTGAGATCTGCGGCACGACGCCCGACGCCATGACGTTGCGATAGAAGATCTCGGCGTAGAGGCCGAGGGCGACCACCCCTTCCTGGATCCGCGCGCCGCCGGAGTCGTTGATCCCGATGACCGGGCAGCCGGTCTTCATCGCCAGGTCCATGACCTTGCAGATCTTCTCGCCGAGCACCTCGCCGAGCGAGCCGCCGAAGACGGTGAAGTCCTGGCTGAAGACGCAGACCGCGCGGCCGTGCACCATGCCGTGCCCGGTGACGACGCCGTCGCCGTACGGTCGGCTCGACTGCATGTCGAAGTCGTAGGCGCGATGCCGGGCGAGCGCGTCGAGCTCGACGAACGATCCCGGGTCGAGCAGCGCATCGATCCGCTCGCGCGCGGTCATCTTGCCCTTGGCGTGCTGCTTGTCGATCGCGCGCTGCGAACCGGCATGCACCGCTTCGTCGGTACGACGCTCGAGCTCGGCGATCCGGCCGGCGGTGGTGTGCGGGACAGGCGTCTCGTCCGGTGGGGCGCTCATGACGCCGTAGCGTACGGCTGATGTCCTCGCCCTGGAGTGACCTGGACCGTGCGCCGCTGTCGGCGTCGCGCCTTCGGCATGCGCTCGACGGGGGTCCGGTCTGGCGCGAGATCCAGGTCCGCACGACTACCGAGTCGACGAACGCCGAGGTCGCCGCCGCCGCCCGAACCGGCGCCGCTGAAGGCCTGGTCGTGATCGCCGAACATCAGAGCGCCGGGCGCGGGCGGCTCGACCGCACCTGGTCGGCGACCCCCCGGTCGGCGGTGTTGCTGTCGGCGTTGCTCCGCCCGACCGTCGGGGTGTCGTCGTGGCCGCTGCTGCCGTTGCTGACCGGGTTGGCCGTCGTCGAGGCGCTCGACGCGGTCGCCGGTGTCACCGCCGCGCTGAAGTGGCCCAATGACGTGCTGATCGGGGGCCGAAAGGTCGCCGGGATCCTGGTCGAGCGGGTGGAGGAGGCGGTCGTGGTCGGCATCGGTATCAACGTGTCGACCCGCGCCGACGAGCTTCCGGTCGAGACCGCCACCAGCCTCGCTCTCGCCGGCGGGTCGATCGACCGCGAAATCGTCACCCGCGAGGTGCTGCGCGGGTTGGCCCGCCGCTATCGCGGCTGGCTCGACCGCGACGGCGCGCCCGGGTCGGTCATCCCGGCATATCGGGAGCGGTGCGAGACGATTGGCCTCCAGATCGAGCTGAGGCTTCCGGAGGGGGACGTCGTGCGCGGCACCGCCACCGAGATCGACGACAGCGGACGCCTGGTCCTGCGCGACGAGGCGACCGGAGTGGAGCGCGCCTGGCTCGTCGGCGACGTCACCCACGTGCGAAAGGTGAGCTGACCGGATGCCGTTCCCGGAGAGCGTGCTCGACAACGGCGAGCAGATCGTGCGCAACCTGCGGCCGCACTGGCGTCG
>CAYNDD010000003.1:36131-40046 GCA_964395425.1 uncultured Frankiaceae bacterium
CGGGACGTTCCGCTGACCCGCGTCAACGACGTGTCGTTTTCCCGCACGGTGGTCGAGCGGCTGATCGGATCCGGCACCCTCACGATCGAGTCGGCCGGCGACCGCGGCCAGGTCCTCTTGCACGACGTGCCGCACGTCGAGTCCGTCCAACGCGACATCTACCGCCTCGTCGAGGACGAGGCACAACGACTGCGCTAATCCAGCAAGCCGTTAACCACTAAGCCAGCGCAGAGCGATCCGCCCACAACCGATGCCGTTCTTCTGCGCATCGGCCGATGGCGGCGCTCTCGGGCGGTTGGGCGCTATCGGCCGATGAGGCGGTCAGGATTAGCGTGAGCGTCTAGCTGTACGAGGCGGGATGGAGAGCGCTTGTGGGTGGGGCAGCGCGCTGTGACGTCGTGATCGTTGGCGGCCGTGTCGCCGGGGCGCTGACGGCAGCCCGCATGGCTGCACGTGGTCTGCGTGTAATCGTGCTGGAGTCGCAGGCCTTCCCGTCGGACACCATGTCGACGCACTTCTTCCGAGGCGACGGCCTGGTTCGCTCGTTGCGTGAGGTCGGCGTCTTGGACGAGGTCCTGGCGACCGGTGCTCCGCCGCTGCGGGCCGAGATCTTCTACGTGAACGGAAGGTCCGGGCGGGAGGAGCCGCCCCAAGAGCCCGGCGAGGTTGGCTACTGCCTGTCGGTGCGGCGGATCACGCTGGACGCGATCCTCGCCGCCCACGTGTCGATCATCCCGGGGGTGGTGTTCCGGACGCGCACTCGTGTGGCCGACGTGATCTGGGAGGGCCCCCGGGTGTCAGGCGTGGTCACCGATGACGGAGCGGCTTACCTGGCAGATGTCGTGGTGGGGGCGGACGGTCGCCGCAGCCGGATGGCACAGCGGGTGCACGCCGCAACGCAGGAGCATCACGCTCCCGCGCGCGTGATGTATTTCCAGTACGTGTCGGGGTGGACCTCGCCGGCCGGGGACCCGCCCAGCGTGCCGGAGTTCTCTCTGCTCGGCGACGAACTCGCCTACGTATTTCCCAGTGATCAAGGCATTGCATGCGTCGCCATCTCTCTTCCGGTCGCCGCCTGGACCACCCGTCGGGAGCGGCGGGAAGCTCAGTTCGCAGAACGACTACGGCGACATGCGGGGCTGCGGGACCGGCTCGAATGCAGTCAGCCCGTTGGTGCTCTCGTTTCGGCGCCGCCCACCCCTAGTGTCGTCCGTTGTGCAGCCGGACCAGGATGGGCTCTTGTGGGGGACGCCGGGACACATCAGGACCCGTGGAGCGGGCTTGGCATGGATACGGCGGCTCGACAAGCCGAGGCATTGGCCGGGTCTTTCGACGACGCCAGCTGGCACCTCACGTATCAGCAGGCGCGAGACGCAGTAACACTGGAGGGATTCACCGAGACCCTGCGGCTGGGCCGCGACCTCCGGGCGCTCGACTCGTCCTAACGCGAGACCCCAGGACCGGACCGCACTCCCGATGTGACGAGGGCCACGCTCGTCACTCAGACCAGTATTGCTTGTGACCTGCGGCAATCGCCCCTCACGTCATGATCGCGAAGTGCCGTTCCACGATGGCGACTTGCTATCGGTCGGCGTAGGTGGTTCATGGTGGTGCATGATCACGGTGTGGATCTCCCTTCCCGCGGCCCGCGACTCACCGACTTGCCGATGCTCGTCTCGTTCGACATCGACCGCGGCGAACTGGTACCTGGTCATCACTTCGTGGCGCGCGGCCTCGCGACGTGCGAGGTACCGCATCAGGATGACCTAGAGGCTGCGTGGGCTGAGGCAAACCCCCGTCTAAGCGCGGAGTCCAGTGAGATCCAGTCCAGCCCCTTTGCGAACCACTTCGTCTCCTTCACAGTCCCGCCGGGTGGGTTCACCGACGCCGACATGTCTGAGGAGGCGATGGTGTGGCGTAGGCACCGAGGTCTCAGGGACGCGATAGCCCGCGCGCGGCACGTCCCTGGGTTCATTTTCCACTACGACCTGGTTCCCGGGCTGACTGAAGCAGAGGCGGAAGCCGGCGGCGGCTCGATCCCGTGGATCGTTGAGGTCGACTACACCGCTGACCGGGACTTGCCCTGGCCTGTCAGCGATGGCGGCGCGATGGAACCCGCAGAGGGTCGCCCGGCCACGCACGGAGTATGCGAGCCTTGGCCGATCCCCAATGGAGCGCGGGTGCTCACGTTCACCCTCCGCGGTATCGACGTCGAGACCGGGTACTCCCGCGAGAACCCTGACGGCCAACTCACCGTCGATCTGTCAACCCACTCAGCACGCTGGGTGCCAACGTCCTAGAGGTGCTTCGAGCACTCGCTTCGCTGCGCGGAGGATCTCCGGTCCGAGTGCCGACCTGGCGCTTCAGCGGGGCCCGTAAGTGGTCGATTCCTTCGGTGGGATAAGGGTGTTGTGGCTGGATGATCGGCGCGTTCGCCTGGCTGCGCCAGGGGTCGCGTGTACGGCATGAGTTCACCAACGGAGGTAAGGGGCTTTGTTCCTCGACCTGCTCGGCGGTGCCTTCGTTGCCTTCGGCGTGCTCCTCATCGCTAACTTCATGGGCAGCGCGGTTCGGTTCCGCTCGCTGGGGCTCCGCGTGACGCGATGGTCGTACGGCAAATCGTCGCTCGGTGAATTCTTCGAGCGGATCACACCGTCCCCGTGGTTCTTCCGCCTTGCCGGTATCGGATACGTAGGGATGGGCATTGCGCTGATCGTCGCAGGCCGCGGCCCTAGCAGATGACCGAGAGGCTTCGTTCTTCGACGCGGATTCGTGCGAGCCATTCAACGTTCGGGACCAAGCGGCATGAAGGTCCCCGGTGACAAACTGCGGTAGGGACTGGGACGCGGCAGCCGGAAGCGTGGTCCGAGTTGTCTAGTCCGTCGGGCTCGTCGAATCGTCGGGGTCGTCGGGATCGTCGCCGGCCAGCCGATACGGGGCGACGATGCGGCTGCTTCCGGCGGGGGTGGTCCATTCCAGGTAGCCGTTCGGCAGGGTTCGGACGGTCCAGCCGGCGTGAGTCTTGCAGCGGTGGTGGCGTCGACATCGCGGACACACGTTCGTCTCGTCGGACGGTCCGCCGACATCGTGCGGCACGGTGTGCTCACCGTCACAACGCGATGACGGAATCGAGCAGCCGGGGTAGTCGCAGTTGGGGCGAACCCCGAGCATGAAGTCGCGGAGCACCTTGTTGGGCCGGTAGCTTGCTCGCCCGATGGCGATGAGGGCACCGGTGTCTTCGGCGGTGCAGAACCGCTGCCATTCGCCCTCGGCGGCCAGCTCCCGAAGGTGTTCGGCGGTGATCGGGCCGTAACCAGCCAGCTCGCCCGGATCGTTTCGCAAGCCCAGCAGTGTCTTGATCCCGCCGGTGACCTGCACCGTCACCCGCGCACGGGCGGAGGACGGAAGGTCGCGGTCGGTGACCGCACCGGCGCACAGGTCGGCGAGGGCGTCCGCGCGGCGCTGATCCACGGTCCGGATCTGGTCGAGCCTCCCGCTCTTGACCTGCTGCCGGTCGCTGGCACCGTACTGGTCCGCGATCTCGGTGAGGCTGTTCATGACAACCTTTGCGTCCTCGGCGCGCAGCTCGGCGTAGACCGCGGCCATCCCGTCCGGAAGTGGCCAGGATTCGACCCGGCGCCCACGGATCGCGCGTTGCCGCTTCGCTTCCGCGGCCGCTGTGTCGGCCTTGAGCACCTCGCGGCGCAGCTTGCGCCGCCAGGCGGTCACATCCCGGTTGATCTCCCAGCGGTCGACCATTGCCTGGTCGACCTGCTCGACCTGCCACGGCTCGAGCGTTGCGGTCGCATCCACGACTGCGCGGGCCATCAGCCAGCTGATCCCGCCCCGCTCCAGCGCCGACCGCACCCCAGGCAGGTTGGCGAGCACCGTCCGCGCCGCGTGCAGGTCGGTCCC
>CAYNDD010000004.1:0-38808 GCA_964395425.1 uncultured Frankiaceae bacterium
GTGCCGGTGTTCATCGCGACGCCGACGTCGGCTTGTGCCAGTGCCGGCGCGTCGTTCGTGCCGTCACCGGTCATCGCGACCAGCTTGCCGCCGGTCTGCTCGCTGCGGATCAGGGCCATCTTGTCCTCAGGCGTGGCCTCGGCGAGGAAGTCGTCCACGCCGGCCTCGTCCGCGATCGCCCGTGCAGTCAGCGGGTTGTCGCCGGTGATCATGACGGTGCGGATGCCCATGGCACGCAGCTCGTCGAAGCGCTCGCGCATGCCCTGCTTGACGATGTCCTTGAGGTGGATCACGCCCAGCGCCCGCGCGCCGGACGGCCCGGTCTCGGCCACCACCAGCGGGGTGCCGCCGGCACTGGAGATTCCGTCGACGATCTCGCCCAGCTCAGCGGGCACCGAGCCGCCGTGCTCGCGCACCCAGTTCTGGACCGAGGCCGAGGCACCCTTGCGGATCTCCCGGGTCCCGCCGGCTTCGGCGAGGTCGACCCCGCTCATCCGGGTCTGTGCGGTGAAGCCGACGAAGGTCGCGTGGGTGAGCTCGCCCTGCTGCCGTTCGCGCAGCCCGTACCGGGTCTTGGCAAGGACGACGACCGAGCGTCCCTCGGGCGTCTCGTCGGCGAGGCTGGACAACTGCGCGGCGTCGGCCAGGGCTTGCTCGGTGACATCGCCGACCGGGATCAGCTCCGCGGCTTCGCGGTTGCCGATTGTGATCGTGCCGGTCTTGTCGAGCAGCAGCGTGTTGACGTCGCCGGCCGCCTCGACTGCGCGACCCGACATCGCCAGCACGTTGCGCTGGACGAGCCGGTCCATGCCGGCGATGCCGATCGCCGAGAGCAGGGCCCCGATCGTGGTGGGGATCAGGCAGACCAGCAAGGAGACCAGGACGACGCCGGTCACCCCGTGTGTGTTGAGCGCGAGGGAGTTCGCGACGCCCGGCTGCTGTGCCTTGGCGAAGATCGCGAACGGCTGCAGCGTGGCGACCGCGAGCAGGAAGATGATCGTCAGCGACGCGAGCAGGATGTTCAGCGCGATTTCGTTCGGCGTCTTCTGTCGCGAGGCGCCTTCGACCAGCGCGATCATCCGGTCGATGAAGCTCTCGCCCGGCTTCTGCGTGATCTCGACGACGATTCGGTCCGACAGGACCCGCGTGCCTCCGGTGACCGAGCTGCGGTCACCGCCGGACTCGCGAATGACCGGAGCCGACTCGCCGGTGATCGCCGACTCGTCGACGCTGGCGATGCCCTCGACGACGTCGCCGTCTCCGGGCACGAACTGGCCGGCCTCGACGACGACGTACTGCCCTTGCTGGAGCGCGGTCGCCGCGACCTCCTGCTCGCGCAGGCTGGCCGGGTCGGCGCCCGCTGTCCAGTTGTCGAGCAACCGGGCCATGGTCGTGGTCTTCGCCCGGCGCAGGGTCTCGGCCTGGGCCTTGCCGCGGCCCTCGGCGACCGCCTCCGCGAGGTTCGCGAAGAGCACGGTCAACCACAGCCAGATCGTGGTGATGATGGCGAACGACGTGTGGTCGTGGATCGCCAGCCAGGTCGTCCAGACCGATCCGATCTCGACGATGAACATGACCGGGTTCTTGTAGAGCGTGGCCGGGTTCAGCTTGCGGAACGCGTCGGGTGTCGAGGTCCACAGCATCTTCGGGTCGAGCAGGCCGCCCTGGACCCGCCGCGGGCCGTCATCGTGCGGGGCGCGCGGCGCAGGGGCGTCAAACGTTGCGGCAGTCATGTCAGTGCAGGCCTTCCGCGAGCGGCCCGAGTGCAAGGGCCGGCAGGTAGGTGAGGGCGACGACGATCAGTGCGACACCGGTCACCATGGCGATGAACAGCGTGCGGTGAGTCGGCAAGGTGCCCTCCGAGATGGGGACCTCTTGCTGTTTGGCGAGTGAGCCACCCAGACCGAGGATGAAGATCATCGGGATGAACCGCGCGCCGAGCATGACCAGCCCGAGCGCGGTGTTGTACCAGGCGGTGTTGACGCTGATTCCCGCGAAGGCGGACCCGTTGTTGTTCGCCGCCGAAGTGAAGGCGTAGAGCACCTCGGAGAATCCGTGCGCGCCGTAGTTGAGCATCCCGGCGCGTTCACCGGGTAAGGCCATGGCGATCCCAGCTCCCACGAGCACGAACGTCGGTGTCGTCAGGAAGTACAGCGAGGCGAACTTCATCTCGCGAGCGCCGATCTTCTTCTTGATGTACTCCGGTGTTCGCCCGACCATCAGCCCGCCGACGAAGACGGTGATGATCGCGAGGACGAGGATGCCGTAGAGCCCTGAACCGGTGCCGCCAGGTGCAATCTCGCCGAGCTGCATGTCGAGCAGGGTGATCGCGCCACCGAGGCTGGTGTAGGAGTCGTGGAACGAGTCCACCGCACCGGTCGAGGTCAGGGTCGTCGAGGACGCAAAGGTCGCGGAGTCGGGGATGCCGAACCGGACCTCGGTGCCTTCCGCAGAGGCGCCGACCGAGGTCGGCACCGTTCCATGGTGGATGTTCTGGAAGACGTTCATCCCGACCACGCTTGTGATCCAGAGCACCGCCATCACGGCGACGATCGCGTAGCCCTGCCGGTTGTCCTTCACCATCCGGCCGAAGGTGCGGGGCAGCGAGAACCCGATGACCAGCAAGGCGTAGATCTGCAGCCAGTTCGTCCAGGAGGTCGGGTTCTCGAACGGGTGTGCCGAGTTCGCGTTGTAGAAGCCGCCGCCGTTCGTGCCGAGCTGCTTGATCGCCTCCTGGCTCGCGACCGGGCCGCCGGTGAGTGTCTGCTTGCCACCGGTGAGCGTCGAGTAGGTGTGCAATGCGTGGAAGTTCTCGATCGCGCCGCCGGCCACGAGCACGATCGCCAACACGAAAGCCATCGGCAGCAGGATCCGCACGCAGGTGCGGACCAGGTCGACCCAGAAGTTGCCGAGCTGGTCGGTCTTCTGCCGCGCGATGCCACGGACCAGGGCGATCGCGACCACGATGCCGACCGCGGCCGAGGCGAAGTTCTGCACCGCGAGGCCGGCCATCTGCGCGGCGTATCCGAGCGAGGACTCGCCGGAGTAGGACTGCCAGTTGGTGTTGGTCGTGAAGCTGGCCGCGGTGTTGAAGGACTGGCTCGCGTGCATGCCGCCGTAGCCGAGGTTGAACGGCAGGTGGTGCTGCGCGCGCAGGATGAAGTAGACGCCCAGGACCGAGAGCGCCGAGAAGGCGAGCACGCTACGCAGGTAGGTGCCCCACTTCTGGTCGACGTCCGGGTTCACCCCGGTCGCGCGGTAGATCCACCGCTCGACCCGCCAGTGATGGTCGCTCTCGTAGACCCGCGCCATGTAGTTGCCCAGCGGCCGGTACGACGCGGCCAGCGCGAGGACCAGGGAGACGATGAAGACGATCCCCGCCGTCGTCGAGCTCATCAGAACCTCTCAGGGAAAAGCAGGGCGACGACCAGGAAGATGCCGGTCGCGATCGCGAGGATCAGCCCGACCAGGTTGTCGGCGGTCATAGCCGTTCGGCCCCCTTTGCGATCAACGCGAAGAGCGCGAACACGGCCACGGTCAGGAGAATGAAGGCGAGATCAGCCATGCCCGCAGTCTTGATCCGCGGGTCAGGCGGCTCAAGGGTCCTGACGAGTTTCTGACGCGAAACCCTGTTATCTCAACGAGATCCTGACGCGGCAGGCTGGATCAGCCGGCGGCGGATGAAACTCAGGCGACCTTGAATTGCGCGATCGACGCGCGCAACTCCGCGGCGAGGGTGTTCAGCTGCGAGGCGGCGGCGGCTGACTGCTTGCTGCCGACCGCGTACTGCCGCGACACGTCGGACACCTGGGTCATCGCGGCGACGACCTGGTCGGACGCCGAGCGCTGCTGCTGGGTGGCAACCGAGATCTCCTTGGCCGCGGTGGTGGTCTCGTCGACCATTCCGGAGATCCGCTCGAGCGCGTCGACCACGCCGCGAGCCAGGTTGGAGCCGTGCCGGACGTCCTTCGCACCTTCTTCGGTGGCGACGATGGTCGCGGTCGTCTCGGACTGGATCTCGGCGACGATCGCCTGGATCTGCCCGGTCGACTGCTGGGCCCGCTCGGCGAGCTTGCGCACCTCGGCGGCGACGACCGCGAAGCCGCGCCCGCCTTCGCCGGCGCGCGCCGCCTCGATCGCGGCATTCAGGGCGAGCAGGTTGGTCTGGTCGGCGAGGTCGTTGATGACGTCGAGGATCCGGCCGATCTCATGGCCCTTCTCGCCGAGCGAGATCGCCCGGCCGCCGATCTGGTCGACGCGGGCGGCGATCGTGTCCATCGCCTCGACGCTGGCCGACACCGCCTTGCGGCCGTCCTCGGCATGGCGGAGGGTTTCGGCGGCGTACCTCGCCACCGCTTCCGAGGTCTCCGCGATCTGCGCTGCGGTGGCCGCCAGCTCCTCGATCGTCGAGGTGGTTTCGGAGACCGCGGATGACTGCTGGGTGGCCGAGACCGCGTGCTCCTCGGCGGTCGCGAGCAGCTCGACCGCGGCGGCCACGATCTGGTCTCCGCCGCCGCGCACCTGAGCGACCAGGTTGCGCAGGTTGCCGAGGGTTTCGTCGAAGGCGCCGGTCAAGTGGCCGAGCAGCTGCTCGGTGTGGATGTCGGAGTCGACCCGGACCGACAGGTCACCCTGTGCGGCCTTGGCCAGCGCGCGCGACAGGTCGTCGACGGTGTGCTTGAGCTGGACCGCTTCGGTTTCGGTCGTGACCCGCTGCTCTTCGAGCGAGCTGGAGACCGCACTCCCGATCAGCGCCATCAACGGCGAGCAGATGCCGACCAGCAGCAACGGGCCGGCGCTTTGGCGGCTCAGGTCGTGCGCGAGCCAGGTGGCGAGCACCAGTCCGCCGACCATGAACATCGCCTGGCTGACCGCGATGGTCCGGTTCGGCGCGATCACCGAGGCGCCGGCCGTGGTCAGGAGCATCAGCACCCAGAACGGCCCGGCCACTCCGCCGGTCAGCGCCACGACCGCCACGAGCGCGACGAAGTCGACCATGCCCATGGTCAGCAGGTAGGGGATCTCGGCCCAGTCGGCGTTCGCCTTCATCCAGGGCACGCCGCCCTGCATCACGACCGACAGCACGCCCACGCCGAGCCAGATGTAGAGCACGTCCCGGTGGGTGTGGGTCGGTCCGTGACCCACGCTCGCCATGATGCTGATTGCGATCGCTGCAGCGATCCACTTGCCCAGGCTGGCGATGCTCGCCTCGCGCGAGAGCCGGTTCCACGCGGTCACGATTGCCTTCCCCGAGAAGTTGTTGCTTCCTCCATCGGGTGATTCGGCATTCGGGTGAAGCCGAGCGCAGGAAATCCGCCGAATAGTCGGTAATAGTCCGTTACGCCGGGGTGGCGGTGGACCCGGAACGGCGGCCGGTCAACATCGGCGCCGCCACGGCCGCCGCGACCATCCACGCCGCGGCGTAGGCGAACCCGACCGGTGCCGACACGGTGGCCCACAGCAGCCCGACCACCGCTGAGGAGGTGAGCGCGCCGATCCCCTGGACGACGCCGAGCAGCCCGAACCCGTTGCTGCGCAGGTGATCCGGCAGCAAGGTTGCCACCGCGGCCGACTCGGCGGGCTCGCCGAAGCCGATCCCGGCCCCGCCGAGAACGAAGCCGGCCAGGAGCACGACCGGCTGATGCGGCCCGAGCGCGAACAGCCCGTATCCCGCGACATACGCCGTGGCCGCAAGGACCATGGCCGAGCGCGGACTGGCGCGATCGATCAGGTGGCCGGCCGTCAGCGCGGTCCCGGTTGCAGACAGGTTGTGTGCGGCGTAGAGCAGGACGGCGAGGCTGGTCGCGGCGGCGAGGCTGCGGCCGTCGCGGTGCATGAGCTCGGTGGCGCGCAGGATCAGCAGGGTCGGCGCGAGGTTGCCGAGCTCGAACAGCGTCGGAGCGGCCAGCACCCGGGTCAGCCCGGCGCGGTGGAGCTCGCCGAGGTGGTAGGAGAGCTGTTTGCGGCCCTTGGCGGTGTTGACCCGGTCGCGGGCCTCGCGGGCCGCCACCGTGATCGCCACGGCGGCCGCAAACCCGGGGATCGCGGCGACCAGCAGAGTGGGTCGGAGCCCGATCGTTGCGACCAGTAGCGCGGCCAGCAGTGGCCCACCGACCGCGCCGAGGTTGTCGCCGGCCCGCTCGAGCCCGCTGGCGCGCCCGATCGCGTTCGCCGGCACGAGGGAATAGAGCATCGAGTCGCGCGCCGGTGAACGAAGTCCGCGGCTGAACCACGCGGTCGCCCGCAGCACCGCGACCTGCCAGACCGCCACGGCCAGCCCGACCGCGCCGGTGGCCAGGGCGGTTCCGACGTACCCGCCGGTGACCAGCTTGCGCCGCCGGGCCGGGTCGGTCGCGAGCGGGCCGCCGACCAGCTTGGCGACTCCGACCAGCGCGTCCGCGACGCCTTCGATGGCGCCGAGCGCGCCCGGGCCGGCGTGCAGGGTCGAGGTGACGAAGCTCGGCAGCACGCTGGTCGTCATCTCGTGACCGAGATCGGAGAACATGCTGGCGGCGCTGATGCTGGCAACGCCCCGCGTGAGCCAGCGATCCGCCTCGCTCTCGCTCACCGAGACGACCCTAGGGCACACTGGAGACATGCGCGACGACTCGAACGACCTGGCGGACATCATCTCCCTCGACGCCCGTCGTGACGAAGGTCGCCGCGACCGCGACGGGGTGGAGTCGTTGCGAGACACCGAGGCGGAGTCCGGTGACGAGGACGAGGTCAACGACCGCTACGAGCTGGACCGGCTCGAGGCTCAGGAGCTCGGCGTCCTGCTCGACCGCACCGACGGCGAGACACCCCGACTCGACTGACCTGTCGGCCGCCGGCCGGTCCAAGCAATGTCACATTGCCCCGCACTTCGTGGGGGCAATGTGACATCACCCCCAGGATCAGCCAGGCAATGTGACATTGCTGGCTAGGCCGACGGCGCTCGCTCGAGGTAGCGCAAGGCGCTGCGGGCGGCGTGATACCCGGACATTCCGTGGACGCCGGCGCCGGGTGGGGTCGACGCGGAGCAGAGGTAGACCCCCGGGATCCCGGTGAAGTACGGGTCGGGTGCGAGCCGGGGTCGTACGACCAGCTGCCGCCCCCCGCTTGCCCCGCCCGCGATGTCGCCGCCGACGTAGTTCGGGTTGTCGTGCTCGAGCCCGGCCGGCGATGTGGTGTGCCGCCCGACGATCCGGTCGCGCAGGCCGGGCGCGAACCGCTCGATCTGATCGAGGATCGCGTCGGTGGCGTCGTGTGGATAGCCGTTGGGAACGTGGGCGTAGGCCCAGATCGGGTGGATGTCGCCGGCCGATCGGGACGGGTCGGCGAGGTATTGCTGGGCGACCAGGACGAACGGGCGGGCCGGCATCTCGCCGCGGGCCACCGCGGCTTCGGCGGCGACGATTTCCGCCAGCGATCCGCCGACGTGCACGACGCCCGCCTCGCGACACGGCGGCGCGAGCCACGGGACGCCGCCCTCGACTGCGAGATCGACCTTGAACGCTCCAGGGCCGTGCCGCCAGCGCCGATAGGCCCGCCGGACCCGGGGCGGGAGCGCCTCGCCGGCGATGTCCCGGAACGCGCCGGGGGTGGTATCGAACAGCCGCACCGCGGCGTCCGGGAGGTCGGCGAACGAGGTGATGCGTACGCCGGTCTCGATGGTGCCGCCGAGCGAGCCGAGATAGCCCGCGAGCGCGGTGCTGATTGCCTGCGACCCACCGGCGGCGACCGGCCAGCCGGAGTGATGGCACGCGGCGACCAGCACGACGCCGGCCGACGCCGATGCCGGCGCGCTCAACGGGGCCACCAGGTGCGCGGCCGAGCCGGCGAACAGGGCCCGGGCCTGCTCGGTCCGGAACCGGCGGGCCAGGGTGGTGGCCGGCAACAACCCCCGTCGGCCGAAGCGGGCCAGGTCGACCACATGCCGCGGCCGGTGGGCGAGTGGCTGCATGAGCTCCTCGGCCAGGGCCTCGAACCGGGTCGCGAGCGGGCCGAAGGTGCGCCGCCAGGCCGGGCCGTCGCCGTCGAGCTCCGCCACCGTGTCGTCGATCGACCGGACCATCGACACCGCTGCTCCGCCGTCGAGCGGATGGGCCAGATCGACCGCAGGCCAGCGCCATTCGAGGCCGTGCTCGGCCAGCGGGAGCGAGCCGAAGAACGGTGAGGAGGCGGCGAGTGGATGAACCGCGGAGCAGATGTCGTGCCGTACCCCTGGCACGGTGAGCTCGGCGGTGCGGGTGCCGCCACCGATCTGCTCGGCGGCCTCGACTACGGTGACCGACAGTCCGGCGCGGGCCAGTGTCACTGCGGCTGCGAGGCCGTTCGGGCCGGCGCCGACCACGACCGCGTCGATGGATGCCTCCCTTCGGGCGGTGCTCACCTTACTTAGGATGTGGCCCTGTGACCGCGATCGAGGAACGCATGCGGGTGGCGGTCGTCGGCGCGGGCCCGGCCGGGATCTACATCGCGGCCGCGCTGGTCGACCAGACCGATGTCCCGACGTCGGTCGACATCTTCGACCGGTTGCCGACCCCGTTCGGCCTGCTCCGTTACGGCGTCGCCCCCGACCACCTGAAGATGAAGGCCCTCGGGGTGACCTTGCAGCGCACCCTCGACCATGAGCACGTCCGCTTCTTCGGCAACGTGACGGTGGGCGTCGAGGTGACCGTCGACGAGCTGCTTGCCGACTACCACGCCGTCGTCTACTCGTACGGCGCCGCGACCGACCGGCGGCTGGGGATCCCCGGCGAAGGCTTGCGGGGGAGCCTGTCCGCCCGCGAGTTCGTCAATTGGTACTGCGACGAGCCGGACGCAAGCATCGGCGGGTTCGATCTCAGCGCGCACAGCGCCGCCGTGATCGGTCTCGGCAATGTCGCGCTGGACGCGGCCCGGATCCTCATCCGTGACCCCGAGGAGATGTCGCCGACCGATGTCAGCGACGCCGTCCTCAACGCGCTGCGCGCTTCGCCGATCACCGACGTCCACATCGTCGGCCGCCGCGGTCCCGAGCACGCGAAGTTCACCACGAAGGAGCTGCGCGAGCTCGGTGAGCTCGATGGCGTCGACGTGGTGGTCGACCCCTCCGCCCTCGACGGAATCGGCGAGATCGACGACACCGTCGTACGCCGCAACGTCGAGGTCTTTCGCGGCTGGTCGCAACGGTCGTTGACCCGCGCGCCCCGGCGGGTGCACCTGCATTTCCACTCCCGGCCGGTCGCCGTGCTGGGCACCGAGTCGGTCGAGGGCCTCCGGGTCGAGCGTCCGGACGGGAGCACCGAGGACATCGAGGCTCAGCTGGTCCTTCGGTCGGCCGGTTACACCGGCGTCGCGTTGGAGGGCCTGCCGTTCGACGAGGAGTCCGGGACCCTGGCGGTCGTCGACCACCGGGTCCAGCGCGAGTCCGGCGAGCCCGGGGAGTATGCCTGCGGCTGGATCAAGCGCGGCGCGACCGGTGTCATCGGCACCAACCGGTCCGACGCGACCGCAACGGTCAAGGTGATCGTCGCCGACGCCGAGACCCTGCTCCACCGGCCGGTCGAGCCAGGCAGCGCGCTCGGCGCGGCGGTCGCGCGCGGTGCCCACCCGGTCGGGCTCGACGGCTGGGCGGCGATCGACGCCGCCGAGGTCGCGCTGGGTGCGGGTCGCAACAGCCCGCGGATCAAGCTCTCGCGCTGGGAGGAGTTGCTGGCGGCGTCCGGAGTGCTAGCCGTGGGCCACCTTGAGGACATTGACGGCGCGGGCGATGACGAGGCCGAGAGTTGACAGTGCGACCAGGCTCTGGACCGCCATCAAGGCCTTGACGCCGCGGCCGAGCGGGAGCGTGTCGGTCGGTGAGAACGCGACCACGTTGGTGAAGCTGACGTACAAGTAGTCGAGGAACCGCGGCTCCCAGTCGGCCGGGGCCAGCTCCGGGTTCGTCATCTGCGGAAACATGAAGTCCGGGTGCGGGTCGCTTCCTTCGGTGCGCGCGAACGGCCCGCCCCGGTCGATCTCCCAGTACCAGAGCCCGAAGGCGATCATGTTCGTCAGGTAGATCGCCGACCCGCTCGCCAGCAGGCCGGTCGGGTCGTTGCTCGCGCTGCCGTTGAGGATGTCGTGGTCGAGCAGGACCGCGCTGATGATGTTGTCGGCCGTGATGAGCGCGACCATCAGCAACGCGCCGTACCGGCCGAACGCGGTCCGGCGGGTCAGCCGGACCGGGTTGAGGATCGTCAGCGCGATCAGCAGGACCAGCTCCATGCCGGGCAGGACCCAGCGCGGGTGCAGGCCGTACTTCACCGGCAACGACAGCTGCAGGAAGATCGCCACCGCGATCGCCGCTCCGGCGGGCAGCCGGTTCTCCGCATCGGTCGGGCGCAGCCAGGCCGGCACGAAGCGGTCTTCGGCGTGCCTGATGTCGGACTCGACCCGGTCGGTCAGCCAGCGACCCCGCGCGCCGGACTCGGCGGGAGCGCCGGGTGCGGCATCGGTCGGGTCGGTCACGGTGGGGGTGTGCGGAGGCCTACTGCGACTTGGTCTCGGTCGGGCGGGTCGTGGGCGGGATCACCGTCGTGCTGACCGGAGCGGCCTTGAGCTTGGCGCTCTTTTTCGGCTTCTTGGCCTCGCGGCCGGCCTTGTTCTTGTTGCCCATCGGGCGGGCTCCTGTCTTGTTGCTGCGATGCTCATCGCGGGCGTGGCAACGCCGACGGTACGCCGGTTATTGGCATTGGACCATGCCGGCATGCGACTGTAGAGGCTAACGCGCGGCCGATACGGTCGGCCTAAAGGCAGGATGACGATGCAGACGTTGGACCCGCTCGACCTCATGCGCGAACTCGAACCAACGGTAGAAGCAAACCTCAACCGGCACATGTCCATCGCCCAGGAGTGGATGCCGCACGAGTATGTGCCGTGGCGGCTCGGCCGCGACTTCGTCGGTCCCGACGGCACGGCCTGGTCGCCGGATCAGTCCAGCCTGTCGCGGGAGGCCCAGATCTCCTTCGAGGTCAACCTGCTGACCGAGGACAACCTCCCCAGCTATCACCACGAGATCGCGACCGTCTTCGGCCGGGACGGGGCGTGGGGGACCTGGGTGCATCGCTGGACCGCGGAAGAGGGCCGGCACGCCTGCTGCATCCGCGACTACCTCCTGGTGACCCGGGCGGTCGACCCGGTAGTGCTCGAGCGCGACCGGATGGCGACGATGGAGGTCGGCTACTCGGCCGAGGGCAAGGGCCTGACCCGGGTGCTCGCCTATGTCAGCTTCCAGGAGCTCGCGACCCGGATCGCCCACCGCAATACCGGCCGGATCGCCGGCGACCCGGTCGCCGACAAGCTGATGGCCCGGATCTCCGCCGACGAGAACCTGCACATGGTCTTCTACCGGGACCTGATCCGGGCCGCGATGGACATCGATCCGGATCAGACCGTGGTCGCGATCGCCGCCGAGGTGCTCGGCTTCCGGATGCCGGGCACCGGCATTCCGAACTTCAACCGCAAGAGCGTCCAGATCGCCAAGGCCGGGATCTACAACCTGCGGATCCATCGCGACGAGGTCATCGCCCCGGTGCTCCGGCACTGGAAGATCTTCGACCTGACCTTCGTCTCGCCCGAGGCGCAGCAGGCCCAGGCCAGTCTCGCCGAGCACCTCGACCAGCTCGAGCAGCTCGCCCAGCAGTACGACGAGCGGCTCGGGGCCAACCGGGAGCGGATCGCCGCCGGCAACGCCACGCGCTAGTGCCGGACGGCGACTGGCGGCTCGCCTCGAGCTGCGCCGGGGTCGACTGGGCGAAGGCCCGCGCCGATCTCATCGCCGACGACTTCGACAACGGCCGGAACCCGGCCGCGCTGCAGCGATCGTTCGAGAACTCGCCGCACGTCGTGATCGCCTGGGCCGGTGACCGGGTGGTCGGGATGGCCCGGTTGCTCTCCGACGGCGTGTGCAACGCCTATCTCATCGACGTGTGGACGCAGTCGTCCTGGCGTCGCCGGGGGATCGGGACGGCGATGGTTCGCCGGCTGGTCGAGGCGGTGCCCGGCCAGCACGTGGGCTGGCAGACCGACTCGGCGACCGACTTCTATCTCGCGCTCGGCGCGCGACTCCAGCCGCAGTTCATGTCGATCGTGTCCGGCGAATGGCTCGACAACGAGGCCAACCGCTGAGCACTGCTGCTCGCCGGCTCAGGTGGTGGCGCCGGCCTTTGCCGGCGTGTTCGACACCCGGTGGCCCTGGTAGCCGCGCGCGACCATCGTGACGTACTGGTAGACCGCGTCCTCCTCGGGCGAGAGCGGTCCCGGCTTGGCGTGCTCGGAGGTGAGCCCGCGGTGCACGGACTCGCAGGCCTGCCAGTCCTGCCGGTTCGTGATGTCCCAGAAGTCGACCGCATACGACGGGTCGAAGTCCTCGCGCTCGACCGCCTCGGGCGCGAACGCCCAGGTGCATTCGATCCGGGTGCGGCCGGCCGCGAGCGGGGTGAGCCGGTGCACCATCACGTAGTCGGGATGCAGGCTGATCAGGATGTTCGGGAAGACGTTGAGGTAGATCACGGTCCGCAGACCCACGGCGTCGAGCCCGCGGAGCGCGACGCCGCCGCTCGTGCCGTCGAGCGACATGGTGTCCATGCCCTCGCGCAGATCCATCGTGCCGCCGACCCAGGCTCCGCTGGAGGCGTAGTTGTGGCCGCTCGACGGCGGGCTCACGGCGCACAGCTCCGGGTGGATGACCGGGCAGTGGTAGCACTCGTGGTAGTTCTCGGTGAGGATCTTCCAGTTCGCCGTCGTCTCGTACTCGTGGCGGCCGGCGACCCGCAGCCGTTCCATCTCATACGGCGCGACGATCGGCTCGATGTCGGCAAGGGCATCCTCGAGCGCCGGTGCCGTTCCCGAGCCGTCGACGAAGATCAGGCCGTGCCATTCGCGGACCGGGAGTGACACCAGCCCCCACGCGTCGCTGTCGAATCCCTCGCGGCCCTTGAAGCCCTTGGCCGCCCGCAGCTCGCCGGACAGCTCGTAGCCCCAGGAGTGGTACGGGCAGGCGATCACCCGACGGTTGATCGAGGCGCCGCAGCCGAGCAGCTCGTGCCCGCGATGGCGGCAGAAGTTGGCGAAGCAGCGCAGCACGCCGTCATCGCCCCGGACCAGCAGGACCCCCGCCGGACCGACCGCCTCGGCCCGCTGGTCGCCGGGTGCGGCAACATCCTCGCTGCGGCCGACGCACATCCAGCCGCCGCCGAAGAAGTTGTGCCGCTCCCACTCGAAGACGGCCTCGTCGACGTACGCCGCCCGCGGCAGCATCCGGCTCTCGCCGAACGGCAGCAGCGATTCGGCCAGCGCGGCCGGATCGATCGGTGCGGGGTCGACGTGCCTCGGGCCGATCTGCGGACTACGGGCGCCGTTCTGACTGACCATACAGTCAGGATAAGCGGTGGCTTCGCACAGTGTCCAGCACCGGTTCTGCGGCGCCGATGCTTGTCAAAGCGTCTCGACTCTTCTAGTTTGAACGTTCAGTCAAACCCCACATCGGAGCCCATGGTGTCCGTCCACACCGAACCCGTCCCCGACATCTCCGTCGTGCTCGAGCAGGTCATCGCCGAGCAGGAACGGCGGTTCATCGAGCGCCAGCCGCGCTCAGCCGCGCTCAGCGCCCGGGCCGCCTCCTCGCTGGCCGGTGGGGTGACCTCCAGCTGGCAGATCACCCGGCCCCAGGCGGTCTGGCTGGCCGAAGGATCCGGGTCGACGATCATCGATGTCGACGGCAACACCTACGTCGACCTGCACGGCGGCTACGGTGCCGCGCTGGCCGGCCACGCTCACCCCGCCATCGTCGAGGCGGTGCGCGCCCAGGTGGCGCACGGCACCCACTTCGCCCAGCCGACCGAGACCGCGATCGTCGTCGCCGAGGAGCTCTCGCGCCGGTTCGGCCTGCCGCTGTGGCGGTTCGGCAACTCCGGCACCGAGGCCACGATGGACGCCGTCCACATCATGCGCGCGGTCACCGGGCGCGACCTGATCATCAAGGTCGAGGGCTGCTACCACGGTCATCACGACTCGGTGCAGGTGTCGGTCACCCCCGAGGAGGACGAGGTCGGCGACGCCGCGCGGCCCAACCAGGTCCCGGCGAGCAGCGGCATCCCGTCCGCGATCACCGATCTGACGCTCGTCGTCAGCTTCAACGACCTTCCCGGTCTGGCGTCGCTGCTCGAGGACTACGACGGCAAGGTCGCCGGCATGATCGTGGAGCCGATCATGATGAACGCCGGCATCATCACTCCCGACCCGGGCTATCTCGCCGGGGCCAAGGAGCTGCTCCACGCGCATGGCGCCCTGCTCGCCTTCGACGAGGTCAAGACCGGTCTCACCGCCGGACCGTCCGGTGCGACCGGCCTGGTCGGCGTCACCCCGGACATCGTCTGCCTGGCCAAGGCGATCGGCGGCGGGGTCGCGTCCGCGGCCGTCGGCGGGACCGCTGAGGTCATGGAGCACGTCGCGAACGGCGACTACGAGCAGGTCGGCACCTTCAACGGCAACCCGCTCGCGATGGCCGCGACCCGGGCGATGCTGACCGAGGTCGCGACCGATGAGGCCTACGCCCGGATCGACCGGCTTCGCGGCAAGGTGGTGAGCGAGTTCGAGCGGGTCATCGCCACCTACGACCTGGACGCCCACGTCGTCGCGGTCGGCGCCAAGGGCTGCGTGGTCTTCCGCCGCGAGCCGGTCCGCAACTACCGCGGGTTCCTCGGGATCGACGACCGGTACAACCACGCGCACTGGCTCTACCAGCACAACGGCGGGGTTTTCCTGCCGCCGTGGGGCAAGATCGAGCAATGGCTGATGTCGGTGCAGCACGACGACTCCGACATCGACCGGTTTGTGGGCAACTTCGAGCGTTGTGCGGCCGCCCTCACCGGCGGTGTTACGCAACCGACGCTTGCGACCGGGGGCACCGCGTAGTTTCCTAACCCTGCTCCACCGTTGCGTCGTCCTTGGAGGTTGCGCTGACCCACCATCCTCGGCAAGGCTGGTCCGACTCCGATCCGTCGGCCGGCTTTTCCAGACGCGACCTGCTCAAGCGCGGCGCCGGACTCGGCGCGCTCGCCGGCCTGGCCCCGGTGGCCCTCGCGGCGTGCAGCGGCGGCACCGGCAACTCCACCGGCGGTGGCGGAGGTGGTGGCGGCAACACCGGCGGCAGCCTGCCTCGACCGGACAACCCGGTCACCTGGCCGATCTACGCGGACAACAAGCCGATCGCGAACGGCCTTCCGCCGGAGCAGAATGCCACGCTGAAGGTCTACAACTGGGTCGCCTACGTCAACCCGCAGTCGATCAAGAACTTCGAGAAGAAGTACAACTGCAAGGTCGAGGTCACGACCTTCAACACGATGGAAGAGGCGATGCAGAAGCTGCAGACCGGGCAGCTCAGCTTCGACGTCTTCATCCCCACCGTCGACCAGCTCGGTCCGCTGGTCGAGACCAAGCTGATCCGGCCGCTCAACCACAGCTACATCCCGAACATCTCCAACGCGTGGTCGGAGTTCGAGAACCCGTTCTATGACCAGAAGTGGCTGTACACCGTCCCCTACACGATCTACACGACCGGCATCTCGTGGCGCAACGACCACGTGCCGGGCAACCCGGCGGCGCTGAAGAACCCCTGGTCGTTCCTCTGGCAGGGCAAGTACAAAGGCAAGGTCGCGATCCTCGACGACTACCGCGAGGGCCTCGGCCTCGGCCTGATGTACAACGGCCAGAGCGACCTCAACACGACCGACGCGACCTTGCTCACCGCGGCCGAGAAGTCCCTGCTCAACCTCGCCAAGCTGACCAACGTCCACATCGACAACAACGACTACACCAACATCCCGAGTGGTCAGATGTGGATCCACCACTCGTGGTCGGGTGACATCGCGGCGGCCGCGCAGTACATGCCGAAGGGCGTGTCGGTCGACGTGGTCAGCTACTGGTTCCCCGCGGACGGCCGCGGACCGGTCGCGAACGACACGATGGCGGTCCTGTCGGGTGGCAGCAACCCGGTGCTCGCGCACCTGTTCCTGAACTACTTCCTCAACACCGACAACGCGCTGGAGAACATCAGCTACAACGGCTACATGCAGCCGTTGTCAGGGGTCACGCCGCAGCGGCTGATCAAGGAGAAGATCCTTCCACCCAACCTGACGTCGACCGTGGTGCTCGAGTCGTACTTCTCCAAGGGCTACCACGAGCTCGAGCTGCCGGCGACGGCGAACACGACCTGGCAGCAGGACTGGCTCGACGTCACCCGCGGGGTCTAGGCACCAGTGTCCCGCTTCACCCGCTCGGGCGGACCGAAGGCGCCGCGCCGGATCCTGTGGGCCGGGCTGTCCACGCCGGCGATGCTGTGGCTCCTGGCGCTGTTCATCGTGCCGTTCTTCGTCGCGCTCGCGGTGGCCGGCGGGTCGATCAACCAGATCATCGGCACTCCGCAGCCGGCCTGGAACCCGCTCGACTGGAGCGGCGCGGCGTACCGCGCCGTGTTTCACGAGTTCACCGGCACCGGCGCATTTCTCGGTCCGGAGGTGCTGCGCACCCTCGAGTACGTCGCGATCGCGGCGGTCCTGTCGCTGCTGATCGGCTATCCGGCCGCGTACTTCGTGAGCCGGTTCGCGGGCAAGAAGAAGGGCCTGCTGCTCGGCTTGCTGCTCGCGCCGTTCTGGGTCAGCTACATGATGCGGATGCTGGCCTGGATCGATCTCCTGCAGACCGACGGCTACGTCAACCGGCTCCTGGTCGACCTGCACCTGGTCTCGCACCCCGTCGTGTGGCTGGGCGGCAAGGCGACGACGGTCATCCTCGGGTTGGTCTACGGCTACATCCCGTATCTCATCCTGGTGCTGTTCGCGGGCCTCGACCGGATCGATCCGCACCTGATCGAGGCCGGCCGCGATCTCGGCCTGAGCCGGGTGCGGACCTTCACCAAGGTGACGCTGCCGCTGAGCCGGCAGGCGATCCTGACCGGGTTGCTGGTCACGGTGCTGCCGATGCTCGGTGACTACTTCACCAACCAGATGCTCTCCGGCGCCACGAATACCGCGATGATCGGCAACACCATCGAGCAGCAGCTGTCGTCCACCCAGCTGCAGACCCAGGGCGCCTCGTTGTCGCTGATGATGCTCGGCGTGCTCGTGATCCCGATGCTCTACTACGTCATCGCGACCAACCGCGCCTCGCAGGCGAACGCATGAGCGACGCAGTGGTGGACACCACCGCGGCTGCACCCGCCGCAAAGACCGTGCCCGCACCCAAGCCGCGCCGGTTCATCGGCAACCCTTGGCGGCGGCCGGTGTTCCTCGAGGGCTTCACCTGGTTGTACGTCGCGTGGTCACTGCTGCCGATCGGGCTGGCCGTCCTCTTCTCGTTCAACAACGGCAAGTCGCAGAGCGTGTGGCAGGGCTTCTCGATGCGGTGGTACACCTCCGACCCGCTCAACTCCGTGCTGCACGACCCGATCCTCCATGCCGCAGTCGCGCAGACGTTGAAGCTCTCGCTCTACACGACTGTGATCGCGGTGCCGCTCGGGGTTGCGTTCGCGATCGGTATCGATCGCTGGCGCACCCGCCCGGCGTCGGTGGCGAACTTCGTGATGGTGTTCTCGTTCGTGATCCCGGAGCTGATCTTCGGCGTCGCGTTGTTCTTTGTTTTCAACACGTTGTTCACCTCGGTCCACCTCGGCACGCTTGCCGAGACGCTCGGCTTGGTGACCTGGAACCTGAGCTGGCCGGCGATCATCGTGCGCGCCCGGCTGGTGTCGATCGGACGACAATACGAGGAGGCGGCCGCGGATCTCGGCGCGTCGAAGCTCGAGGCGGTCCGCCGGGTGCTGCTGCCGATGCTGGCGCCGGCGATCTTCGCCTCCGCCGTCCTGGTGTTCTCCGGCGTGATCGACGACTTCGTGTTGGTCGACCTGCTGTCGTCATCGGCGGCGACCCAGCCGATGTCGGTCATCATCTACTCGAACACCCACGGCGGGAACGGCGGCCCGGCGCTCAACGCGCTGGCCACGCTGATGCTGGTCTTCTCGTTCGTGGTGGCGGTGCTGGGCTACATCGGCTACCGCTGGATGACCCGCGGCGAGCGCGCCTCCCGCGAGGAGTCATTGGCCAACTTCGCCGGCATCTGACCACCGCCCGCAATCGTCCAAATGGCAGACCGGTCGCTAGCGTCCCGCCCGGCGCGAGAGACGCAGGTCCGTGTACAGCAGTTCGTAGCCAGGAGGAGCGGGCTCGTAGAAGGTGATTCGCGTTCCACCGGTGCTCGACGAGTCGTCGCGGGCGAGCAGGGCCGACTCGCCGATCGGCACCGCCCGGAGCTCGGAGACCTCCATCGTCGGCGGCACCAGACAGTTCTGCTGCTCGTCGAGGATCGGAGTGCTCCGCAGCACGAGGCCGCCATCGTCCGCCTCGATGTCAAGGCGAACGCCCTTCCTGAGGTACGTGCCGACAAAGGGCTGGAGGGCGACGTCACTCCGAGCGTCTCCCGACGCCACCGACGACGGATACGGCTCCTTCGGCAGCAGGAACTCCTCCAGGTCCGCGAGCACTGTGCTGCCGAGGGAGCTGTTGACGAAGGCGATGGAAACCAGGTTGTCAGCGGGAGACACGATCGCCTCGCACACTCCGCCGATAGAGCCGCCGCCGTGGGACAGCACGCGGCGGCCGTCTTCCCCGTGGTAACGCCACCCGAGGCCGAAACCCGAGCTCGGGCCGGTCGGGTCGGGGCTGGTCGGGGTCTGCATGGCCGCTGCCGCATCGGGGGTGAGGATCCGCGTGCCCTCGACGGATACGCCGCCGGCCAGATGCATGCGCAGGAACCTGATGGTGTCCTCGACCGTGGTGATCAAGGTCGTCCCGGGCGCGGCCCACGCGCTGGGGTAGAGGAACTGCGGCGTCGCCTCGTACGTACCGTCTTTCGTGGGGAAGCTGCCGACCGCGGTCCGGTACAACATGGCCTCACCGGCGGACAGGACGCTTCGCTCGAGGCCGAGCGGCTCGATGACCCGTTCCTTGACCAACTCGTGAAAGTTCTTGCCGGTCACCCGCCGCAGGACCATTTCCATGACGATCCAGCCCACGTTGTTGTACGACGAGACGAGACCGGGCTCGGTCAGCTTGCCGGCCGACGCGATCGGCTCCAGGTAGTCCTCAACCCCGTCGGGGTAGTCGCGGCTGGCGGCGAAGAGGTCGCCGGTGTCGACACCGCTGGAGTGGTTGAGGAGATGGCGGATCGTCAGCGTTCTGGCAACAGCAGGATCGGCACCGAACTGGATGTCGGGCGCGTAGGCGACGATCTTCTCGTCGAGGTCGAGCACGCCGTCGGCCACGAGAGTCATGACCACGGTCGTCACCCAGATCTTGGTGATGGAGCCGGTGATGAAGCCGGTGTCGACGGTCATCGGCTCACCTGTGTTCAGGTTGCGCACGCCGGCGGCCGCGGTCGCCAGCACGCCGTCCCGCCAGACCGCCGCGACCATCCCGGGGGCTGCGTGCTCGGCAGTCAGGCGCTCGACCTCCGCCTGTAGCTGCTCCGACGTCATGGCCATGCCTATTCCTTTCTTGTCAGCGCGCCGCTGCTCGCCACATGACCAGGTGGGCTCGACGTCAACCAGGATTGATCGGCTCGAGGTACCGACTTCAGCAGGTCGACCGTGTAAGGGTCCTTGGGGCCGTCCAGCACCTGCTCGGTTGGACCGGACTCGACGACACGACCACGGTGCATGACGTAGAGGTAGTCGGAGACCTGCCGCACGATCGACAGATCATGGGTGATGAACAGGTAGCCGAGGCCGCGGTCGACGTGCAGCCGACGGATGAGGTTCAGAATCTGAGCCTGGACGGAGACATCGAGCGCGGATACAGGCTCGTCACAGACCAGCAACCTCGGCTCCGTCGCGAGGGCCCGCGCGATCGCCACCCGTTGCCGCATCCCTCCGGAGAGCGCGACCGGGCGGAGCTCTGCATACGACTGCGGAAGGCCGACTTCGCTGAGCAGGTCTGCCACCCGTTGACCGACGTTCCGCGCGCGGCGGGAGCGGGTGGTGATCGCCTCGGCGATGGTCCAGCCGATGCTTCGCATCGGATCCAGGCTCGAGTAGGGGTCCTGAAAGATGATCTGGACGCTGCCGCGAAGCTTCCGGAGATCGGCGCGACCCAGTGCCGACCAGTCCGTGGCGTCGACACCGTCGATCGTGATCGTGCCTGCCGAAGCGCGCTCGAGGCCGACGAGCAGGCGGGCGAGCGTGGTCTTGCCGGACCCGGACTCGCCGACGAGGCCGACGCACTCGTTCTCGCCGACGCTGAGCGACACCTCGTCCAATGCCCGGTGCGTCGTCCGGCCGGAGTGGACGAACTCCTTCGACACCGCTCTGACGTCGATGAGTCGGCTCGTCAAGCGATCCGGCTGCCGGGGTGCGGCACCCGCCACCGCCTGGCGCCGAACCGCGGCCAGCTCAGCTCGAATGGCCGGCAGTCGAACGCAGGCCGATTGACGGTCGCCCTCAATGGTGGACAGCGACACCGGGCCGTTGCTGCAGATCTCCGTCGCCCACTGACAACGGTCCACAAACGGGCAGCGATTTGTTACGGCGTCCGGGTTCGGCACCGCTCCTGGAATAGAGAACATCGTGGCCACGCGATGGTCCAGCGGAGGCTCGGACAGGAGCAACCCCTGGGTGTAAGGGTGCAACGGCTCCGCGTCGAGCTCAGCGGGCTTCCCCACCTCTACGACCGTGCCCGCGTAGAGGACGTAGATCCGATCGCACATCGCGAACGCCACCCGCAGGTCATGGGTGATCAGGACCAGGCCCATGCCCCTCGTCGCTTGGATTTGCTTGATCAGCGAAAGCGTCTCCCGCTGAGTCGTGACGTCGAGAGCCGTCGATGGTTCGTCGGCGATGAGGATCTCCGGGTCGCGAGCGAGGGCGGCCGCAATACCCACCCGCTGTCGCATGCCGCCGGAGAGTTGGAAGGGATAGCGATCGGCGGCGGCCGGATCGTGGATCCCGACTTCGGCCAGCCGGCGGAGGACCTCCGCGCGCCGTGCGTTGCGGTCGAGACGCCGCTGCGTTCGCAGTGACTCGCCGAGAATGCTTGCGCATCGCAGCACCGGGTTCAGCATCGTGAACGGGTCTTGCAGAATGAGGCCGATCTCCGTGCCCCGAACGCCTCGCCACGCGCGTTCGGTCAAGTCAAGAAGGTTTCGGTTCCGGTAGCGAATCTCGCCCGAGGCCGAGAGGCCGCGCGGAAGCAGCCCCGTGATGGCTCGTGCCGTCATGGACTTGCCGCTTCCCGACTCGCCGACGATCCCAACCGACTCGCCCCTCGCCACCGCGAGGTTTACGCCCGAGACGATCGCTTCGAGGCGTCCTTCCCGGACGCGGTCGATGCGCAGGTCGACGACCTCGAGGGCATTCCCCGCGGTGTCGGTCATCTGGTGGCTCCCCGGCCGGCCAGGCTCTCGTCCAGCCAGTCGCCGACCAGGTTCATCGCCGTCGCGGTGAGGGCGATCATGACGCCCGGGACGATCGTGGCGATCGGGTTGGCGAACAGCAGAGTCTCGTTCTCGGAGAGCATCAGCCCCCAGTCGGGCGTGCCTGGAGAAACGCCGAGTCCGAGGAACGACAGGCCGGCGAGTGCCACGAGCGAGCTGGCGAAGACCAGGAAGGTGTTCGCGATCGCGATCGAGGAGATGTTCGGCCAGATGTGCCTCACCACGATCCAGCGACCGGGAACGCCCAAGGTCTTGGCGGCCTCGACGTACGGACGGGGTACCTGTTCCAGCGTCGCGCCGCGGACGACTCGGGTGTCGAAGGGAACGGTGAGTATCACCAGCAGGGCGACCGCCCACCAGTAGCTGGCCCCGATCGCGCCGGCAACGACGATCACGACGAGCAACGTCGGAATCGACCACATCAGATCGACCCAGCGCATGATGAGCGCATCGACCCGGCCGCCGTGGTAGCCGGCCAGCAACCCGAGGACGTTGCCGAGGGTGAAGGAGCCCAACGCGATTACGAGCGGCCCGAAGAAGGCGGTGCGGGCGCCGACGATGACCCTGGAGAAGACGTCGCGCCCGAGCGCGTCGGTGCCCAGCCAGTGAGCGCTCGACGGGTCCGCGCTGACCAGCGCCAGGTGCTGTGCCTGCGGGTCCTGCGGTGCGAGCAACGGGCCGAAGATCGCCATCACGACCACGGCCCCCACGAACAGGAAGCAGATGCTGACGACCAGGCCCAGCCGACGTCGACGAGAACGGACATCGTGGCGGGTCAGGTCCAGATGCCTCTCGATCACGGCGCTCACTTATCGGCGCCCCAGCACGATCCGCGGGTCCACGAGCAGGTAGACGATGTCTGCGAGCAGGTTGGCCACCAGGATCACTACGGCGATCAGCAGCGAGATGCACTGCAACATCGGAATGTCCTTCGCATTCGCAGATTGCACCAGCAGCTGACCGAGCCCCTGGACCGAGAAGGTCACCTCCACGAGGACGGCTCCCACGATGAGTGACGACAGCATCACTCCGCTGATCGTCACGATGGGGATGACGGCGTTCCTCAGCAGGTAGGCGAAGAAGATCCGGGTCGCCGAGAGACCTCGCGCCTTGGCGAAGACGACGTGATCCTGGTCGAGCACGCCGAGGAACGCGGCGCGCGTGTGCTTCACGACGAACGCCGTACCGGCCGCGGCCAGTGTCACCGCCGGCAGCGTCAGGTGCGCAAGAGTGCCGGCGAACCCGCTTCCCGCCCCGAAGACCGGGAACCAGCCCAGCCGGACGGCAAACACGTAGAGCAGCACCACCCCGGCAACGAAGCTCGGCGTCGACACGGACACGACCGAGACGCCGACGACCAACCGGTCGAGCAGGCCACCCCGGCGCATCGCGGCCAGGGCGCCAACCCCTACGCCGATCACCACGACGAGTATGAAGGCGTAGACGCCGAGGAAGAGCGAGGTCGGCAACCGCGACCGGATCTCCTCGCTCACCGGCAACGAGGTCTGGGTCGAGCTGCCGAAGTTAAGCCGCGCGGCGTGTTCGAGCCAGATCCAGTACTGGTCGAGGAACGGCTTGTTGAGGTGGTACTGGTCGGTCAGCGCGCGTACGGTCGCCGGCGTGCGCGGCCGGTGACCGAGCAGGACGTCGACGGCATTGCCCGGCGCCAGGTACAGCAGTGAGAAAACGCCGAGCGAGACGATGACCACCAGGGCGACGAGCGCGATGAGCCGACGCCCGATGAGGGTCAGGATCAGGGTGCCGCGCTCGCTCATGTACGCCTCCTTCAGCCGCCATCATGCGGCCTGAAGGTGTCGCGACGACACCGCCTCACCCAGCCGCCTTGATGCCCAGCGCCCAGGGCGCCTTGAGCTGCCAGGTACTGCTGAAGCTCGGCCAGGTGTACTTGCTCGACAGCGCCACGGTCGTCTCGCTGGCGAAGATCGGGATCAGGGGTGCCGCGTTGGCGTAGTCGATCAGCAGTTGCCGGTAGAGGCTCATGCGTTGCGCGGCGTCGGATGTTGCGAGCCCCTCCTTGACGATCTGATCGACCGCGGGCGTGCTCCAGTTGGTGGAGTTCCAGTTCCCCGCGGTGGCGTTCCAGCTGCCCATCGCGTAGTCGAAGCCTTCACCCGGATCCAAGGACACCGCGCCGTAGGTGCTGAACCCGGACGGCACGGCCGCGCGGTTCTTGCCCAAGGACACGGTCGTGAGGGCGTCGGGCGAGACGGTCTTGAGCTTGGCGTGGATCCCGATGCGTTGTAGCTCGGCGACGATCGCCTGGCTGATGTTGACGTCGGCGGAGGTGCTATCCGTCACCAGGGTCGCTGTGACACCGTTGGGGTAGGCGGACTGCTGCATCTCTGCCTTGGCTTTCGCCAGGTTGTAGGAGTAGGGCGGCACCGCACCGAGGACCTGCTGCACCTGTGCCTGGGAACCGACGGTTCCCAGCATCGCGGATGTGATCAACGTCGTCTGCGGCGCCGCGTATCCACCGTACGCATTGATCAGGGCCGGCTTGTCGAGCGCGTAGGCGACCGCTCGCCGGACGTGAACGTCGCTCCACGGCTTGTCCAGGACGTTCATCTCGAAGGTACCGACCACGGTGGCCCCTGGCACGGTGAGCAGCTTCGTCCCCGCGGTGGTGGCGAAAGCCGTGTTGTCCTGCGGGAAGGCGAGGTCGATGTCGCCGGCACGGAAGGCGAGGGCCTCGTCCGTCTCGCTGGTGAAGAACTTCCAGCTGATGTGACTGAACGGCGGCTGGCCGCCCCAGTAGTGCGGGTTGGCGGTCAGCTCGGCGCCGGTCGTCGGGTCGAGGCTGGTCAGCTGCCAGGGCCCCGTTCCGCTGACGCCGGTGCCTGGCTGCCCGAACGTGGACTTGTGTGCCTCGAAGAACCTCTTCTCGAAGATGCCGAGCTGGCTCGCGGCCGGCACCACTGCCCAGGAGCTGTCCGGCTTGCTCAGCGTGATTTGGACGGTGTTCGGGTCGGTCGCAGTGATGCTCTTCAGGTCCGAGGGGAAGTTGTACTGGTTCGCGGAACCCGTCTTGCGGTAGTAGTCGAGGGAGAACACGACGTCAGCGGCGGTGAGTGGGTCGCCGTCGGCGAACTTCACTCCCTGGCGGATGTTGTAGATGTAGGTGGTGGGCTTGGGGTGCGTCCAGGACCGGGCGAGCCAGGGGGTCAGGCTGTTGTTTGAGTTCAAGACGAGAAGCGGCTCGAGAACGAGGTCGCCCAGTCCCAACGCGTAGCCGGCGTTGGACTTGTCGTAGTTCAGGGTGGAGATCGCGGTCGATCCCACTCGCAGGGTCGCGCTCCCGGCCTTAGGAGAACCGGAGCTGGAGCTACTCCCTGAGCATCCGGTCAGGGCCATCCCGCTGGCGGCCACGACAGCGACGAACATGCCGATCTTGGTCTTCACCCGGATTCTCCTTATTCGTGTGTCAGCGCATGGCGCCGTAGCGCTTGATAAGGGCTGGTTGGATCTCGCCTCTGCTCACGGCCACATCCGCTCGAACAGGCGTAGCCAGTTCGCCCCGAGCACGCCGTGGATCTCGGTGTCGGAGTAGCCGCGCGCGCTCATGCGTTCGGCGAGCGCATCGATGGTCCGCGCTGTCTCGATCCCGGCGGGGTAGTTCCACGGCGGTGGCGGATAGTTCTCCTTGGTCCACTCACCGGTGTCGATCATTTCCCGGTACTCGGCGTCGCTCATTTCGCAGTAGTCCAGGCCGAGCCCGACGTGCCCGACCCCGACCAGGCTGTCGATGTGGACCATGTGGTCGATCAGGTTGTCCATGGTCGGAGCCGGATCAGCAGACACGAAGGCGGGGAACCCGTTCATGCCGATGAGCCCGCCACTCTCGGCGATGCCGCGGATGATGTCGTCGGGCAGGTTGCGGGGGTGCGGCTGCACCGCATGGGCGTTGGAGTGCGAGGCGATGCACGGATCGCCTGATGCCGCCAGCGCGTCGGCGCATGAGCGCCACCCGGTGTGCGAGAGGTCGACCACCATCCCCAACCGGTTCATCTCGGTGATGACCTCGCGGCCGAGCTTGCTGAGCCCGGCGTCGCTGGGCTCCTCGCAGCCGTCGCAGACCGGGCCGCGGCGGTTGTAGGCCAAGCCCATGATCCGAAGTCCAAGACGCCAGAACACCTCGACCAGGCCCGGGTCGTAGCCCAGCTCCTGCGTGCCTTGGAAGTGGAGCAACACCGCGAGCTGGCCGCTTGCGTGGGCGCGGCGGATGTCGTCGGCGCTCAGTGCCAGCACGAGCCGCGGGTCTTCACGGATGGTGCGGTACACCCCGGCCAAGCCGGTCATCGCCTGCGAGCCCGAGCCTGACCCGCCGACACTCAGCGCGCAGGCGGAGAAGCCGCCGTCGATCCAGTCCTGATATCTGGCTTGCCAGGTCTCACCGGGACAGGTGCCGTCGATGATGAGTGCGTTGTGCACCATCTCGGACTCCTCGTCAGCAGCCAGGTGAGGTGCGGCCACCTTGCGGCCGCCGTTAAGGTGTAATACCTTACACCTCACATGTCAAGGTCGTAGTGCACGCTGTGATGACCCCGGTACCGCTTCGTCTGAGGGGGAGGTCGAGGATGAGCACTCCACCACCCACCGCGGAGTTGGTTGCGCCGGCGTACGTGCCGCTACGCGAGCAGTGTGGTCACGCACTCCGCGCGCTCATTGTCACCGGTGAGCTCCGAGCCGGTGAGCTGCACTCGATCGGCTCGCTCGCGGAGCGCCTCCGCGTCTCCATCACTCCGGTGCGCGAGGCACTGCTCGACTTGATGCGCGAAGACCTCGTCGAGATGGTCCGCAACCGCGGTTTCCGGGTCGCCACCCTGACCGATGAGGACCTCGACGAGCTGATGGAGCTTCGGCTCATGCTCGAAGTGCCCGCGATCAGACGCATCGCTGCTCACCCTCCGGCGCAAGGCCTGTCCGAACTGCGGGCGGTCGTTGAGGAGACAACGGCGTGTGCGGTCGCCGGGGACATGGTCGGATTCGTTGCCCGCGACCGCGATCTTCACCTCGCGATCTTGGAACTGGTTGGCAACCATCGGCTGGTGCGCACGGTGGGGCTGCTCCGTGACCAAACCCGGCTGTACGGCCTGCAACAGATCACGGGTAGTCACGAGTTCCTCGACTCCGCCGCAGAGCACGGCCAACTGCTGGACCTCATCGAGGGCGGGAAAGCCGATGAAGCAGCAGACCTGATGCGTCGCCACTTGGAGCACACGCGTGGGCTCTGGGCCGGCCGCGGAGAACGGGACTGACGATGGCGGGGGCCGACATCGGGCTGGACGTGCGTCCGCCGCTTCGCTATCTGTCGGCCACCGATGTCACCTCGCGCCTGGACCTGGCGAGTGTCGTTGAGTCCGTGCGAACGGCATTCTTGGCGAACCATCGCGACAGCGATGAACAGCCACAGCGACTGGCCCTCGGGGCGGGCGAGCTGCTCGTGATGGCGAGTCGACGCCGGGCAGAGCGTGACGCGGTGGTCAAGGTCCTCCGGGTCAACACCGACGGCAAGGACTCCCAGACAACTCCAGCCACCATCGACGGAGTCCTGCTGTGGCTGGGTGGCATGGGTGAGCCCATTCTGGCCATTGACGCAGGCTCCGTAACCGCCCTCCGCACGGCAGCGATCGTGGCCCTGGCCACCGACCTACTCGCGGACCCCGCGGCGAAGCGGCTGGCAATCCTCGGCGCCGGACGGCAAGCACGCGAGCAGGGTCCGGCGGTCGCGTTGGTGCGCCCCCTGACCGATATCGTGGTGTGGAATCGCACCCAGCGCCGTGCCGACGCACTGGCCGAGCACCTGGCCGCGACGATGCAAGACGTCTCAGTGCGGGTCGCGGATCATCCCTTTGAGGCAGTGAAGGACGCCGACATCGTGTGCTGCGCGACGGCCGCGACGGAGCCACTGTTCGCCGCATCGGTTCTCGACGCAGGGGCGCATGTGAACGCGATCGGTTCCTACCGCCCTGACATGCATGAGTTCTCGTCCGAACTCCTGGGCAAGGCATCGATAATCGCCGTCGATAGCGCGGCCGCCTGCCTCGTCGAGGCCGGCGAGATCATCGACGCCGTTGGGGCCGGGGTCATCGGAGCCGACGCACTCCGTGAGCTTGCCGACCTGCTCACCCAGCCGCCGGCCCGCCGCGGTCTCACGGTCTTCAAGTCGGTCGGGGTGGCCTTGGCCGACTTCGCGGTAGCCGCGCAGCTCGCCGCGACGGTGTGAGCGACCCATGACGCGCCCGCGCCGGGCCGTCGTGGTCGGTGCCGGTGTCGTAGGACTCTCGACGGCCTGGTTCCTGCAAGAGCACGACATCGAGGTGACCGTCGTCGACCAGGTGGGGGTGGCCGCAGGCGCGTCGCGCGGGAACGCCGGCTGGATCACGCCCGGATGGGCGGTGCCGCTCACTGAGCCGGCGGCGCTGCGGGCCGGGCTGGCGTCGATGCTCACACCCAATTCGACGTTCTTCGCGGTCTCACCGCGGTCCGGTCCTAGTACCTGGTGGTTTCTCGCTCGGCTCGCGGCCCACTGCACGCCACGCCGCTGGGAACGCGCGCGGTCGATGCTGGCTGCGCTCAACGAGAAGGCCTTTAGGGCGTACGACACGCTTGCCCGAGCAGGCGTCGTTGCCACCCCGGTCGACGAGCCCTTGATCGCTGCCTTCACCAGGCCCGAGCACGCGTCCCACCTGCACGCCGGCGACCTCGAGACCCTGTCGCTGGCCGACGCACGAGGTCTGGTCCCGCTGCTGAGCGACCAGGTCACCCACGCCGTACGGATCAACGGCACCCGCTACCTGCACCCCGCGCTCTTCGTCGAAGCGTTGGCGACCTCGTTCACCCAACGTGGCGGGGTCATAGCCGTTGAGCGGGTGACCGGGATCGACCCAGCCGGCCAGGTGGAGACCGAGTCCGGGACCCTTCGCGCCGATGTCGCCGTGATCGCGACCGGTGCCGCCATCGGCCGGCTCGCGCGCCCGCTTGGCGTCCGAGGGCCGGTGCGCGCCGGGCGTGGCCATTCCTTTACCGTCGCGACCGACCTGCCCAACGACCACCCGATCTACCTGCCGCACCAGCGCATCACCTGCACTCCCGACGGGGGACGGGTGCGGCTAACCAGCACGATGGAGTTCGGGCCGCCGAGCGCTGCGTCCCGGGCTCGTCGGATCGACGCGATCGTTCGCCGCGCCTCGCCGCTGCTCACTGGCATCGACTGGACACAGCGCAACGACGAGTGGTCCGGCGACCGCCCGGTGACCAGCGACGGCCTGCCGATCATCGGTGCCACCCGCATCCCCAACGTCTACGTCGCAGGCGGACACGCCATGTGGGGCATGACTCAGGGACCGGCATCAGGCCAGCTGCTCGCACGCTTCGTGGCAACAGGCACTCTCCCGGACGTCCTGAAGAGCTTCGACCCATTGCGTTGATGACGCGCCGCCCGAGCCCGTCGCCTCGACCGAAGCGTGAGCCACCGCGTTCAGGCGGCGTGCGTCTGCGTGCCTGGTTCTTCTTTCCAGACGGTGACTTGGTTGTGGATGTCTTTGTGGATGCGCCATCGGGTGTGGTGGACGGTCCAGTGATGGAACGGACACAGGTGGATCCCGTTGGTCTTGTCGGTGGGTCCGTGGTCTTGGACCCAGTGCTGTTCATGGTGGATCCGGCATCGGTGCAGGGGTGCTTGGCAGCCGGGCCATCGGCACCCGCGGTCTTCCAGGCGTAGGGCGCGGCGTTGCGCGCGGGTCCAGGTCCGGGTGGAACGGCCGAGATCGAGGACCTCACTGTGACCGCCGAGCACGGCGGGGATGATCTGCGCGTCACACGCGATCATCCGGGCCGTGTTCGGGGTGATCGCGACCCCGTTCATGCTGACCGTCCCCGAGATCGGGTCGCTGCACGCGTCTGGGTGCGCCTGGATCTGGGCGGTGAGCTGGTCGTAGCCGATGGTGACGATGACCTGCGGGGGTTCACCACCGGTCTCGGGGAGCCCACCGGCGGCCAACGCGACCTCGGCGACGGTGACGAGCGCGTCAGCCGTGCGCTGCCCATGGGTCCGCTGATCGTCCGGCCCGGTACTCGCCAGTAGCGGGCTCAGCGCGGCTTTGATGCTCGCGGCGCTGGCGGGGTCGAGCATCCCTTCGACCGAGGTCATCCCCTCGAAGGTCTCCGAGAGCCGTAGCCACCGGGAGTCGTACTTGCGTTGCGCGGCGGCTTCCGCGTCGTCGTTGGTGAGCCTGGCGATCAGCTCCCGGGTGAACGAGCCGAGCCGGCCCGGATCCACCGACTCGGCGGCGGTGACAAGCTCGGCTTCGACCACCTCACGCAGCTCGGCGGGGGCCTTCTGCACCGCGCCGGTGATCACCCTGGCCGCCTCCAGGGACAGCCGGCCGGCACCGAACGCCTCCCCGATCCGGTGGTGGTAGGGCAGGCCACGCGCGACAGTCAAGAAGCGCGACGCTTCGGCCGGGGCGAGGAGCTGGTCTTCGATCAGCCAACCGCGGGTCTGCCGGCCGTACTCCTCCACGGTGACGTCCCGCACGTCGATCACCTGAAGCTGGCCGGTGATCACCGCGTCGAGCTGGTTCCGCAACTCCAACAACAGCTCGGTGCTGTTGAGCAGCTCCAGGTCGGCAAGAGCATGCGGGTCTTCGGCGAGCACCGCGTGCACCCCGTCAGCGATCTGAGCGACCGCGGCCCGTGGCGTGTACATGTGAATGACTTTAGGAACCGGGTCTGACAGTTTTCGGGCCAGAAAACCGTTGTGAACAAACAAAAAACAAGCAATTCGTGTCCACAACTGTGGACACGATCACCACCATCCACAGAACCCAGGCGAGCCCTTGACGATCAACCAGCGTGTCTGCCCGGCGTCAGGCGGGGTCGCCGGGGTCTGCGGCGTCCCAGTCGCCGGGGGCTTTGGCGGCGAAGGCGGGATCCTCGGGGAGCACGCGCAGGGCGTGCGCCGGCAGATGCACGTTGACCGGGGTGCCCTGGGTCAACGCAACGGCGGCCTGCTCACCGGTGAGCTGGGCCTGCAGCGACGGGCCGGCGGCCAGCCGGACATAGACCTGGGTCGACGATCCGAGGAACACGCTGCGCTCGACCATCGCCGGTGCCCGGTTGTCGCCGGGGCTGCCGTGCGGCTCGAGCAGGACGTTCTCGGGGCGGATCGACAACATCGCCGGACCACGCGACTGCGAGCCGTTCGACTCGACCGACAGCACCGATTCGCCGAGCTTCACCTGGCATTTCTGGCCGGCCTCGATGACCTCGACGCTCATCAGGTTGGACACCCCGAGGAAGTCCGCGACGTAGGTCGATGCCGGCGCTTCGTACACCTCGCGCGGCGAGCCGACCTGGGCCAGCTTGCCGTCGCACATCACGGCCAGCCGGTCGGACATCGTGAGGGCTTCCTCCTGGTCGTGGGTGACGTAGAGGAAGGTGATGCCGACCCGCTCCTGGAGGGCCTTGAGCTCGACCTTCAACGCGCGACGCAGCTTCGCGTCGAGCGCGCCGAGCGGCTCGTCGAGCAGTAACACCGCCGGGTTCAGCACCAACGCGCGGGCCAGCGCTACCCGCTGCTGCTGGCCGCCGGAGATCTCGCTCGGGCGGCGCTTGGCGTACTGCCCCATCTCGACCAGATCGAGCGCGGCGCCGACCTGGCGGACCATGTCGGCCTTGGAGACCTTGCGGTAGCGCAGCCCGAACGCGACGTTGTCGTAGACGCTGAGGAACGGGAACAGCGCGTAGTTCTGGAAGACCGTGTTGACGTTGCGCTTGTCCGGCGGCACCCGCGAGACGTCGGAGCCGTCGAGCAGGATCTGCCCGCTGGTGGGTTGCTCGAAGCCGGCAATCATCCGCAGCGTGGTGGTCTTGCCACAGCCAGAGGGTCCGAGCAGCGAGAAGAACTCGCCGCTGGCGATGTTCAGGTCGATCGCGTCGACCGCGGTCTCGGTGAACCGCTTGGTGAGACCGATCAGGTCGATCTGGCCGCCAGGCACTCGATATAGCTCCTTGCTATGACGGGCGCGGGGACCGCGGCGCCTGACCCACTCGCTGCCGGCGCCCGCGGGGCTTGGGCGACCAGCTGAACCCGAGTTGGCCGGCGGCGAACTCCATGCTGAGTCGGAAGGTCCTCTCGTTGTCGACGACCGGGTCACACAGTGCAATCTGGATGGCGAATCCGTCAAGGAGTGCGGACAGCAGAATCGAGAACGAGTCCGCGTCGATCGCGGCGAACTCGCCCGATGCCTGCCCCTCGGTGACGAGGTCGACAATGGTCTGGCGCCAGCGCTCGTCGAACTCGCGGCGGACCGCGGCCACCTCGGGATGCCGTGCTGCCTGCGCCCACAGGTCGAGCCAGAGCGTCCACGACACCGGGTCGCCCTCTTCTTCCGGCATGCAGGTCATCGCGACCAGCTCTTCGAGCCGGCCCGCGGCGGTGGGGATGCTCGCGATCCTGGCGATGCCCTCGGCGTACCAGCGGTCTTCGGAGAGGCGGATCGCCTCGGTCAGCAGCTGGTCGCGGGTCTTGAAGTAGTAGATGACCAGGGCCGGGCTGGTGCCGGCCCGCGCCGCGACGTCGGCGATCCGGGTCTCCGGGAAGCCGCGTTCGCCGATGACGGTCAGGGCGGCCTCGAGCAGCTGGTCGCGGCGGCCGTCGGGCGGGCTCGCGGCACTCGGGTCGCCGGCTTCCGGGGCAAGCGCGCTCATCTGCACGACCTTAGGATGAAATCCTCGCCGGAATGCAGTGAACGGATCGTCAACACCACTCGATCTCCTGCACCAGATCCCTTGTCGCGGACCTTATCAGTTCCTAGACTGAACATTCAGTCAAACAATGAGATCCTGTCAGCAGGCAGACAGATCCTGTCAGCAGGCGGAACCGGCCGAACTCAGCGGAGATCCCAATGACCAGCAGTAGTTACGACGCGATCGTCGTCGGTGGCGGACACAACGGCCTGGTGGCCGCGGCATACCTGGCCCGCAACGGCGCCAACACGGTGGTGCTGGAGTCCCGGCACAAGACCGGTGGCGCGGCGACCACTGAGTCGCCGTGGCCGGACGCGCCGGAGTTCAAGGTGACCCGGCTGTCCTATGTCATGAGCCTGCTGCCACCGACGATCATGCGCGAGCTGCAGCTGGAGCGCCACGGCTACAAGGTCCACCCGATGGGCCCCTACTACCAGGCCTTCGCCGACGGCGGATCGATCAAGATCCTCGCCGACGACGCGAAGCGCAACCACGAAGAGATCTCCAAGTGGTCCAAGAAGGACGCCGACGCGATGGTCAAATGGGACGCCTGGATGGGCGGGCTCGCCGACGTCCTCGGCCCGCTGCTGCTCACCGTCCCGCCGAAGCTGGGCTCCAAGCGCCCGGCCGACCTGGTCGACACCCTGCGGCTGGCCTGGCGGCATCGCGGCGTCGACGTCCGCACGATCGGTGACGTCACCCGGCTGATGGGGATGAGCATCGCCGACCTGCTCGACGACTGGTTCGAGTCGCCGCAGGTCAAGGGGGCGATGGCGGTCAACGGCGTCATCGGCACCTGGGCCGGACCGTGCGAGCCGGGTACGGCGTACGTCATGGCGCACCACTCGATCGGTGACATCGGCGACGGCCATCTCGGCAACTGGGGCTTCCCGGAGGGCGGGATGGGCGGGGTCGCGACCGCGATCGAGAACTCGGCCCGCAGCTTCGGCGCGGAGATCCGGCTCAACGCGCCGGTCTCGCGCCTGCTGGTCGAGAACGGCCGGGTCCAGGGTGCCGTGCTGGCCAACGGCGACGAGCTGCGCGCCCCCGTGGTGGTCTCGAGTCTGCACCCGCGCACTGCCTTCCTCGACCATGTCGGCCGGGCCAACCTGCCGTCGGACTTCGTCCGCGACATCGAGACCTGGAAGACCCGCAGCGGGGTCGTGAAGATCAACTTGGCGCTCGCCGAGCTGCCCGACTTCATCGCCGACCCGGGCACCAACCTGCAGGAGCACCACACCGGCTCGGTGGAGATGGCGCCCTCGGTCGAATACATGGAGCAGGCCTTCCAGGACGCCCGCAACGGCAAGGCTGCGGTCCGGCCGTTCAGCGACGGCGTGATCCCGTCGACCTTCGACCGCTCGCTGTGCCCGGAGGGCACGCACATCATGTCGCTGTTCACCCAGTGGGTGCCTGAGACGTGGAGCGAGGAGCCGCACGCCGAGGAGATCGAGGCGTACGCCGACCGGATGATCGACTGCTACAACGAGCTCGCCCCGAACTTCAAGAGCTCGATCCTGCATCGCGACGTGGTCAGCCCGTACGAGATGGAGCAGGAGTACGGGCTGGTCGGCGGCAACATCTTCCACGGCGAGCTCTCGATCGAGCAGCTGTTCCACATGCGCCCGGCGCCGGGCTATGCCGACTACCGCACGCCGGTCAAGGGTCTGTACAACGCCAGCTCGGCGACCCACGCCGGCGGCGGCGTGTGCGGCATTCCCGGCTGGCAGGCGGCCAAGGCCGCGATCCGTGACGCCAAGGTGGCGGCCGGCCGGCAGCGGCTGTCCGGTCTGCTGCCGTCCAAGCGGGGGTGAGCGCGCCCGCGCGCGAGTCCGGCCTCCTGACCTGCTTGCTCGAGCCCCGCAGCATCGCCGTCGTCGGCGCCAGCCCGCGGCCGGGCAGTTTCGGCGAGCGGATGGTGACCGAGGTCCTGCGCAGCTCTGCGGAGGTCAGTGTCCACCTGGTCAACCCGCGGTACGCCGACCTCGCCGGTCGCCGTTGCTATCCCTCGCTCGCCGAGATCGGCGACGCGATCGACCTGGTCCTGCTCGGCGTCGGTGATCCGGCCCTCGAGGCCGAGCTTTCGCTCGTGGCGAAGCGCGGCGACCGCGCGGCGGTGATCTTCGGCAATGCCTACGAGCCACCGGCTGCGGGGGTCATCCCGCTGCGGACCCGGCTCGCGACCATCGCCCGCGAGGCATCGATGCAGCTGTGCGGCGGCGGCTGCATGGGCTACGTCAACGTCGCCAAGGGGATCCGCGCGATTGGCTATCTCGAGCCCGACCCGATCCCGGCCGGGCCGGTGGCGATGGTGACGCACTCGGGATCGGTCTTCTCGGCCGTCCTGCGGGCCCGTCGCGGCTTGGGCTTCACCCTCGCGGTGTCGTCCGGCCAGGAGCTGGTGACGACCACCGCGGCCTACCTCGACTACGCCCTCGGGCTGCCCCAGACCGAGGTGATCGCGCTCGTCCTGGAGGCGATGCGGGACACCGCGGCGCTGCGCGAGTCGCTGTCTGCGGCGGCGGCGCGCGACATCCCGGTCGTGGTGTTGCCGGTTGGCACGAGCGAGCGGGGGGCCTCGATGGTGGCCGCGCACTCTGGCGCGGTCGCCGGCGGCACCGCCGCCTGGGAGGCACTGGCCGATGCCCACGGCCTGCACCTGGTGTCCGACCTCGGTGAGCTGCTCGACACGGTCGAGCTGTTCGCGGCCGGCCGGCGGGCGCGACCGAGAGGACGTAGCGGCGGCGGGCTGGCCGCGGTGCTCGACTCCGGTGCGGAGCGGGCCCTGATCGTCGACGTGGCGGCGGCGGTTGGGGTGCCGTTCGCCGAGATCTCGGCTGAGACAACGTCGCGCATCGCGCAGCGGCTCGATCCCGGCCTGGTCGCGACCAACCCGCTCGACGTCTGGGGCAACGGCGCCGACACCGAGGGCCTGTTCGGCGATGTGCTGATCGACCTGGCCCGCGATCCGGCGGTCCAGGCGGTCGCCCTCGCGGTCGACCTGGTCGAGGAGCTCGACGGTGACGACTCCTACCGCAATGCGGTCCGCCGCTGCGCGACGGCGACCGATCTCCCGGTCGTCGTCCTCAGTCACCTGCCGTCGGCGCTCGACCTCGGCGCGGCCGCGGCGCTTCGGGGGGCAGGCGTACCGGTGCTCGAGGGCACCCGAAGCGGCCTGCGGGCGCTCGGACATCTCCTCCGGCACGCCGACCGGCTACCGCCGGTGCCAGGCCCTGCGGTCGACACCGCGCGCCGGGATCGCTGGCGCGCGCGTCTGGCCGACGGTCCGTTGCCCGCGGCGGAGGGCTTCCGGTTGTTGGCCGACTACGGGCTCGAGGTGGCCGAGATCCGCCCGGCCGATCACGAAGGCGCCGTGCTCGCCGCCGCGTCGGAGCTCGGTTACCCAGTCGTTCTCAAGACCGACGAGGACATCGCGCACAAGACGGACGTCGGCGGGGTAGTCGTCGGGATCGGAGACGATCAGGAGCTGGTGGAGACCTACCGGGAGCTGGCCAGCCGGCTTGGTCCGCGGGTGATTGTGTGCCGGCAGGTCGCGCCGGGCGTCGAGGTGCTGGTCGGGGCGGTGCGCGACCCGAGTCTCGGCCTGCTGCTCGTGGTCGGCCCGGGTGGGGTGCTGGTCGAGTACGTCGCCGACCGGGCTGCGGCCCTGCCGCCGGCCGGCGCGGAGCATGCGCGGACCCTGCTCGGCCGGACCATGGTCGAGCGCCTGCTGCTCGAGCCCCGGCACGGTGCGGCCGCCGACATCGACGCCGTCGCCGCCGCGATCGCGGCGCTGTCACAGCTGGCGACCGAGCTCGGTGATTCACTCGACGCGATCGAGATCAACCCGCTGGTGTGCAGCGCGGCCGGCGCGGTCGCGGTCGACGTCCACCTCGAGCAGACGAAGGCGTCCTAGCCAGGGGTCTCGTCCAGGTCTTGCAAGGTGCCCACGATCAGCAGCCAGGCGCCGGACACGAAGAAGGAGAAGTTGACGATGAGGGCGATCGCGGCGACGTAGATCCCGGCGCGCGTGCCGTCGTACAACAACAGCGCGGCGACGACCTGCCCCAGGTAGCAAACGCTCCCACCGACGATGCGGCTCGGACTGAGGGCATAGCGGCTGCTGTGCAGCCGGAAGGCCTGGACATACCCGTTGGTGTTGATCGCCCCGGCGATGGCCGCCACGAGCAGCCACTCGATCCCCAACGACCGATGGGTCTGGTGCCCCATCAGTGCAAAGGCGCAAAGAATGAACGCAGCGGTGAAGCCGGTGAGCATGTTGATGGCGCGGTACTTGTGCGTCGCGTCCGCCGTGACGACCCGTGAGTTGATCGTCATGGCCACAAAAACCAGTCCGGCCAACGTCGCAGAGCCAGTGCCTACCAGGACGAAGAAGTCCGTCCACTGCCGAGGGTCGTACCCCGCCGCCGCGAGCACGGCGCAAGGCTAGCCGCTAGAAGATGACGTACAGCTTGCGCAGCGTCTCGTGGATCTGCCAGGTGCCGGCCCAGCCGCGCGGGAACACGACCGCATCGCCGGCGCCGACCTCAACCGGCTCGTTGCCCTCGCGGGTGACCGTCATCCGGCCGGAGATGATGTAGATCTCCTCGTGCGTTTCGAGCGTCCAGTACGACGGGCCGGGCGTGCACTCCCAGATCCCGACCTCGGCGTCGCCGTCCTTCCACAGCGTCAGGCCCGCGGTGGTCATCGGGGTGTTGTCCGGGTCGCTGGCCTCCTCGAGCGGGCCCCAGTCCTCGAGCTCGCTGCCGGCCGCGATGGCGTGCAGGTGGGGAGTGCCGGTGTCGACGTGGGTCATGTGGAGGAGGTCCTTTCCGGGAACGGCAGTGCGATCGGGTCGGCGGGAAGCTTGCTGCGGCCCTCGGCGTCGAACCGGTCGAGGCCGAGGTCGGTGCAGTCGGTGACGGACGTGGTGCCGGTCAGGGCCAGATCGGCGGCGGCCCGGGCCACGCCCGGCCCCCACATCATGCCGTGGCCACCAGGCGCGGCGACGGTCACGCCCCCGATCGGGCCGTCCGCGGTGATGCCGGGGCCGAGGATCGGCAGGTGGTCGGGGGTGAAGTCGATGGTTGCCGCCCAGGCACGGCGCAGCGCGAGCTTCTCGGTCACCGGGACCAGCTCGGCGAGCCGCCCGCGCATCCGGTCGAGATAGGGAAGGTCGATCTCGGTGGCCTTGCCCTCGGGCTCGTCCGGATTGCTCATCCCGAACAGCAGGCCGCGTTCCTCCGCGCGCCAGTAGAGCCCGGCGACCAGGTCGAAGACCATCGGCAGCCGGCTCGGCTCGAAGTCCGGGTGGGGCTCGGTGACCGCGACCTGATGGCGGACCCCGCCGACCGGGATCCGGATGCCGGCGAGCGCACCGACCGCGCGTAGCTTCGGGCCGCCGGTCAGGACCACCCGGTCGGTGGCGATCGGACCGGCCGAGGTCTCGACTCCGGTGACCGTGCCGGCGTCGGTCGCCAGCCCGGTGAAGGCGGTGTGCTCGTGGACGTCGACCCCGGCCTGCGCCATCGCGACGGCGTAGGCGAGCACGTTGCGCGGCGGGGTGATGTAGCCGTCTCCGTCGAAGTAGGTGCCGCCGAGGGTCATCCCGGGCGCCATCGTGGGGTTGACCCGGTCGGCCTCGTCCGGATCCAGCCACCTGACGTCGAGACCGGCCGCGCGCTGCATCTGCATCCGCGCTTCGGCGGCGACGAGGTCGTCGGGGGTGAAGCAGGGCAGGAAGTAGCCCTGCTGAGTGAAGCCGGAGTCGATCCCGATCTCATCGTGCTGCGAGCGGTAGAACGTGCGCGACCATTCGGCGAGCTCGACCGCCCAGCGGGTGCCACCCTGGCTGCGGACGATGCCGGCCGCCCGGCTGCTCGCGCCCTGGCCGAGCTGGTCCTTCTCCACCAGGACCACCCGGTCGAGCCCGCTGCGCTTGAGGAAATAGGCACACCAGGCACCGATGGTTCCGCCGCCGACGACGACGGCGTCGGCGGATTCGGGCAGGGTCGACGCCATTGGCACGGCGGGAACGCTCGCATAGACTGAACAGTCAGTCAAGGCCATGAGGGGACCTTCGCATGTATGAGTTGACAGCGGCCGACCTCGACCTGCAGGCCCGGGCCAGGAGCTTCGCCGACGAGCTGATCCCCTTCGAGGTCGAAGCCGAAATGGCCGGCGGCGAGCTGCCCGCATCGGTGGTCGCCGCGCACCGCACCCGCGCCCACGAGCTGGGTCTGTGCGCGACCAACATGCCGGTGCAGCTCGGCGGGCTCGGCTGCACGTCGCTGCAGCAGGTGCTGGTGCAGGAGCAGATGGGCCGGGTGACCAACGCCCTCGGCTGGGTCGCCTCCACGCCGCCGTCATGGTTCCCCGAGGTGGCGACCGAGCACCAGATCGAGCGCTGGCTGCGCCCGACCGTGTCCGGCGATCGCGAGGAGTGCTACGCGATCACCGAGGCGGGCGCCGGCTCCGACGTCGACGACATCGTGGCCACCGCTCGCCGGGACGGCGACGACTACATCCTCGACGGCGAGAAGTGGCACG
>CAYNDD010000005.1:0-4941 GCA_964395425.1 uncultured Frankiaceae bacterium
GCCTCGTTGGCGATCGCGACGTCGTCGCCGATCGTGATCTCGTGCACGCAGGAGATGAAGACCCCGTTGTTCAGGAACACCCGATCGCCGATCCGGAGCCGGCCCCACCCGGTGACGAGGGTGCGGCGGTGCGAGGACCAGATCTTGAAGTGGTCGCCCACCGTCATGTCAGAGGCGTCGACGGTCGGTCGGCCGAGGATGGTGGCCTGGGCGCCGACCGACGTGCAATGCCGCAGGTGCCAGTCCGCTGCGGCCCGCTGCGTGCCGTACGCCCAGTAGAACCTGGCCTCGACCCTTCGGCGGCGCCACTCGGCCTGGAGGTCCACCGCGTAGACGCTAGCGGGCCGCCTCGACCACTTCGAGCACCGCCTCGGCAGCCGGCTCGGACAGCGGCTCGGGCCGGCGGCCGGACCGCTCGACCCGGCGAAGCCGGCGCAGCACGAGCCCGCCCAACAGGGCGGCAACCGCGCAAGCCAACGCGCCGAGACCAAGGCCCCAGCGTGGGCCGACGTACTGCGCGACCGCACCGGCGGCCGGCCCGCCGATCGGCGTCGAGCCGAGGAACGCAACCGCCCACAGCGCCATCACCCGGCCGCGCATCTGCGGCGCGGCCGCGAGCTGCAGCGTGCTGTTTCCCTTGGACAGGAACGTCACGCTCGCCGCTCCCACGCCGGCCAACGCGATCAGCTCCACCGTGAGGTTGGGCGCCAGCGCCGCGGCCGCGATCACCACGGTGAAGATCACACACGACCGGGTGAGTGAGGCGAGCCCGGTCTTGCCACGTCCGGCGGCGTAGAGGCCGCCGACGACGGCGCCGATGCCCATCGACGCGGTCATGAACCCGTAGGCCTGTGAGCCGCCGTGGAACGCCCGCGTCGCCATGACCGGCAACGTCACCTGGAACTCATACGCCAGGCATCCGACGATCGCCATCATCACCAGCGGGATAAGCAGGCCGACCTCGTTCTTGACGTAGCGAACGCCTTCGCGGAGCTGGCCTTTTGCCCGCACCGTGGGCGTTGCCGGCGACAACGTGCTGGTGTTCATCTTCAGCAGCGACGCGACGACCGCGACGAAGCTCGCGGCGTTGACGATGAAGCAGACGCCGTACCCGCCGGCCGCGATGATGATGCCGGCCGCGGCGGGGCCGACCGCCCGCGCGACGTTGACCAGCACCGAGTTCAAGGTGACCGCGTTGCGCAGGTCCTTGGGGCCGACCATCTCCAGCACGAAGGTCTGGCGGGCCGGGTTCTCGAAGGTGTTGTTGAGACCGAGGATAACCGCGAGCACACAGATCTGCCACAGCGTGATCACGTGGGTGAGGGTCAGGATGCCGAAGACGAGTGCCTGGACTCCCATCAGCGACTGCAGGATGATCATCAGCCGGCGCTTGTCGACCCGGTCGGCGACCACCCCGCCGTACGGGCCGAGCAACAACACCGGCAGCGTCTGCAGCGCGACCACGAGCCCGACGTCGAAGCCGGAGCCGGTGATGTGCAGCACGAGGAACGACTGCGCGATGGTTTGCATCCAGGTCCCGACCAACGAGGTGGCCTGGCCGTAGAAGTACAGCTTGTAGTTCGGGTTGCCAAGGGAGGCGAAGGTGTCTCGGCGCAGCCGCTGGAAACGGGTCATGAGGCCGATCCGTCGGGACGCGCGAGCGCATCGACCAGCGCCTCGAGGGCCGGCAGCGCAGCTTCGACGGCGACGACGTCCTCAGGGCTCAGCCGCTCGAGCCCGGTCATCAGCACCCGGCCGCGCTCGGCGCGCAGCCGGTCATGAGTACGCCGGCCGCTGGCGGTCACCTCGAGCAAACCGGCCCGCCGGTCGTCCGGGTCGGTCCGGCGCCTGATCAGGCCGGCCTCGTCCAGCGCTGCCACGACCCGGCTGAGCATGGTCGGGTTGACGCTCTCGATCTCGGCCAGCTCCGACAACCGCAACGGGCCCTTCCGGGCGACCACGCCGAGCGCTGACAGCTGCGCCGGCGTCAGGCCGGAACCGCGGGTGAGGGCGTTGAACCGCCGGGCCAGCTTGCCGATCACCGCGCGCAGCCGGGCCGAGGTCTCGGCGTCCACGGTGGTCGGCGTCGTCGCGGTTGGCATGGCCTCAGGATATATAGTTGCCTGCTAGCACGCAAATTATTGTCGAGGACCACAGTGGACCGTCGGGCGACCGCGCTCACCTCTCGCTCGCGACCCGAACGGGCGTAAGGTTCACGAGTGGATCAAGCAGCCCGGCTCGCCGCGTACCACGCGCGGGTCGACGCCCTGCGCGACGCGCTGTTGACCCTTCCGACCGACGCGCCGGTGCGGTTGCGCAAGTCGCGCAAGACCTCCAACCTGTTCCGGTCCCGCGAGGGCGCCCACCGCGCCCTCGACGCCGACGGGTTCACCGGAGTCCTGAGCATCGACACCGCCAACCACACCGCAGAGGTGCTGGCGATGACGACGTACGACGATCTGGTGGCGGCGACCCTGCCGTACGGGCTGATTCCCCTGGTGGTTCCGCAGCTCAAGACCATCACGCTCGGCGGCGCGGTCACCGGGCTCGGGATCGAGGCGTCGTCGTTCCGCAACGGATGCCCGCACGAGTCCGTGATCGAGATGGATGTGCTGACCGGCGACGGCCGGGTCGTCACCGCGACCCGCACCAACGAGCATCGCGACCTGTTCTTCGGCTTCCCGAACTCCTACGGCACCCTCGGCTACGCGCTCCGGCTCCGGATCGAGCTCGAGCCGGTCACGCCGTACATCCACCTGCGGCACATCCGGTTCGACCGGGTCGAGACGTGCGCAGAGGCCATCACCGAGGTGTGCGCGACCCGGGAGTGGGACGGCGAGCAGGTCGACTTCGTCGACGGCACCTGGTTCAGCCCGTCCGAGTGCTACCTCACCCTCGCGTCCTACTCTCCGACTGCGCCGTCCGCGTCGAGCTACACCGGCCAGCAGATCTACTACCGCTCCATCCAGCAACGCAGCGAGGACTGGCTCACCACCCACGACTACCTGTGGCGATGGGACACCGACTGGTTCTGGTGCTCACGCGCGTTCGGCGCGCAGAACCCGCGGATCCGCCGGTTCTGGCCGGGCCGCTGGCGGCGGTCGGACGTCTACTGGAAGCTGATCGCCCTCGAGACCCGGTACGGCGTTAAACAACGGCTCGACCGGCGCAACGGCAAGCCTGACGAAGAACGGGTCATCCAGGACGTCGAGATCTCGGTGGACCACCTGGCCGAGTTCATCGACTTCCTCGACGCCCGCACCGGGATCGAGCCGGTGTGGATGTGCCCGCTGAAGCAGCGCGATCCCGCCGCGCACTGGGACCTCTACGCCCTCGACCCGGCCACGTTGTACGTCAATGTCGGCTTCTGGTCGACCGCGCCGCTGCCTCCCGGCGAGCACGACGGCTACCACAACCGGGCCATCGAGGAGAAGGTCGCCGAGCTCGGCGGACGGAAGTCGTTGTATTCCACCGCGTTCTATCCTGAAGATGAGTTCTGGGCGACCTACGGCGGCGAGGTCTACACGCTGCTCAAGAAGACCTACGATCCCAATGGTCGCCTGCTGAACCTCTACGACAAGACTGTGAAACGTCGATAGCGTTCGAGATCAACCCCGGGGAGAAGTGATGCCGCGCAAGCCGATCGCACAGGTTGTTGCCAACGCCCTGGGCCACCCTGACCTGCGCATCTCCGCGTACGACGGAAGCACCGCCGGTCCGGCCGACTCGTCGGTCAGCACCCACTTGACGTCGCCGGCCGCGCTGTCCTACCTGATCACCGCGCCGAGCTCGCTCGGCCTGGCCCGCGCCTTCGTCAGTGGCGAGCTCGAGATCGAGGGCGACCTCTACACCGCGCTGTCGATGCTGTGGAGCGACCGGATCGGCCGGCTGTCATGGGCGGATCGGCTCGACGTGCTGCGCAACCTCGACCCGGCCGCGATCCGCTGGGTCGAGCCACCCACCGAGGAGTTCGGCGCCCGCCGCCTTCAATACGGCTTCCGGCACTCGAAGGCACGCGACGCGGAGGCGATCAGCCACCACTACGACGTCTCGAACAACTTCTACTCATGGGTGCTCGGCCCGTCGATGACCTACACCTGCGCCTGCTACCCCGAGGACGACTCGACCTTGGAGGAGGCGCAGGCCCACAAGTACGACCTGGTGGCCCGCAAGCTCAACCTGCAGCCCGGTATGCGCCTGCTCGACGTCGGTTGCGGATGGGGCGGAATGGTCCGCCACGCCGCGAAGCACTACGGCGTACACGCGCTCGGTGTCACCCTGTCGCGCCAGCAGGCCGAGTGGGGCGCGAAGGCGATCGCTGAGGACGGCCTCACCGGCACGGCTGAGGTGCGCTTCTCCGACTACCGGGACGTCCGCGAACGCGACTTCGACGCGGTCTCCTCGATCGGGCTGACCGAGCACATCGGCGCGGCAAACCTCGGCGCGTACTTCCGCTTCCTGCGTTCCAAGCTTCGGCCCGAGGGCCGCCTGCTCAACCACTGCATCACCCGCCCGACCACCACCGAACGGGTCCACATCCGCGGCTTCATCGACCGGTACGTCTTCCCGGACGGCGAGCTCGAAGGTGCCGGCCGGATCATCTCGGCGATGCAGGACAGCGGGTTCGAGGTCCGGCACGAGGAGAACCTCCGCGAGCACTACGCCCGCACCCTGCACGCGTGGTGCGACAACCTCACCGACAACTGGGACGCCGCGGTGCGCGAGGTCGGCCTCGGCCGCACCAAGGTCTGGGCTTTGTACATGGCTGGCTCGAGGCTCGGTTTCGAGCGCCGCACGATCGAGCTGCACCAGGTGCTCGGCGTCCGGGTGGCCGACAACGGCGAGTCCGGGATGCCGCTTCGCCCCGACTGGGGCGTATAGGCAGAGCCCCGACTGGGGCGTATAGGCAGAGCCCCGACTGGGGCGTATAGGCAGAGCCCC
>CAYNDD010000005.1:5041-38506 GCA_964395425.1 uncultured Frankiaceae bacterium
GCCCCGACTGGGGCGTATAGGCAGAGCCCCGACTGGGGCGTATAGGCAGAGCCCCGACTGGGGGGTCTAAGCAGAGCCCCGACTGGGGGGTCTAAGCCTCAGGCTGCTGACCGGCCGCCGCGGCCTCCAGGTCGAGGTGGCGGTCATGCAGATCGCTCGGCCACCAGTTCCACTTGCCGAGGATCGCCACGGTCGACGGCACGAGCAGGGTCCGGACCAGGAACGTGTCCATCAGGATGCCGATCGCCAGCCCCGCGCCGAGGTCGGTGAACTGCTCGCCGCCGGGAGTCTGCGAGCCGACCACCGCGAACACCGCGAACGTGCCGGCCAGCACTAGACCAGCACTCGTGACCGTGGAGCCGGTGACCCCCACCGCGTGGCGGACCGCCGTCCGCAACGGCACCTCGTGCGCCTCCTCGCGGATCCGGGTCATCACCAGGATGTTGTAGTCCTCACCCAGGGCAAGCAGGAACAGGAACATCAAGAACGGCAACAGGAACGTCAACCCGTCACTGCCGGCGATGCCTTGGAAGATGATCACGCACAGGCCGAGCGCGGCAAGATAGGACAGCGCGACCGAGACGATCAGATAGAGCGGCGCCACCAAGCTGCGCATCACCAGCGCGAGCAGGAAGCCGATGATCAGGATCGCGATCGGGATGACGGTCCGCAGGTCGTGGTCCGAGGTCGCCGAGATGTCGTAGATCGCCGGCGCCTCACCGCCGACCGCTGAGGCATTCGCGTGCACCTGGTCGCCTACTTCGGTGACCACCCGGCGCATCTGCGGGACGACACTGAGTGCCTTTGTCGTCGCGGGGTCGCCCACCGTAAGGCTGGCGAGGTACTGCACGGTCTTGCCGTTGCTGCTGACGTAGTTCGCCTCGGCTCGATACAGGGCGTAGTCGAGCGCCGACATCTGGACACTCGCCGGCTTGACCGCCGGCAGCTTGCGCGGGTCGCCGTTCGGCACGACCGCGGCGAGCTCGCTGTGCAACCGCTGGTACGCCGCGCCGCCGAGCGTGGCGCCGTTGGGGTTGGTCGGGCCAGTCACCTCGTTGAACACGGTCGCCTTGGAGAGCAACTGCTGCGCCTGGTCCAGCTCGCTCGGCGTCGTCCACACCGGCTGACTGAACCGGAAGATCACGTTGGTCGGGTTGGCCGCCGCCTTGGGGAAGTGATCGTTCAGTACGGTGTCGCCGGCTCGCGCATCCGTGCCGTTCGGGGCGGCGACCGTGCTGCCGAATCCGGCCGGGGTGTAGGCGAGGACGGCGAGCGCGAGCCCGCCGAAGACCACGAGGCCGACCCCCAGGGTCAGCGCCGGACGTGCGATCACCCGCCCGGCCACGCGCCCCCACAACGGTGTCTTTGCGTCGGGTTCGGGCTTGAGCTTGACCGGCCAGAACACCGCACGGCCAAAGATCGCGAGCAGCGCCGGCAAGAGCGTGAGGCCGGCGAGGAGCATCAGGAAGATCGCGATCGCCAGCGGGGCGCCGAGGCTGGAGTAGATCCCGAAGGTCGCGGCCAGCAGGCTGAGCAGCGCGGCGATGACAGTGCCCGCCGAGAAGGTGATCGACTCCCCCACCCGCTCGACCGCACGCACGATCGCGTCATTCGGTGGCAGCCCGGACCGGATCTCCTCGCGGACCCGGAAGATCAGGAACAGCGCATAGTCGGTCCCGGCGCCGAGCACCAGGATGATCAGCATGATCTGGGACAGCGAGGAGACCTGCAGGCCGGCGTGCGTGAGCTCGGCGACCACCCGGCCGGCGAACTGACTGATCAGCAACGCCGGCAGCAGCGTGATCAGCGGTGCGAGCGGTGACCGGAAGATGATGATCAACAGGATCAGGATGAAGACGACCGAGAGCAGCTGGACCTGTTCGGCGGTGTTGCCGGACTTCGCCTGCTGGTCGATCTGGTCCGCGAGCATCCCCGCGACGTTCGTCTGAACTCCCGGCGGCGGGTGCAGCGCCCGAATCGCCACCCGCAGGTCGTCGATCAGCTTCTTGGAAGGCCCGTCCTGCCCGAGGTTGATGTCGGACAGGGTCTGGATCTGGTTGGCCACGCCGTCCGGCGAGGTGCCCAGGTCGCGCACCACCTTGACGCTCGGCACGGTGCCCAGCGCGGCAATCAGCTGTTCGACGTACGGGACGTCACTCGCGGTCAGCTTGCCGGTCGTGCTCGAGACCACCACCGGAACCGGCGTGTAGTTGGAGTTCTGCAAGGGCGATGCCAGGTTGCTCGCGATCGTGCTGGGCGAGTTCTTCGGCAGGAAGTCGGAGTTGTTGGCCTTGACCACGCTGGTGAGTGAGGGAAAGACCGCGAACGACCCGAAGATCGCGAGCAGCCAGGCCAGGAGCACCAACCATCGGAACCGGACGGTGAATCGGCCGAGCGCTGAGTAGGCGGCATGCATTCGGTCGAGACCCTCCAGGGTGCTTGCTTCGAGCAACCATTCTTGCAAGCGTCAGACCCGGCGGTGCGGCGACCCTCGGACCGGCGGTCGGTTTACGCGGTGGTCACGCTCGCCGCGCGCTGGAGGCCGAACTGCTCGACGGTGGCTTCCCGCATCTTGAACTTCTGCACCTTGCCGGTCACCGTCATCGGGAAGTCGGTCACGATCAGCACGTACCGCGGCACCTTGAAGTGCGCCAGCCGGCCCCGGCAGAACTCCCGCACCTCGTCCTCGGTGATCGCCTCGCCGTCCCGTACGACGATCCACGCGCAGAGCTCCTCGCCGTACTTCTCGTCCGGCACACCGACCACCTGCACGTCCGCGATCGCGCGATGGGTGTAGAGGAACTCCTCGATCTCGCGGGGATAGATGTTCTCGCCGCCGCGGATCACCATGTCCTTGATCCGCCCGACGATGTTGAGGTAGCCGTCCTCGTCCATCGTCGCGAGGTCGCCGGTGTGCATCCAGCGGGCCGCGTCGATGACCTCTGCGGTGCGTTCGGGGTCGGCCCAGTAGCCGAGCATCACCGAGTAGCCGCGGGTGCACAGCTCACCCGGCGTTTCGCGCCCGACCGTCAGTCCGGTCTCCGGGTCAACGACCTTGACCTCGACGAACGGATGCACCCGCCCGACCGTCGAGACCCGCCGCTCGAGATCGTCGTCGGCGCGAGTCTGGGTCGACACCGGCGAGGTCTCGGTCATGCCGTAACAGATCGTGACCTCGTCCATGTGCATCTCGGTGACGACCCGCTTCATCACCTCGACCGGGCACGGCGAGCCGGCCATGATGCCGGTCCGCAGGCTGGTCAGGTCATAGGTCGCGAAGTCCGGCAACGCGAGCTCCGCGATGAACATCGTCGGTACGCCGTACAACGAGGTGCAGCGCTCTGCCTGCACGGCCGCCAGGGTCAGCGCCGGGTCGAAGCCCGGTGCGGGAATCACGATGCACGCGCCGTGCGTGGTCACGGCGAGATTGCCGAGCACCATCCCGAAGCAGTGGTAGAACGGCACCGGGATGCAGACCCGGTCGCGGTCGGTGTAGCGGCAGCCCTCGCCGATGAAGAAGCCGTTGTTGACGATGTTGTGATGGCTGAGCGTCGCGCCCTTCGGGAACCCGGTCGTGCCACTCGTGTACTGGATGTTGATCGGGTCATCGGCCGACAGCGACGCAGCCCTGGTGCGCACCGGATCGAATGACTCGGACGGATCCCGGCGGGCGCTGACCTGCTCCCACTCCGGTGACCCGAGGCAGATCACCGTCTCGAGCCCGGGGACGTCGCCGCGCACCTCGCCGACCATCTCGACGTAGTTGGAGCCCTTGAACTCCGGCGCGCAGACCAGGACCCGGCAGCCGGACTGGTTCAGGGCGTAGGCAAGTTCGTGGGTCCGATACGCCGGATTGATGGTCACCAGGATCACGCCGATCCGGGCGGTGGCGTACTGCACGAGCACCCACTCGGCACAGTTCGGCGCCCAGATCCCCAGCCGGTCGCCGCGGGCCAGGTCGAGCTCCAGCAGGCCGAGTGCCAGCTCGTCGACCGCGGCGTCGAGCTGGCGATACGTCCACCGTCGCCCGGTCGCGCAGTCGACCAGCGCCTCGGCGTCGGGCGCAACCGACGCGGTGCGGGCAAGGTTGTCGCCGATCGTCTCGCCGAGCAGCGGCAGCGCACTCGTCCCAGCGGCGTACGACGGGGTCTCGCTCACCCCTCAAACCTTGCCACGCCGTGCGACGGGCGTCACCAGGTCAACGGGCCTGGCCACTGTGCGGCGCGACCTGAAGGCTCGACTCGTCGACCGCCTGGAACGCACTCGCCGGGATCGTCTTGAGCTGCTCGATCATCAGGTTGGACCACTTGGTGCTCGCCTCGCCCTGGAAGTACCAGGGCGATCCGTTGTCGGCGAGGATCAGCCCAAAGGTCTTCATCGCCTGCAGCACGACCCTGGTGGCCCGGCTGTATCCGGTCATCGGGAAGCTCGCCTTCAACCGGAACCGCGCGCCCATCGGCGGGTAGTCGAGGCTGCGCTTGCTGCCGGCCTGGTGCTCGGCCGGCCAGATGAAGTGCTCCGACGTCACCGGCGCGGTGAACCGGATCGCATGGCCGACGTACCCCGCCCGGACCTCGCTCGGCCGCAACAGCCCGGGCAGGATCGGGAGTCCGGCAGCGTCCGCCGAGGTCAGCCCGCTCGCGCCGAGGTTCAGATCCGGCTTGAAGCGCAGCTTGTTGCTGTTGAGATTCCAGACCGCGCCGGACCCTGCGGTCCAGCCCTTCTTAGTGTCTTGAGTGAGCCAGGTCTCGTAGTCCACGCAGGTCGCCTTGTCGACGACGATCGCGTGCCGGTCACCGCCGGCGTTCCGGCCGCCCTCGATCTTGGTGTCCTTGCCCAGCGGGTAGCGGACGTGATCGCTCTCCGAGCCGTACATGAACGTCACGTGCACCTTCGGGTGGCTCGCCCCGACGACCGTGACCGGGATGCCGTACGGCACCGGCTGAGCGCCGTACGACGGGCCGAAGTCGGGGTGGAGCAGGTCGGACCGGCCGATGTGTTTGACCCATTCGGCGCTGTGCTTGTTGACCGGCAGCGTGCTGATGTCGGTGTTCCAGACGTTGTCGGCCGGAAACACCGTGCAGGTCGTGCCCGGCAAGTAGCTCGGCGGGTGGGTGGCCGCGACCTTTCCAGCGGGCACTGAGCCCGCGGCCGGAACGGCAAGGACACATCCTGCGGCGGCGAGCACTGCGGCGGCCGCGGACCCAACGAGTCGTCTCATTCGGGGTTTATCGGCACGCGGCGACCGCCGTTACACCTTTTGCGCCGACGATCTCCTCGCTCCGGGCGGATCGACGCTATTCGGGCCGCGCTTCCCTGAGGCCGGCGTCGAGGTCGGACATTGCCAGCAACACCCCACCGGCAATGAACAGCACCAGCAGGGACAGGATCGCCTGCCGAAACGACCCGGTCGCGTTGACGACGATCGTGAAGAGCAGCGGTGCCGCCCAGGACGTCCCTTCGTTGGCGACCTCGTAGAGCCCGAAGTACGTCGCTTCCTGGCCGACCGGCACGAGTTGCGACCACAGCGATCGCGCCAGCGCCTGCGAGCCGCCGAGCACGATGCCGATCGCGATCCCGACCGCAACCGCCTGCAGCTTCGAGTGCAGCTCGAGGTAGGTGTAGAGGATCAGCAGGCACCAGACGGTCAGGCTGGCGAGGATCGCGCGCTGTGCGCCGATCCGGGCGGCGATCCGGGCCGCGAGCACCGCGCCGCCCATCGCGACGAACTGGATCAGCAAGATCAACGCGAACAGGAACGTCGCCGCCTTCGAGGCGCTGTCACCGAACAGCTCATGGGTGATGAAGGTCGACGACAGGCCGATGACCGCCGAGATCGCGTCGGAGAACAACAGGTACGCGATCAAGTAACGACGGGTGTGCGGCCGCTGAGCCAGCAGCCGGACCGCGTCGGCCAACCGCGCGCGGGCACTCATCCGGTCCGCGAGCGCAGGGAGCTCGCGCGGCGGCGGCAGCATCCGCAGCGACCACAGCCCGAAGCCGGCCCACCACAGTCCGGCCGAGACGAAGCAGATCCGAACGGCGGTCGACTTGTCGAGCCCGATCGCGTGGTGGGCGAGGAGCAGGGCCAGGTTGAGCGCGAGCAGCAAACCGCCGCCGAGGTAGCCGTACGCGAAACCCCGGCTCGACAGCGCGTCCCGCTCCTCGGGTGCCGCGAGCGCCGGCAGCAGCGAGTTGTAGAGCACGTTCGACGCGCCGTAGGTGAGACTTCCTGCCAGCATCAGGATGCCGGCTGCAACGTAGTCACCACCCGAGGTGGCCGCGAACGCCACCGCGATCGCGGACCCGCCGACGCAGGCCACCGCCAGCCAGCGTTCGACCGAGCGGCGGTGGTCGGCGGCCGCGCCGAGCAACGGCAGTACGGCGACCTGCGCGAGCGCCGCAATCGTGATCACGAGCGAGGGGTAGGACTCGGTCCGCAGGTGCAACGGGCCGACCGACACCAGGATCGACCGCTTCGCGTGGTGGTTCGTGACCAGCGCGAGCAACCACGGGCCGGCCAGCACGGTCGAGACCGTGGTCTCCCAGCCGTGGTTCGCCCAGGAGTACATCGACCAGCCCTTGACGGCACGGTCGTCGGCCACGCGGTGAGCGTGTCACAAACCATTGAGCGCCCTAAAGTGGCCGCATGCTGCTCAGCGGGTTCAACCACGTGGCCACCCTCACCAACGACAGCGGCCGGCTGCACGCCTTCTACCGCGAGGTCTTCGACGCCGAGGTCGTGCGCGACGGCGCCGAGTTCGCCGACCAGGGCGGACCCCGGCTGTCGGTGATCAAGATCGGTCCGGGCTCCGAGCTCAACGTGTTCGAGATCGAGGGAAACACCGAGGCCGACCGGCAGACCCCGATGTTCGGGCGGGGCCGGATCGACCACCTCGCCCTCCAGGCGTCATCGGTGGAGAGCTTCGAAGAGCTGCGAAGCCGGCTGATGGCCCGAGGTGCGGCCGACGACTTCGTGACCGACTTCGGCTCGATCCTGAGCGTCTTCTTCCGCGATCCCGACGGGCTGGAGTGCGAGCTGGTCGTGCCCAACCCCGACGCGGTGGCAGGCGCCCACAACCCGCCGGGCACCCGCGCCGCGCGGTATCCAGCCGCCTGAGCGTCCTGCGTCAGGTCGGGTAGCGCACGTACGCCGCACCCAGGGTGCGGACGAAGTCCGGGTCCGCGACCGGGTCGGCCGGGATGTCGAGCGGCTCGTCGCGGCCGGCGAAGTCTGCAGCGAACCGGCTGAGCACTTCGTCGAGGTCGAGATCCTCGGTGTGCTCGTCATGGCGGTGCCGGTCGGCGTCATCGTCGAAGACCAGTCCCTTCCACGACAGGCTGACCCGCAGCTGATCAGCCGGAAAGACCGCGCGATCGACACCGCCGTCGGCGATCGCCCAGTCGCCGCTGCTTCGCCGGACCAGCTCGGCGTCGCGAGTCAGCGTCACCATGCCGTCCTCGACCCGCCCGGTCGGGCGCACCCGGTGCCACATGAAGTCGTTGTCGGCGACGATCGCGGTGTTGTCGATCTGCCCCTCGTGCACGACCGACGCACCGCCGGCCCCCTGCGGCCAGTACTCGAAGCCGCCATCGGATCCCCGGTAGAACCACGACACCGCGGTCGCGACCTTCACCCGCATGTCCTCGAACAACCCGGACAGTCCCATGATGGTCAGGAAGGCGATCGGGTACGTCGTACGGTCGAAGCCGCGGAAGGCCGGCACGTCGGTGTGACCCGCGCCCTGGGGGAACGGAAGCTGCCAGGTGAGGTTGACGTAGACGGTGGTCGGCCGGACGATCTCCGCGCCGAACAGCCGGCGCGCGGCGTCCGCGAAGCGAACGCTCTCGAGGATCGGGCGGACGCCGTCCAGCGGCTCGCCGTCGGTCGCCCAGTTGCCCCGGAAGACCGGCGCGATGATCATCTGGGCCGGCTCCGCCTGCCCGGACAGGGCCGCGTACTCCGCACTGTTCGCGAAATAGCGCTGCACCGGCCAGTACGGCTGATGCGCGTCGATCAGCGACCGGACCGACCGCGGGTCGTCGACCGCGGTGTCGAGCACGACCGGTCGGCGCGGAAGCGGCGCAGTGACCTGGCTCACCCGTTGACCACCTTCGTCGCGGCGACTCCCTGACGCAGCGTCACCAAGTATCGACGACCCGGCGCCGGCCGTCTCGTGGCGGCGGTTGCCAGGCCGACAGGAGCGCGGCCACCCGACGGCGGGTGTCGGCCGGATCGATCACGTCGTCGATCTCGTCGTACGTCGCCGCGGACAGCGCGTTGCCGCGCGCATAGGCCGCAGCGACCAGCTCGTCGAACAGCCGCTCGCGGTCGGCGTCGTCGGGCACCGCCGCCAGCTCCTTGCGCATCGAGAGCCGAACCGCGCCCTCGAGACCCATCCCGCCGACCTCGCCGGTCGGCCAGGCCAGCGTGGCGAGGGTGGCGTGGAAGTCGCCACCGGCCATCGCCATCGCGCCGAGTCCATACCCCTTGCGGAGGATGACCGTCACCATCGGGACGGCCATGGTCGCGCCGACGGTGAACAGCCGCGCGGTGTGGCGGACCAGGCCGGTGACCTCGGCCGCCGGGCCGACCATGATGCCGGGCGTGTCGCACAGCGACAGCACCGGCAGGTCGAAGGCGTCGCAGAGCTGAAGGAAGCGGGCCGCCTTGTCGGCGCAGTCGGCGGTGATTGCACCGGCCAAGTGCATCGGGTTGTTGGCGATCACACCGATCGGCCGCCCCTGGAGCCGGGCCAACGCGGTCACCATGCCGCGACCGAAGCGCGGCCGCAACTCGAGCACCGACCCCTCGTCGGCGATGAGGTCGATCGCCGTGCGGACCTCGTAGGCGCGACGCCGGTTGGCCGGCACCACGTCGCGCAGGGCCCGCTGATCCGCCTCGGTCCAGTGCGCGGCCGCCGGGCCGAACAACGCCAAGGCCCGGCGCGCGATATCGACGGCGTCGGCGTCGTCCGCCGCCGCGACGTCGACGTTCCCGTTGCCGATGTGCACCTCGCGCGGCCCAACCTCATCCGGGTCGACCACCCCGAGCCCGCCACCTTCGATCATCGCCGGCCCGGCCATCCCGATGCTGGCCTCGGGCGTCGCGATCGTGATCTCGCACAGGCCGAACAGCGTCGCGTTGCCGGCGAAGCATCGGCTCGACGCGATCCCGATTCGCGGTACGACGCCCGACAACGCTGCAAACCGGCGGAAGGTCAGCACGTCGAGACCGCCGACCGTCGGCACGTCGGTGTCCCCGGGCCGGCCACCGCCGCCTTCCGCGAACAGCACGAGTGGCAGCCGCTCGCGGCCGATGACATCGAGGATCCGGTCGGTCTTCTTGTGCCCGGCGAGACCCTGGGTGCCCGCCAGCACGGTGGCGTCGTACCCGATCACCGCGACCCAGCGGCCGGCAACGGTCCCGACGCCGGTGACGACCCCGTCGGCCGGCGTCGCCTCGATCAGATCGGCGAGCTCGCGCCGCGACCGCTGCGCCGCGACCGTGAGCCCACCCCACTCGTCAAAGCTGCCAGGGTCGAACAGGTCGGCGAGGTTTTCCCGGACACTGCGGCGGCCGAGCGCGTGCCGCTTGGCGATCGCCTCCGGCCGCGCCGCGTCGGTGAGCATCTCGTGGCGGCGCAGCACCTCGGCCAGCTCGGGGCGCACCTCGTCGTCGGTCATGCTCGACAGCATGCCCGACGGCGACGGGCCGAGTTAACTGCCGATCGGTACGCAGGGGCCGAGCGTGGCGTCGTACGACGACCATCGGCTGTGGCTGTCGTTGCTGACGAGCTCGACCGTCGATTGGTCGTGGAACTGGATCCACACCACGCCCTGACCGCTGGCGGAGTCGGTGCCGACGCCGTAAGCACTAATCGGCACGTGGTTGGAGATAGCGCTGAGATAGCTCTGCATCAGCGCTTGGGTGAGCGTCTGAGCAGTGTCGTTCGACTGGTCACCGCTGTCTGTCGCCGCACCTGCCGCCCTGACCATGGGTGCCTCACCCTCCGGACAGGTGGGCCCGAAGCCCGGGCTCGGCGACGGGTCGGCGGACGAGTCCTGGCCGTCCGGAAGCGGGGCGACCGTCGTACGTGGGCCCACGGTCCCCGTTGGAGCGGCGAGCTTGACGGACCCCGGGGTGTGGTTCGAGCCGGGTCGCCCATTGCCGACCGCGCTTGCCGCGGCAACGCCCGTCACGCCGAGGACGGCCGCCGTCGTGGCGCTTGCGGTGGCGATCCGCCGGTGGCGAATCTGCCGGCTGCGGCGGGCGGCTCTCGCCGCAAGATCCGGGCTCGGCGTTACATCCCGTGCATAGCCCTCGAGGACCTCATGCAATACGGTGTCGATGTCGTTCATAGCTGAGCTCCTTGGGTTTGACGTTCGAGTTGGTCTCGCAGCCGAGCCAACGCCTTGGACGCGTGCGACCTGACCGTCGCCTGTCGGCAACCCAGCAGGTCGGCGATCTCCGCGTCGGTGCAGTCTTCATAGAAGCGGAGCACAACGACGGCTCGTTGTCGGATCGGCAGCGCGCCGAGCAGCGCCCACATCGCCTCGTGGGTACCGATCCGGTCGGAGTGGTCCGGAGTGTCGACGCCGACTCGGTCGAGGCGGTCGCTCTCCATCGTTTGTTCGGACCAGGACCGGCGACGTCGCCACGTCAGCAACTGGTTGAGCATGCAGCGGCGCGCGTACGCCTCGGGGTCGCCGCCGCGACTTATCCGCTGCCAGTGCAAATGCAGGCGGGCGAGCGCCTCTTGCGCCAGGTCCTGGGCAAGATCCCGGTCGCGGCAGAGTAGGTAGCCGAAGCCCACCAGGCGCGGGCCCCGCGCGGCTACCCAGTCGCTGAAGTCTTGCGCCACAACCAGGTCAACGCGGTGAGGCCCCGGATTGTGTAACCGCGGGCGTGGACGGCGTCATGGTGGCATCCTGCACCCCCGCGAGGTACGCCCCCTGGGATGTCTCCGGCGGTGCGGCGTCTTCAATCAACCTAGCCCGACGGATCCCCAGGCGACTTGTCATGTGACCCTTCCTGCTTCTTGCGGATCAGAGCCGGGAGCACGCCGCCGATGAAGAACACGTCGACGACACCAAGGAGGAGCAGCAGGACGCCGATTGCTTGTCCGCTGAGCAGAACGATGACCCCGACCGCTACCAGCACAACGCCGAGCCCGATGCCGACAACCCTGAGCCGCTGCGGGTCGGGTGTGGGCCTTGCCCCACGCAGCTCTTCTCGTGTCTTCACGGCCGATGCTCGGCTCAGTCCCGGACGACCAGGGTGTCCAGCGGGGTACGGCTGAAGACCTCTCGGGCCATCGGCAAGAAGCGGTCGAGCGGCTCGGTCGGGTACGCCGGATCGAATGACCGCTGGTCCCATCGCTCGCAGAACCTTACGCACGCCTTGAAGTACGGGTTGCCGCGGTAGGCGTCGCGCATCGTGCGGTCCTTACCGACGTGGTGGAAGTAGTAGTAGCCCTGGAACAGGTCGTGGTGCTTGACCACCCACCAGTTCTGGTCGCCGACGAACGGGCGCAGCACCGCCGCCGCGACCTCGGCGTGATTGTCCGGCGCGAGCGAGTCGCCGACGTCGTGCAGCAGCGCACATACGACCGTCTCGTCGTCCTCGCCGTCGTGCAGTGCCCGGCTCGCGGTCTGCAGCGAGTGAACGTACCGGTCGACCGCCGCCGTCCCCGGGTCCTCGTCCTTCAGCAGCTCGAGCTGGGCGAGCACGAAGTCCAGCGTGGGCGGTGCCGCGATGGTGTCGAGATAGGCGCAGTCCTCGGCGGTCATCTGGTCCATGCGGGTGTAGGTCATCGTGCCTCTCCCCCGTTCGGCGATCACCCGAGCGGTCAGTCGTGTTGGCGCCAGAGCGAGCGCGCCGGGATCTTGTCGACGTCGACCCGGTCGACGAAGCGCTGCGCGATCGCGGTGACCTCTTCCAGCAGGCCTTCTTCGAGTGTGATCGGCGAGAGCCCGAGCTCGATCAGCTGGCCGTTCTCGACCAGCAGGTCGTTCTCCTCGGCCTCGTTGCGCGGGTTCTTCACGTGGTCGATCTCCACGCCGGTCAGCCGCGACACCAGCTTCGCCAGATCGATCAGGCGATGGGTCTCAGTCATCTGGTTGAACACCCGCACCCGCTGGCCCTTGGTCGGCGGCTGTTCCAACGCGAGCTGGATGCAGCGGACGGTGTCCTGGATATGGATGAACGCGCGGGTCTGGCCACCGGTGCCGTGGACGGTCAGCGGGTAGCCGATCGCCGACTGCATGAGGAACCGGTTGAGCACGGTGCCGTAGTCGCCGTCGTAGTCGAACCGGTTGATCAGCCGGTCGTCCCGGCTGGTCTCGGCGGTCTGGGTGCCCCAGACGATGCCCTGGTGCAGGTCGGTGACCCGCAGGCGATCGTTCTTGGCGTAGAACTGGAACAGCAGGGCGTCCTGGGTCTTGGTCATGTGGTAGATCGAGCCGGGGTTCGGCGGGAACAGGATCTCCGACGACACCGTCTCGCCGTTGCCGATCGGGATCTCGACCTGCAGGTATCCCTCGGGGATCTTGACCCCGGCCGTGCCGTAGCCGTAGACGCCCATCGTGCCCAGGTGGATGACGTGGATGTCGAGGTCGGCCTCGACGATCGCGGCCAGCAGGTTGTTGGTGGCGTTGAGGTTGTTGCTGACCGTATAGCGCTTGTGCCACGACGACTTCATCGAGTACGGCGCGGCGCGCTGCTCGGCGAAGTGCACCACGGCGTCGGGCTGCCACTCCTGCAGCAACGTGAGCAGTCGGTGGTAGTGGACCGCGACGTCGAACCGGTCGAAGCCGATCTCCTTGCCGCTGAGCTCACGCCAGGTCTTGAGCCGGGTGCCCATCGGCGTGATCGGGGTCAGCGACGACGCCTCAAGCTCGATGTCGGCCTGCCGCCGGGCGAAGTTGTCGACGATCCGCACGTCATGGCCCTGCTCCGACAGGTGCAGTGCAGTCGGCCACCCGCAGAAGCCGTCGCCACCGAGAATCAGGACCTTCACCGGACCACCCTTCGCCGTACCCAGGCTGCCGGGATCGCCGGCAGGCCGCCCTGAGCCTAGCGACCACCGCGGTCGCTAGGCAGGGGCGGAGCGTTTCGCCCGCCAGGCGGGCACCGACACCACGGCCAGCACGGTCAGCTCAGCGAGCACGGTGACCAACCGCGACGTGATCGCCGCGGCCTGCAGCTCGGCATGCGGATACAGGTTGCGCAGCATCCAGATGTAGACCACCTCGCGGACCCCGACCCCACCGGGCGCGAACACCACCACCAGGCCGACCGCCCATGCCACACACGAGGCGCCCGCGACGTACAGGGGGTAGGTCGGGTTGCGGATGCCGGAGACCGCGAGCTGGCTGAGGATACCGGCGATGCCGTAGGCGATGTAGCCGAAGGAGTACGTGCCGGCGGCCCGGACCACGCCCGAGTGGGTCACCCTGGTACGCCGCTCCAGCCAGCGCCCGCACAACGTGGGCACCACGACGACGAGGGCGAGCGGCAGATAGACCGGGTTGTGCACGGTCGCCCACAACGCCCCGACGCCGAGCGCGGCCGCCAGCACGATCACGTTCTCGGCCGCGACCGCGGCGGCCTTGTCGCGGACCCGTCCCGGCACCGTCGTCGCGCGGGTCAGCGGCGCCCAGATCCCACCGGGGAGATAGCGGGTGACCTGTGTCTTGCACCACTGCTCAACCGGCAGCCGGTGAATCCGTTCGGTGATCAGCACGGACCAGCCGAAGGCGAGCGCGACCCACCAGACCAGAGCCGCGGCATAGGCGAGGACCAGGGCCCAGATCCGGACCGTCGACAGGTCGATCTTGGTTGCGGCCTTGTAGGCGATGTAGCCGACGAGGACCAGCGCGAGCGGCAGGTAGACCACCCGCGCGATCGCAATCACCCGGGGGGCGCGGCGCTCGAGTTCCTTGAAGTGCTCGTGTCCGCGGGTGAGCAACCGATGCGCACGGACCATCAGCCCGGCCCGAGCGGGCGCGGTCTCGGCGGGCGCGGTCTCTGCGGGCAGCGCCTCGACGGGGAGCCCGAGACCTTCGTGCTCGGGCGCAATCGACATCAGTCGCCAGCCAGCCGCCCGGCCCGGCGGGCCCGGTTCCACTCGCGCCACCATGTGGTGAGGATTACCCGGGCGTAGCGCCCGGCATACAGGACGTTGTGGCCCTTCTTGCTCTCGCCCGCGAGCCGCTTGTGCATCGTGATCGGGCGTTCGGCGATCCGGTAGCCGTGGTAGATCGCACCGATCAACAGCTCCGAAGTCTGGTACTGCACCTGCACCTGCGGCACAATCTGGGTGAGCTCGACCCGCATCGCGCGGAACCCGCTCGACGTGTCGGTGACGTGGGTGCGGGTCAGCAGGCTCACCAGCCGGGCGAAGACCGTCACCCCGGCGTGACGGAACCGGTCGTCGGTCTCCGCCACCCCAAGGACGCGGGAGCCGATCACGAAGTCGGCCTCGTCCTGGACCAGCGGCTCGAGCACGGTCGGGATCTCGACCGGGTCCCACTGCATGTCGGCGTCGAGGGTGACGACGTACTGCGCGGCGAACTCGCTCGCAAGCTGGTAGCCCAGGCGCAGGGCGACGCCGTGGCCGCAGTTGCGCTCGAGCCGGGCCAGGTAGACGCCCTCGCGGTCCCGGACGACGTCGCTGGTGCCGTCAGTGCTGCCGTCGTCGATCACCAGGGTGTCGACCTCGAGCCCGCACGCGGTCGCCGGGATCGCGTCGAGGACCGCGCCGAGGCTGTCCTGCTCGTTGAGCGCGGCGATGATTGCGACCGTGGGCGCCAGCTTGAGCGAGGCGTGCCTGGTCCGGAAGTCTTCGAGCGCGGCCGACCTGACCCGGCCGATATATGGCTGGTCCTTGCGGTTGGTCGCGGACACGCCCCATACCCTACGGTTCGGCGGTACCAGCGATACATCGAGCGATCTCGACAGGAACAACTCGTGCCCGGTGAGACATCTCAAGGCGGTGACTCCGCGACGTTGGCGACCCGGTCGCCTACGGCGTCGGACCCGGCCGAGTTGACGGTCCCCGAGGCCGCGCCGGCGCCGGCTACCGGCCGGTTCGAGCGCTGGATAAGGCCCGGGGTGGTCGTCGTACTCCTGGCGTCGATCGCGCTGCGGTTCATCGCGCCGTCGCCGCTCTGGCTCGACGAGGCCCAGACCGTCAACATCGCCCACCGGTCGCTCCACCACCTCTTCAGCGCGCTGCGGGAGGACGGCTCACCGCCGCTCTACTACCTCCTGCTGCACGCCTGGATGGCGGTCTTCGGCACGAGCACTTTCGCGGTCCGCTCCCTGTCCGGGATTTTCTCGGTCGCGGCCCTGCCGGTCATGTACGTCGTGTCGCGCCGCTTCCGGCTGGTCGGCGACTCGCCGTGGGCCGCCGTCCTGCTGCTGGCGACCTGCCCGTTCGTCGTGCGCTACGGCAGCGAGACCCGGATGTATTCGCTGGTGCTGTTACTCGTGTTGCTCGCGATGCTCACCTACCACTGGGTGTGGACCGATGGCGGGCTCTGGTCCAACGTCAGCGCTGCACTGGTCACCGCGGCCCTGGTGCTGACGCAGTACTGGGCGTTCTTCCTGACCGCAGCCGCCGTGGTGGCGATCGCGGTCGCGGCGTGGCGCGGGACCCGTCGCGCGCTCTTGCTGTTGGTGCCGATGGCGGTGGGCTGGCTCGCCTTCATCCCCTGGCTCTCGTCGTTCGCCTACCAGAACGCGCACACCGGCGCACCCTGGGGAACTCCGCCGGGCTTCGAGGTGCCGGTTCTGACGATCGGCGCGTGGGTCGGCAACGGGCTGACCGCGCCGGCGCTGAGCTGGGCGTACTACCTGCTCATCGTCGCGGCGCTGGCCGGCTACGCGACCGCGAGCGGGCGGATCAGCGTCGGCCGGCCGCTTCGCCGCTGGCCGACCCTCGTCCTCGGGCTCGCGATCCTGACCATGGCCGTCGGCACGATCGCCAGCGACCTGACCACCACGTCGTACTCGCCTCGATACAGCGCGATCGTGGTGGGGCCGGTCCTGCTGGTGATCGCGGCCGGCTTCGCCGCATTGCCCGCACATCTGCGGACCGGCGCGATCGCGGTGGTGACCGTGCTCGGTCTCGCGAGTGCGGCGTTGGTCCCAGGCCAGCTGCGGACCCAGGCCGGCCAGGTTGCGACCATCCTCAAGGCGGCCGGGCCGCACGACCTGGTCGTGTTCTGCCCCGATCAGCTCGGCCCCGCCGTCAACCGGATCGCACCGCACGAGGGCACCCAGGTCGTCTATCCGAACTTCGGCTCGCCGGCGATGGTCGACTGGGTCGACTACGCGAAGCGCAACGAGACTGCCGACCCGCTCGCCTTCGCCAAGACCGCACTACAGCGCGCGGACGGACAGACCATCTGGCTGGTCTACGCGATCGGCTATCAGACCCTCGCCGGCGGCTGTTCCTCGCTCTATGCGTCATTCACCGCTGCCCGCGGGGTCCCGATCGACGCCCTGAACCCGCACTCCGCCTTCGAGAAGTACAGCGTCGCCGAGTTCCCCGCAAAGTAACCTTGCCCAACCCCACCAATGGCCCATGCGTGTGGTTACAGGCCCGCCTCGGCAAGCCGGGTATTCACCAGGCGACGGACGAGGTCTCCCGGCAGCGGCTGGTCGACCGGAAAGTGCAACGACCCTTTCGTGTACTCGTACGACCCGAGCTCGTCGGCGAGCGCGGGCAGCACCGATCCACTGTGTGGCAGATAGCTCAGGTGGTTCGTGAAGGCGGCGAACCCGGCGATCGTCTTGCCGTCCACCTTGTACGCCGGCATGCCGTAGGAGATGGTCTCCTCCGCGTCGGGGAGGATCTCGAGGATCGTGCGCCGGAGCGTCTCCAGCGCGTCCCGCTTCGGTTGGTCAAGGCTTGCGATGTAGTCGTCAACGGACTTACTCGTCATGGACACGAGTGTCTCGCAATCGAGCCGCGCCGACGACTCGCCTACCCGAGTTGTTGCCGGCGTCTGGCTAGCCGGGTGAGCAGGTGCTGAGGACGGTCCAGCGCTCGGCGGTGGGGCCGGCACTGCCCACGTAGTGGTACGTCGTGCGCTCGGCGATCGGCACCTTGGGCTCCAGGTTCTGCTGGAACACGGTCCCGGTCGATGGCGCGATGTAGCCGATGTCCCCGACCGGCAACCGCAACGTCCATGCGACGAACGGCACCTGGAATGACCGGGTGGTCACCGGCCCGCAGGCCATGACCGCGTCGCGGCCGCCGGCCAGCGCGACCGCGTGTGGCAGCCCATCCGCGAACCGGACGGCGAGCTTTCCCAACGCCACGTTGCGGTGCAGCTGCCGGCCGGTTTCCAGCGCCCGCGGCACGAGCCAAGCGGCGAGCACCAGCCAGACCGCGACCACCGCGGCGAGACTCGCTCCCGGTCGCGGCGTCCATCGGCGTACGACGCGAACGACATCGGCCACGAGGATCCCCACCACCACGCAGGCGAGTGCCTCTCCCGGCAGCAGGTAACGGGCCGCTCCGGTCGCGAACCGTCCCTGCGCGAGTACGGCGTCGACCGCGAGCCAGCCGAGCGCCGCGACCCCGAGCCAGACCGAGAGATTCGGGCGGCCGTCCCGCCGCCAGGCAACGAGCGCCGCCACGAAGCCGACCACGAAGAGGATCTCGACCGGCGCCGAGAGCAGGTGCCAGGTCTCGCGGATGGTCGCGATACCGGGTTGGCGGCTCAGCAGCGGGCCGCCCTGGCTCTCTTGGGTCGCGGCATGGGCGGACCGCAGCAACTGCCGGGCGCCGAACCAGTCGATGACGAACCACGAGAACGGGATCGCGATGCCGACGACTACGGCAATCGCCCGCCGAAGCCACGACCCCGGCCACGCCAGCCAGAGCAGGTAGCCGAGTAAGAACGGCCAGGCTTCCGGCCGCAAGAGCGCGGCCGCGATGAGGCAGCCCAGAGCCCAGCGACGCCGCCCGGCCAGATAGGTGTCGACCGCAGCGAGCACGGCCGCGGCGGTCATCGGCTCGGACATGCCCTGGACCAGCAGGTAGGCGAGGAACTCGTTCGACGCCGCCAGCCCGACGGCGGCGACGATCCCGGCCACCGGACCGGCGAGCCGCGCACCGAGCCGGTAGGCGACGGCCAGTGCGAGCAGCGCACCCGTTCGCGCGATCAGCAGCCAGAGGATCGGAGCCGCGCTCGACCCGAACACGGCGAGCACGGTGTCGATGTAGATCGGCAGAGGCTTGACCGACGTGGCGGCGAGCCGGGTGTTGAGGTCGAGGTGCAGGATCTCCCGGCCAAAGATCAGCCAGGACCAGGGGTCGTACGCGATGTTTCGCGGAAGCAACAACAACGACAAACCGGACAGTGCCAGGCAGCCGACCAGCATCACCGGCCAGCTCGGAAGCCGGCCCGCCGATTGCGCGGGCGCAGTGACCGGAGCGCCGGAGACTCGATCGGCTGGCATGCGGCGCACGTTCGTCGTCCCGATCGTCGGTGAGGGGTGTCGCCATGACGACGACAAGGCAGCAGGCTCAGACGATATCCGGAGGTTTTGGCCGCCGGCCGACCGCGCATCCTAGGATGGAACGACCGCCATCATCGATACGTAGCTGCTCCGATCCGGACGCTGCGTCCCAGATGCGCGAGAAGCCCGGAGGAGATCGGTGTCGCGGCAAGACGAGCACGTCGTCGTGATCGGCGCCGGCCCGGCCGGGCTCACCGCCGCCTATGCGCTGGTGAAGGCGGGCAAGCCGGTCACGGTCTTCGAGGCCGATGACGTCGTCGGCGGCATCAGCCGGACCGTCGAGCGCGACGGCTGGCGCTTCGACATCGGCGGCCATCGCTTCTTCACCAAAGTCGGTGCGGTCGAAGACCTGTGGCACGAGATCCTGCCCGACGAGGACTTCTTGCTCCGCCCGCGGATGAGCCGGATCTACTACGACAACAAGCTGTTCGACTACCCGCTCAAGGCATCGAACGCACTGAAGAACCTCGGCATCGTCGAGGCCGTGAAGTGCGTGCTGTCCTACATCTGGGTACGCATCCACCCGCCCAAGGACCAGTCGACGCTCGAAGGCTGGGTGGCCGCACGCTTCGGCTGGCGGCTGTACCGCACGTTCTTCAAGACCTACAACGAGAAGGTGTGGGGCGTCCCGGCGAGCGAGATCGCGTCGGACTGGGCGGCCCAGCGGATCAAGAACCTGTCGCTGTTCAACGCGGTGGTCAACTCGTTGCTCCCGCGCCGCAAGCAGACCGACATCACCACGCTGATCGAGGAGTTCCAGTACCCCAAGTACGGCCCCGGGATGATGTGGGAGCGAGCCCAGGAGCTGGTGACCGCCGGCGGCGGCACCGTCGTGATGGAGACCGCGGTCGCCGCGGTCACGCGTGACGACTCGGGTGCGACCGCGGTCGTGACGACGCACGACGGCGTTGAATCGTCGGCGCCGGCGAGCGCGGTGGTCAGCTCGATGCCGCTCCCGCAGCTGGTGCTCGCGATGGACCCGCCCGCTCCGGACCCGGTGCAGCTCGCGGCGCACCGCCTCACCCATCGCGACTTCCTGACCGTCGCGCTGGTCGTGCCGGCGTCGGCCAGCTTCCCGGACAACTGGATCTACATCCACTCCCCCGACGTGAAGGTCGGCCGGATCCAGAATTTCGGCTCGTGGTCGCCGTACCTGGTCAAGGACGGCCGGACCTGTCTCGGCCTCGAATACTTCGTGTTCGAGGGCGACGAGCTGTGGACGATGCGGGACGAGGACCTCGCGGTGCTGGCCGAGAAGGAGCTGATCGAGCTCGGCCTGGTCGGCAACGGGCAGGTCGAGGCGTCGTTCGTCGTACGGATGCCGAAGGCCTACCCGGTGTACGACGAGGGCTACAGCGACGCGGTCGACGTGATCCGCGGTTGGCTTGCCGAGGCAGTGCCGAACGTCTATCCGGTCGGACGCAACGGCATGCACAAGTACAACAACCAGGATCACTCGATGCTGACGGCCATGCTCTCGGTCGACAACCTCATGAACGGTGCATCACACGACGTGTGGGCGGTCAACGTCGAAGAGGACTATCACGAGGAAGACTCCTCGGCGAGCAAGCCCTCGGCGGGTGCCGGCACCGGGCGTGGCGCGCCGGTCGTGCCGAGAGCAACCACGAGCAAGCCGAGCGGCAACACGTAGTGGTTGAAGAAGGTCTGGGTGTTGGCGAGGTCGTAGGCCCACATCACCAGCGCGCAGGACAGCGCCAGACCTGACGGGGTGCGCGGCACCCGCACGAGCACGATCGCGTACGCCGCCACCAGCGCCGCCGCGAGCAACCAGAAGCCCACCTTGTGCCCGTGCTGCAGGAGCAGCGCCGGGACGTTGAGCGCCTTGGTCTTGGCGCCCAGCGCGAGCTGGGCGTGCACCGCGTCGTGCCAGAGGTCGCGCGGGCCGGCGATCAGCCAGGGCAGCACGATCGCAAACGCCAGCACGGCCGAGCCGATCGCGCGGCGCAGGCCGAACGACGGCCAGAGCGCGAAGGCCGGCAACAGCAGCACGACCGGCTGCTTGCTCGCCAACGCGACCGCGAGCGCGACCATCGCGAGACCCGGGCGATCGTGGTCGATCGCCAGGATCGCGGCGGCGAGCAAGCCGACGAGCAGCGGCTCGGTCCACGAGCGGTTGATCAGGTAGACCCAGCCCGGCATCACGACGAGCAAGGCGGCCAGCATCGATGACCGGCCGGCGCCGTACCGGCGGAGGAGGACCGCGGACAGCACCGACGCGGCCAGAAGGCCGAACCGCACGTCGCCGGTCAGCCAGCGAAAAGGCGCGAGCAGCACGGTGCTGGCCGGCAGGTACGGGTAGACGTTCTGCAACCCCGTGCTGTGCTGCCAGTGCTGGCGGTAGAGGTCGTCGCCGTGCAGCAGTCCGGTGCTCGACTGCTGGAGCAGGTCCCACACGTCGATGTTCGGGTTGCTGATCAGCGCGACAGTCACGATGCCGGCGGCGCCGGCGAGGACGACGACCGCGTACCAGGCGGCTCGCTGCCACCGCTGCGGAACCACCAGCGCGAGCACCGCGGCGGCCGCCGCGACGACGCTCAGCAGATGGATGGCGAGCAGGTCACCACCGTGGACGTAGAGGAACGCTTTCGACGGCAGGGCAGCCGCTTCGATGACACAGACCAGCAGTGGCACGGCGAGCAACCGGCGGTCGGGCAGGGTCAGGGGTGTGCCGCTGCACGCCACCACCACGACAAGGGCGAAGCCGATCACGATGCAGACCAGACCGACCCCGGTGTAGTAGCCGGCGTGTGCGCTGTCGCCGATCGCGAGCAGGCACCAGGCGAGCACGACCGCGGCGGTCGCGACCGTGCTGCGACGCGTCGCAGTCACCCGACCTCCCGGTGCCGCTCCGGCGCCCGCGGCCGGCTGGAGGCGACCCTACCGGCGCGGCACTCAGCCGCCGGCCATCGCGCCGATGACGTAGAACGGCTCGGCGCCGCTGGCCACCGCGGCCGGCAACGGCGCGTCCGGCGGCTCGTGCGAGAGGTCTTCCTCACAGGCGAAGAACCGGATGAACGGCCGGCGGCGCATGGTCGACGGATCGCGAATCGTGCCCGACAGCGCGGGATAGCGCGCCTCGAGCTCGTCGATCACGGCCTGCTGGGTCGGTGGATCGGCCACGTCGAGCGTGATCTCGGAGCCGATCCCCGCCAGGGTCCGCAGGTGGTAGGGCAGGACGACGCGAATCACGCCAGCGTCTGGGCTTCCACCGAGAGCACCCTCGGCAGGTTGCGGACGAGCGGCTGCCAGCTGTCGCCGGCGTCAGCCGAGCCGTAGACCTCACCGCCGGTCGTACCGAAGTAGACCCCGCACGGGTCGAGCGAGTCGATCGCCATCGCATCGCGCAGCACGTTGAGGTAGCAGTTCTCCTGCGGCAGCCCGCGGGTGAGCGGCTCCCACTCCTCGCCGCCGACCCGGCTGCGGTAGACCCGCAGCTTGCCCTCCGGCGGGTAGTGCAGCGAGTCGCTGGTGATCGGTACGACGTAGACCGTGTCGGGCTCGTGCGCATGCACGGCGATCGGGAAGCCGAAGTCGCTCGGGAGGTCGCCGCTGATCTCGCGCCAGTTGCTGCCGCGGTCGTCGCTGCGCATGACGTCCCAGTGCTTCTGCATGAACAATGTGTCGGGCCGGTCTGGGTGCCGGGTGATCCGGTGCACGCAGTGGCCGACCTCCGCGTCCTCATCCGGGATGCCGGCGGAGCGCAGGCCGCGGTTGATCGGCTCCCAGGTCTGCCCGGCGTCGTCACTGCGGAATGTTCCGGCCGCCGAGATCGCCACGTGCAGCCGATCGGGATCGTCAGGGTCGATCAGGATCGTGTGCACGCACATGCCGCCTGCGCCGGGCTGCCAGTCGGGCCCGGTGCGGTGGGTCCGCAGACCGGCCAGCTCGTGCCAGGTCGCGCCGCCGTCGGTGGTCTTGAACAGCGCGGCATCCTCGGCACCGGCGTAGACGGTGTCCGGGTCGGTCGCCGACGGCTCGAGGTGCCAGACCCGGGCGAACTCCCACGGATGCGGGGTGCCGTCGTACCACTGATGGGTCCCGGGTGTGCCGTCGTAGGCGAACTGGTTGCCCATCGCCTCCCAGCTGCGGCCGCCGTCCTCCGAGCGCTGGATCAGCTGCCCGAACCACCCGGTGGACTGCGAGGCATAGATCCGGTCGGGCTCGGCCGGGCTGCCCGCCATGTGGTAGATCTCCCAGCCGCCGAAGTGCGGGCCGCTCACTTCCCAGTCGGCGCGGCGGCCGTCCGAGGTCAGGACGAAAGCGCCCTTCGCAGTGCCCACCAGCAGTCGTACGCCGCTCATTTCGACCCCTCGCTTCGTGTGTGAGCCAGGCTCGGGTCCACTTGTGGCGACCCCGAGCGCCCATAGTTTGGCGCCCACCACTGACAACCGCGGGTCACGAATAGGTTCCGATCAGGAATACCTATGAACTACCTACTTTTGTGGCGCCGCAACGCCCCAGCGTCGGCTCAGCCGGCGCCGGCCCGCTGGGTTGCGAGCAGCAGCCGGTCGCCGAGGGCGAGCACCGGATCGGTCCCGATCCCGAGGTCGACCTTGCCGTCACGGACGATGGCGAGCACCAGTCCTTCGTGGTCGCGGCGGATCGCGCTGAGCACCTTCCCGAACGCTGCCGGCTCCGCGTCGATCTCGATCAGCGCGTGGTCGTCGGAGTCCATCAGCTGTTCGACCAGCGGGCCCGCGTGCGGGGTCTCGAGACTCTTGGCCAGGGTGTGCGCGACCATGCCGTCCACCGAGAGCGTCTGCTGGACACCGAGCGCCTCGAGCGCATCGCGAACGCTGTTGGAGTTGGTGAGCGCCGTCATCGGCACGTCCGGCGCGGCGCGCCGGAGCAGGACGGCACTCACCAGGACGTCGCCGTCGTTCGTGGCGGTGACGAGGATGTGGTCGGCACCGGCCGGCCGGCCGCGGGCGACCACCGCCGGGTCGGTCGGGCTGCCGTGGATCACGTGCACATCGCTCGGTACGACGGTGGCGTCGAGGTCGCCGACCACGACGACGTCGACGTCGGCGGCATCGAGCTCGCGAACGATCGCGGGAATGGTCTGGTGGTTGCCGACGACCAGTCGGTAGGGGCCGGTCGGGAAGTGCCGCTCCATCTGCATGAACCTCCGGATCCCTGCCGAGACCGACGCGCCCGTGACGACCGCGAAGATCGCTCCGAGCAACGGGATCGCGGTCAACATGACAAGCGACGCGACCACGCGGCCGGACGAGTTGTGCGGCGAGAGATCGCCGTACCCGACCGTCGTGGCCGTCGTGATCGCCCAGTAGAGCGCGCTGCCGTAGCCGATCCCCTGGGTCGCCGAGAATGCGCCCGCGCCACCGAGCACAACGACGACGAACCCGCCGAACAACAGGGCGAGGTGCCGGCGCACGCGAACGCTGAAGAACTTCGCGAGGAAGATCAGCACGCGGACAGTGTCCCCGACATCGCCGCCACAACCCGGCGCGAATCGCGCAGCGGCCAGCTAGTCGGTCAACGGCAGCCGTACAACGAACGTCGTGTTGCCGGGCTCGCTCGACAACGTGACATCACCGCCGTGGGCCCGCGCGACGGCGGCGACGATCGCCAGGCCGAGACCGCTGCCGCCGGTCATCGGCGCCCGGCCCGGATCGGCTCGGTAGAACCGCTCGAACACCCGCGACTGCGCCGCTGCCGGGATGCCCGGCCCGTCGTCGCTCACCCGCAGCACTGCGCACCGGCCGAGATCGTCGCGGGCGGCGGTCAGCTGCACCGTGGTCCCGGGCGGGGTGTGGGTTCGTGCGTTGGTCAGCATGTTGGTGACCAGCTCGCGGAGCCGGTGGTCGTCACCGATGACGATGATCGGCTCGTCCGGCAGATCGAGCAGCCAGTGATGGTCGCGGCTGGCGGCGTGGGCGTCGTCGATGGCTTCGATCGAGAGCCGGCTCAGGTCGACCTCCGCCCGCTCGAGTGGACGCCCGGCATCGAGGCGCGCCAGCAGCAGAAGGTCGTCGACCAGCACTCCCATCCGTTCGGCCTCGGACTCGATTCGCGCCATCGCCGACAGCACCGGCTCGGGAAGCGGCTCGCGCAACCGGCGGACCGACTCGGCGTGGCCGCGGATCGCCGCGACCGGGGTGCGCAGCTCGTGCGAGGCATCGGCGATGAACTGCCGCAACCGCTGCTCGGTGTCGCGACGGGTCAGCAGGCTCGACTCGACGTGGTCGAGCATGTGGTTGAACGCGACCCCGAGCTGGCCGACCTCGGTGCCGGGCATCGGCGTCTGCACCCGGTGCGTCAGCTCCGGATCGTCCTCGGCGAGCGAGGACTCACTGACCCGCCGTGCGGTCGCCGTAACGCGAGTGAGCGGGCGCAACGACAGCCCGATCAGCCATCCGCCGGTCGCCACCGTGATCAGCAGTACGCCGCCGAAGACCGCGAGCTCGACCACCAGGAGCTCGGCCAAGGTCTCGTGCAGGGGCCGCAACGGCAAGCCGACCACGACCCGGTCGCCGTCGCGCAGCGTGGCGGCGCGGAGCCGATAGTCACCGAACAGACCCAGATCGCGTGAGACATAGCGACCGACCGGAAGCGCGACCAGGGTCTGTCGCACGTCGGCCGGCGCCGACGGCGGGTGATGTCGTCCGACGATGCCGATCGTGTTGACCTGACTACCGATGATCTTGACGCCCAAGGTGCCTTCGGCCTGCCCGCGCGCGTCGCCGAAACCGTCATCCGCGTCGTCGTCGCCATCGTTGGTGGCCAACGAGCGTCCGGACTCCTCAGCCGCCGCGACGTATCGCGCGCTCGCTGCGTTCAACTGCTGATCGAGGCGGCCGAGCAGGAACCGGTTGAGTGCCAGCACGGTCACCAGCGCGATCACCGCGAATGCCCCGACCATGACCGCGAGAATGCTGGCGAGCACGCGGAACCGAAGAGTACGGCGCTCCCACCACGGCGTACCCGCCGGCGCCTCGCGACGTCGCCGGCGGGTCACGTCGGCGGACGGAGCACGTAGCCGGCCCCTCGAACCGTGTGGATCATCGGCGTACGGCCGGCGTCCACCTTCTTGCGCAGGTAGGAGATGTAGAGCTCGACCACATGGGCCTGACCGCCGAAGTCGTACTGCCAGACCCGGTCGAGGATCTGGGCCTTGCTCAAGACCCGCCGTGGGTTGTGCATCAGGTAGCGGAGCAGCTCGAACTCGGTGCTTGTCAGGTCGATCGGGGTGCCGCCGCGCTGGACCTCGTGCGCGTCCTCGTCGAGGGTGAGGTCGCCGACCGCGAGGACCGACGAACCGGCCGCCTGTGCCATTCCCATCCGCCGGAGGACGCCCCGCAGCCGCGCCAGGACCTCTTCGAGGCTGAACGGTTTGGTCACGTAGTCGTCGCCGCCCGCGGTGATGCCGGCGATCCGGTCCTCGACCGCGTCCCGGGCAGTGAGAAAGACGACGCAGACGGTCGGATTGTCGGCGCGCAGCTTCGCCATCACGGCGATCCCGTCGATGTCCGGGAGCATCACATCGAGGATCACGGCGTCCGGCCGGAAGGTGCGTGCGACGTTCACCGCGTCAGCGCCGGTGCCGGCGGTCTCGACCGCCCAGCCCTCGTACCGCAGCACCCGCGAGAGCAGTTCGGCGAGGCTGGGCTCGTCGTCGACGACCAGCACTCTGGCCGGCGTACCGTCCGGCCGGGTCAGCGCGGACGACGTGACTGCGGCCGTCGCGCCGCCTCGACGAGGGCTCATCAGTCCAGGATGGCCCACGCCTGACCCCGAATTGTCCGCGTGAACCTCTGAATCTGCGCTGAGGAACCTCGGGGCCCGCTATCCGATTTGTACGGAAATTCGGTTAGTTCTCAGCGCTGGGTCAGAAGTTCGGCGGGCATCGTGAGGATGTGACCACGACGCTTCCGACCCGCCAGCTCGAGGCGAGGCGGATCCGGCCGGCCCGGGGCACCCATCAGGCCCGGGCCGCTGCCTTGCTGCTCGTGATCGGGCTCGGTGCCTTGGCGGTGCTCGGTCTGTGGTGGCACGACACCGCATCGATCAGCGGTCTCGGCGCCTGGCTGACCAATGCCGGGCGGGTCACCGGCTTGCTCGCCGGGTACGGGCTCGCCGTACTGCTGGTCCTGATGTCCCGCGCACCGTTCCTCGAGCACGGCCTCGGCGCAGACACGCTCGCGAGGTGGCACGCCCACGGCGGCCGCTACACGGTCTCCCTGATCGTCACGCACGGCCTGCTCATCACCTGGGGCTACGCGGTGGTCGCGCACACAAACGTGATCCGGCAGACCGACACCCTGCTGATGAGCTACCCCGACGTCCTGATGGCGACGGTGGCCGGCCTGATGTTCGTCGGGATCGGCGTGGTCTCGGCGCGCGCGGCTCGGGCCCGGCTGAGTTACGAGACCTGGTATCACCTGCATCTCTACACCTACCTCGCGATCGCGCTGGCGTTCAGCCATCAGTTCTCGACCGGCGTCGACTTCATCGCCGACTGGCGGGCCAGGGCGCTGTGGTCGGCGCTGTACATCGGCGCCGCGGGCCTCGTGGTCTGGTACCGGATCTGCGTCCCGATTCGGGGTGCGTTCCGCCATCGCATGCGGGTGGCCGAGATCCGCCGCGAGGCCGGCGGGGTGGTCTCGATCATCATCACCGGCCGTGATCTCGACGAGCTTCGCGCCGAGGCGGGCCAGTTCTTCCGGTGGCGCTTCCTGACCCGCGACGGCTGGTGGCAGTCGCACCCGTTCTCGCTGTCGGCGCCGCCGCACTGGCAGTACCTGCGCATCACGGTCAAGAATCTCGGCGACCACAGCAACGACCTCCAACGCCTCAAGGTCGGGACCCGGGTGCTGGCCGAAGGTCCGTACGGCGCGATGACCGCGCGCCGTCGACGCCGGCGCAAGGTGCTGCTGGTCGCGGGCGGGGTCGGCATCACGCCGCTCCGTGCGTTGTTCGAGGAGATCCCGGCTCGGGCCGGTGACCTCACGCTGCTGGTCCGGGCGAACCGCGAGGACGAGATCGTGTTCCGCGACGAGATCGACGAGATCGCCGCCCGCCGAGGGGCGAACGTCGTCTACGCGGTCGGTCCGCCCGGCTCGCCGGACGACCCGTTCGTGACCGGGCGGCTGGGCCGGGTCGTGCCCGACCTGAAGCACCACGACGTCTTTCTCTGCGGGCCGCCGGCCTTCATGGCGGTCGCATCGCGCTGCATCAGACGATGCGGGGTTCCGTCTCGACACCTTCATCGCGAACATTTCGCGTTCTGAATAAAGGAGATAACACCGTGCGGCGAGTCGCCGTCGCTCTTGTCGCGACGATTACCGGGCTGGTACTGCTGCTGCAGTTCAAGGTCCATCCCACCACCGGAGTGGTGGCGCTCGCGGCTGGCCCTACGCCGACCACTCGGTCGTCGACGGTCGTGCATCCGCGGCACCACCACCTGCGACCCGCGCCCCTGCTGCCCTCGAGCCATCCCGCGACGTCGCCGGCCCAGACGCCGTCGTCGACACCATCGAGCCACCACCAGCAGTCGATCACCGCAGCGGCACCGAAGACGATTGTCGGGCAGACGGTTCAGACCGCGTTCGGGCCGGTTCAGGTCAAGATCGTCGAAACCGGCGGCCGGCTGACGGACATCACCGCGCTGCAGCTCCCGAGCGACAACTCGCACTCAGCGCAGATCGCGGCCGTGGCGGTGCCGATCCTGCGGGCGGAGGCGCTCAGGGCCAACAGCGCGCGGATCGACGTGGTGTCCGGCGCGACGTACACGAGTGACGGGTACGCCCAGTCGCTACAGAGCGCACTCGACAAGGCCTGAGCCCGCCATGCTCGACGCCGCTCGGTTGACGGTCGCGCGATCCGCCGGAAGCCCCATGGTGCAGGGCCGGCACACCGTGTCGGTCATGGGCACCGTGGTGTCGTTCGACCTTCGCGACCCGGTGCCGAGCTCGGCGCTCGCCGACGCGATCCGTGCACTTCATCGGGCCGACGAGCTGTTCTCGACGTACAAGGCAAACAGCCCGATCTCGCGACTCGGGCGCGCCGAGATCACCTTCGACCAGTGCCCACCCGACGTCGTCGAGGTGCTGAACCTGTGCGAGCGGGCGACAAGTTGGACCGACGGTTACTTCGACGCGTACGCCGCCGGTCGCCTGGACCCCAGCGGGCTGGTCAAAGGATGGGCGATCCGCCAGGCGAGCGACATCCTCAGCGATGCCGGGTCGCGGCACCACAGCGTGAACGGCGGCGGCGACATCCAGTTCGCCGGCGGCACCGACGACGGGACGCCGTGGCAGGTGGGCATCGCCGATCCGCATTCACCGGACCAACTACTGGCGGTGCTCGAAAAGGTCGGCGGCGCGATCGCGACGTCGGGATCAGGCGAGCGCGGCCCTCACATCAGCGACCCGCGGACCGGGCAGCCCGCAACGCACTTCCTGAGTGTGACCATCGTGGCGAAGTCGATCGTCGACGCCGACGTCATCGCCACCGCAGCCTTCGCACGTGGCGGGTCCGCAGTCGACTGGGTGTGCCGGTTGGACGGGGTCGAGGGACTGTTCCTCACGACCGGCCTGCATCTGCTGGCAACCCCTGGCTTACCACTCGTGCAGCCGGACTGACCACGTCACCATCGGCGCCCTAGGCAACCAGGTCGGCTTGGCGAAGGACGTCGTACACGCGGGCGGCGTAGTTACCGAAGCTGTCGTTGAGCGCGGTGAGGACCTCGGTGTACTCCTCCTCGTTCAGTGGCGGTGGCTGCGGGAAGAGATCGACCGGATCACGTGGGTCCGTCCGGTCCGGCGGGTCGATCTCGTCGGGTGGGTCGACGGGGTCGGGCGGGTCGACGGGGTCGGGTGGGTCGAGCAGGTCGATCGGGTAGCTGGCCGGGTCGCGACGGTAGGTGAAGCCGAGCGCGGAGGTAAGGATCTCGGTGCCGTTCGGTTCGACGTCGACGCGCCAGGCTTTCCGGGTCTTGGTGTTGTGATGCAGCCGGCACCTGGGACCGAGGTTGGCTGCGTCAGTCGCTCCGAGCGGCCATTCGACCCGGTGGTCGATGTCGCAGCTGCTGGCCCGCCGTGAGCAGCCGATGTGCCGGCAGGTCCGGTCGCGGGCCTCGATCAGCCGGCGCAGCCCGGCCGAGGGCCGGTAGCGGGTGTGCCCGAGGTCGAGCATCCGCCCGGTGAGCGGGTCGGTGACCAGCCGGCGCAGCCAGGCATCCTTGGACAGTTCCCGGGCGTACTCGGCGGTGATCGGCCCGTACCCGGACAGCTCACCGGGCCGTTGGGTCAGGCCGAGCAGGGTGGTCAGGTCGATCGTGACCACGGACTCCACAGTTGGCCGGGTTGCGTCCGGCGCGCCGAGGACCAGGTCGCTGAGTGCGGCGAGCCGGCGCTGACCGGCCAAGCCGGGGTCCCCGTCGCGGCGCAGCGCCGCGGCCCGCACGTCAATCGTGTCCATGATCCGGCGCAGCGGCTCGGCGGCACCGGTCGCGACCAGGGTCGCGGTGTCATCGGGACCCGGGTAGAACCGGACATCCGCATCCTCTCGAGCCGCCACGGCCCGTTCCCGCGCCGCGTCCGGGTCAACGGCGAGCAGTGCGCGAGTCGCGGCCCGGGTCAGCTGGGTCGGCGTCCAGCCCTTCTCGATCGCGGCCGGCAAGACCCGCGCCTCGACCACCTCGGCGACCCGCCGGGTCGCGACCCGCACCACCCTGGCCAGTGCCTTCAGATGCGTCAGGCTGATCTCACCGCGGTCCAGCGCGACCCACGACCCGGGCAGCTGGTCACCAACCTGGTGCGCGAGCAGGACCCGCGAGCTCGCCGTCGCATAAGCAGTGCTGGTAATCGCGGCGAGCTCATGCGCGATCAGCTCGGGCGCGTCGAGACCGAACCCTTCCGCCAGCAGATCAGCCGATGTCAACGCCTCCACGGTCGGAATCATCGACTGCGCCTCGCAATGCGCAGCGAACTTCAGCCAGAGTGCAGTCGCCCGCACCGCGCCGGCACTGTCCATCGGCGCGGTCTGGAGGGCGATCAGGCCGGCATACAGCCCCGGCCCGACCGGCAGCTGCTCCAGCTCATCGAGCCGCGCCGCCACCCGGTCAAAGAGCACCTGGTTCGTCGGGTGGATCGGCTCCATCGCTCGAACATACGTTCGAATACCTTCCTCGTCAAGCCAAGATCCACAACCTCCACGACGCCAATGGACCCGCTGAGATGCCGCGCGGGCAGGGAGCCGCCCGCGCCGCGTGGAGGCGACCGAATCGCGACGGGTCAAGACCTCAATCCACGACGTGTCGATGGCGTGCCATCACCCAGATCGGTGCACCTCTCCGACGCCGATCAACGACGCCAGGAGCGCCTGCGTTTCTGGGTCAACCGAGTGGAGGACTGTGCCGACCATGCCACGCGTCAGCAATACCTTGTAGACGTTGCGAAGCAGTTCATGTGCCTGCTCGGGCGGCACGCCGCGAAGTGCCGGGTCTTTTGAACCCTGCGGCTGGACGACCCACTGATCCTTGCGCCACACCAGATCCGGCCCGAAGATCACGCCGTTCCAGTCGTACTCGAAACCCTGGGCCGTATAGATGCAGCCGACTTGTCCGAAGCCAGCGGGGTCTGTGGCCCACAGACTCGCCGGTGGGTACCCGCCGACACTTCGATCGCCGCGGAGGTTCCACGGATGCCGCCAGGCCCCGATGACCACGTCATCCACGAGCGTGCCATCGGGTCTAGGGTCGCTCCACGGCCAGCAGAAGCCAGCCGTCATTCGCGCACCGTAGGCCTCGGCCGTCTTCGACTGCAGCAGCTCTTCGAGCTCCGCCGGAGACTCGACAAGACGGAGTTCGAAGTAGGTGTCGCCTGTCCACGCGATTGGCCCGCCGGGCTCGAGCCCGAGCAGACGAAGCACCCACTCCTCGTAAGCGCGGGATCCGCCACAGCGAAATTGCGCGTCAAGCGGGATCTCGACGACCTGCAGACCAAGTTCGTCGGCCTGGTCCCTGATGAGCCTCGGCGTGCCCGTCTCTCCAGGTCGCACAACCTGGTGCTCGTCGAGCATGAACACGGGCACACGCGCCGCGTCGATGAGCTCGCGGACCTGGGCTTTCCCGGTGCGCATGTCGGCGCGGGTATACCGGTTCGCCGACGTCTCGCGCATCCGGTGTGCCTCATCGCAGATCAGCACGTCGAACCCATTGCGCTCGGCTGCCATGAAACTGTTGAAGTACTTGAACAACGCCTTCACTCGGGGGTTGCGATGACCCGCCACCTTGCGCAGGGTCTCGGTGAAGGACTTCGACCCCGTCGCGTGCATTGCCGAGCGGCCCTGCCGCCACAGCTCGCCGAGCAACGAGAGCGCGATGACGCTCTTGCCTGATCCGGGCCCACCGGTGATGAGAACGATCTGCTTCCCATCCGACGCCCGAGCATGCTCGACCGCGGTGAGGACGAGTCGGTACGCGACCTGCTGCTCATCGAGAAGGGTGAACCGCTCCCTCGTCTGAACCTCGTCGGCCGCCACCTTGAGCAGTTGGCGGCTCGGCGCCACCTTGCTCGAGAGGAGAAGATCCGCTGCTTCTGCACCAGGATCGGGCAGGAGTCTCGATCGCAGGAACTCCAGGAAGTCGCCTCGCCGTTCACGGGTGAAGAGCCGGCCGTACGTGTCCTCGGGAAGTGCGCGCAGGCTGCTGATCCCGAACTCGGTGGCGTTGTGCAGGTACGCCGCCCCGGCGACCGGGTCGACTGCCTCCGCCCATGCGCCGGTGAAGTCGGCAAGGAACGAGCAGTAGCGACGTACTTGTTCGGCGGGGTGGAGAACGGGGTGCCGGCCATATGCCTCGATGTAACACAGGTCGTCGGCGTCTTCGTGGGCCTCGGCCTGACTCCACTGCTTGAGCTCGACCAGGACGTAGGAGGGCGCACCGGTCTTCGGATGTACGCCGGCGAGGAGCGCATCCACCCGCTTGCTTGACAGCGGTAGCTGGAACTCCGCCAGCACCTCGACCTGGCTCAGGCCCGCATCGTGAAGATCGTCGGCGAGCACAGGAAGGCTGCGTTCCCAGGATCGGACCTCGGACTCCGCCGCCCGACGCCCGAGCGCGAACGCATACTGCTCTGAGAGGTGCTGTGCCAATCGCCCTGCCTGAGCCTCCGACCGCAGCGACTCGGCCGACGCGCGGAACAGAAGCACCGGACTCCCCAAGGCAGCACGAACCAGTCGCGCGGGTGGGGGCATGTCCGGCAAGGAAGCCCGTCGGGCCGCAGTGCGACCAACCTTATCCACCGGGCTCGCGCATCCACAGATGTTGCGCGGGCCGGGGACAACTGGCGTTCCCGAAGCGAACCTGCAGGTGTCGTCGTCATCTTTATCGGAGGTTTCCGTGGCTTCATGGCTCGACGAACGGGTCGGCGAGGCCCGGTCGCTGACCACCTGCAGCGATTACGGCTCGCTATTGATGATGTTCTTCCAAGACCGGCACGGCGCCCCGGTCATGGCGACGACCGTCGATGATGCGATGGCGCATCTCGACGAGGTCATGCTTCGCAACCTTGCGTGGGTCCTTGGCGAGCTACCCGCCGAGGCGGCGTTGCTCTTTATCCCGCGCAGTGATGGCCGGCCAAGGCCGGTGGACCGGAGGCTGTGGCCCGAGCTGAAGCGACGAGTGCACGGGACGATCGAACTTCTCGACCTAGTCGTGGTCGGCCCGGCCGGGTATTGGTCGGCGCGAGCCGAGCCGACAATGTCACCGCCGCGCGTAACCGCGCACACCGCCCCAGGATCACGGGCTGGGGAGGATGACGTAGACCTTACGGAGCGTCTCGGTGATGGTCCACGTCGTACGATCGCCGGCCCGGAGGCGGACCAACGCGCCAGGCTGGAGCGTCACGGTCGAGCCGTCGTCAAACGCGATCTGGCCT
>CAYNDD010000006.1:0-34878 GCA_964395425.1 uncultured Frankiaceae bacterium
CCTTCCATCGCCAGCGGCGCGCCGAAGATGTCACCGACGAACCGCGAGTACGACGACCAGTTCATCCCGAACTGGAACTCCTGCACGATTCCGGTGGCAACGCCGATGGCGAAGTTGATGAGGAACAACTTCCCCCAGAACTTCGTCATCCGAAGGTAGATCGGCTTGTCCGTCCTGACCCAGGCGGTCTGCATGCCTGCGACGAGCAGCGACAGCCCGATCGTCAGCGGCACGAAGATGAAGTGGTAGACGGTTGTGACAGCGAACTGCCACCTGGCGACGTCGAGTGCGTTCACACCGACAGGGTGAGTCGAGCGACCGTGACTCGCGTAGGGACCAAAGTCCCGAGTTGACGAGTCGAGTGCCCCCAATCGGGCCCGATCCGGCCGCGGGACCTACCGTTGCCGGATGGGACGGCGTCGGTGAAAGCGTGGGTGGTTGACCGCCCCGGGCCGATCGACTCCGCGCCATTGGTAGAGCTGGACCGGCCGGAGCCGCTGGCCGGCCCCGGCCAGCTCAGAATCAGGGTCAGCGCGTGCGGCGTGTGCCGGACCGACCTTCATCTGGCCGAGGGTGACCTGACCCCCAAGCACAGGCAGGTGATACCCGGCCACGAGATCGTTGGGTCGGTCGACGCGCTCGGCCCGGGTGCCGACCGCTTCTCGATCGGTGACCGGGTGGGGATCGCCTGGCTCAGACACACCTGCGGTCGCTGCCGGTGGTGCCGGCACGGGCGGGAGAACCTCTGCGTGGCGCCGAGGTTCACCGGTTGGGACGACGACGGCGGCTACGCGCCCTACGCCGTGGTCGACGAGGCGTACGCCTACCCGATCCCGGACCGCTACGACGATGAGCACGCGGCACCGTTGCTGTGCGCCGGCATCATCGGCTACCGAGCGCTGCGCCGGGCGAATCTCCCGCCGGCCGGCCGGCTCGGAATCTATGGCTTCGGCGCCTCGGCGCACCTCACCGCGCAGATTGCGCTGCATCAAGGGGCCAGGGTGCACGTGCTGACCAGGTCGGTTGCGGCCCGGCAACTCGCCCTCGATCTCGGCGTCGACTCCGCGGCCGGCGCAACGGATCCTCCGCCGGAGCCGCTCGACGCAGCGATCCTGTTCGCACCCGCCGGCACGATCGTGCCGGCCTGCCTCGCGGCGCTCGACCGGGGCGGAACCCTTGCCATCGCCGGTATCCACCTCAGTGAGATCCCTGCGCTCGACTACGCCGAGCATCTGTTTGAGGAGCGGTCGATGCGGAGCGTCACCGCCAACACTCGCCGCGACGGCGAGGAGTTCCTCGCCCTCGCCGCCAGGCTCGGTCTTGCGGTCACCACCACTTCATACCCGATGGCCGCGGCCAATCAGGCCTTGCGCGATCTTGCCCACGACCGGGTCGACGGCGCGGCGGTCCTGCTCGCCGACGACCACTCAGGCGTCGGGAAGCCCGCGTAGCCGGACCGACAGGCAGGTGACGCAGCCCTCGAGCTTCTGGAACTCGCTGATGTCGACCACGACCGGCTCGTAGCCGAGGTCGGTGTAGAGCTCGGCGCTGGCCGGGCAGTCCGCCGCCATCAGCAGCCGGTTGCCACCCAGCAGAACGACGTGCGCACCGGACTCCTCCGGAACCGCGCGGAAGTGCGGGAAGAAGGACGCGTCGTCGACGAGCGGGAGGTAGCCGACGATCGAGCCGTCCGGAAGTGCGGTGACCGCCGACTTCAGGTGCAGGACCTTGGCGATCGGCACCGCGATAACGGCGGCCCCGATGGGCTCGAGGATGCCGCGGAACTGGCGAATTCCCTCGCCGTTGGTCCGGCCGCCCCGGCCGACGTAGATAGTGTCCCCGACCTTCAACACGTCGCCGCCGTCCAGTGTGCCGGGGGGTCGGATCCGGTTCACCGAATAGCCGAGCGCCTCGACCACCTTCTCGGTATCGATCACCTCCGGCTTGCGTGAGTCGGCACCCGGTCGGGTGATGACCGCGACGTTCTTGTAGACGACGAGCGTGTCCTCGACGAAGACTGCATCCGGGCAGTCGGGCGCGGCGGGGACCTCGATGGTCTCCCAGCCGGCTCTTCCCATCGTCTCGACGTAGTTGCTCCACTGCCGCTGGGCGAGGGTCAGGTCGACCGCGCTCCTGGCGATGTGCGTGACGATTCCCTCATCGAGCCGAGGGCCGGGTCGGCGTACCAATGCTCTGGTCATTTCAGCTCCTGATCATTGCGTAGCAAATGGCCGGCGACCAGGCTGATCGCCATGGTCGCCGGCCTCCGCTTGTTCAGTTCGTGACTGCCAGCGGAACTTCGGTTACGTCGCTCGGCGCCTCTACCGGCTCCTGCGCGTCTCCCAACCGCTCACGACGAGCCTTCAGGAACGCGTAGATCGGCAGGCCGACGAGCACCAGCAGGAGTGCCTGGTACACGGCCTGGTAGCCGGCGGCGAAGGTCACCCAGAGCGAGAACAGCACGCTCGCTCCGGCGATGGCCAGGTCGCGGACCAGCATCACACCGACGACCTTGCGGCGGCGGGACACCAGGTAGGCGAGCTGCGCACACGCCGAGAAGAAGTACGGAATCGCGACCGTGACGACCGAGAGGTCGACCAGGTAGGTGAAGACCTTCAGCCCGGTGTTGCCGCTGTAGGCGAACGCCATCAGCGCAGAGGCGACCAAGGTCGAGACCAGGATTCCGAACCACGGGGTGCCGTCGCGGTTCACCTTGGCGAACTGCGGCAGGAACAGACCGTCCTTGGCGGCTGCCCACGGCATCTCGGCCGTGATCATCGTCCAGCCGTTGAGGGCACCGATACCGGAGATGACCGCAGTGCCGGCAACGAGCTTCCCGACCCATTGGGCGTGACCGAACATGGTCTGGAAAGCGTTGACGAACGGGGCGCCGTTGCCGGTCAGGCTGCTGTGTGACACCAGCCCCATCACGACTGCGGTGACCAACAGGTACAGCAGCGCGCTGGCCGCAGTACCGAGGACCGAGGCCCGGCCGACGTTGCGGCGCGGGTCCTTGACCCGGCCCGCAGCGATCGAGGCGCACTCGACCCCGATGAAGGAGAACAGCGCCACACCGGCAGCGATACCGACGCCGCTGTAGAGGCTTCCGCCGGTCGCGTTGAACGGACCGAAGTTGGAGGCCGAGACGTAGAACCAGCCGACCACGCCGATCAGCACGAGCGGCAGGAACTTCAGGATCACGGTGAGGTTCTGGAACCACGCCATCTGCCGGATGCCGACCAGGTTGATGGCCGCCGGGATCCACAGGCCGGTCATCGCGATCCCGAAGTTCGTCCATGCGGAGGGGTTCGTGATCGAGAAGAACGACTCGACGTAGAAGACCCAGGAGGACACGATCGCTGCGTTGCCGGCCCATGCGGTGATCCAGTAGCACCACGCGGTCAGGTAACCGGCGAAGTCACCGAACTCGTGGCGAGCGTACGCGTACAGCCCGCCGTCGTTGTTCGGGATGCGCTTGGTGAGCTGACCGAACATGGTGCCAAGGAGCACGGCACCGACGGCAACGACGCCGAGGGTCAGCAGTGAGCTGGTGCCCGCGCCTGCCATCACAGCAGGCATCGTGAACACACCGGTTCCGATGATGCTTCCGACCACCAGCGCGGTCGCCGAGGGAAGCCCCAAGGCGCGGGCTCGCTGGGTGGCCACTGAATTCTTGGAATCCTTTGGCTCCGGCGCGACGGCGCCGCCTGGTCGTTCTGTGCGAACCACGGTGTCGGCCATGTGACCCACCCACCCCTACTTCCTCGATGGTGCATCCGTTAGATCTGTCACCATCCATGCTCCGGAATCTGGCGAGCGGGAAACAGGGCAGGAGGTCCTGTCTGAGTGGGCCGTTGGTCGCGCTCCGGGGCGCCGATCGGCACGCCGACATTCGCACCGCCGAAAGCCCCGCCGGGGTTGGGACCGAAGCCCCTATCCGCACCCCGACATCCGACGCACGCTGAAAGCGAAACGATGCGCGCCGGTGGATGTCCGACGCCGATTACTGGAGGCGGAAAATGCTCCCCGTCAAGAGCGTCGACAATCGATGGTTCGTCGGATCCGAGGTCGGTCAGCTCCGACAGGCGATTCTGCATCGCCCGGGTCTCGAGCTGTCCCGCCTGACCCCGCAGAACATCGGTGAGCTGCTTTTCGACGACGTGCTGTGGGCTTCCCGGGCGAAGGAAGAGCACGACGCCTTCGCCGAATCGCTGCGCGAGCACGGCGTGGAGGTGCACTACTTCGGCCAGCTGCTCGGCGAAACACTCGAGATCCCGGCCGGTCGGCAGTTCGTGCTCGACCGGCTGTGCACCCCGGAGACGCTCGGCCCGTCGCTCCTCAAGCCGGTCCGGCAGCTGTTCGACGACCTCGACGGCAGCACGTTGGCCGACTTCCTGGTCGGCGGCGTGTTGAAGGCCGACCTCCAGCCGCTGTCCATGCACTCCCTGCACTGGGACACCTTGAGCGAGGACGACTTCGTCCTGACCCCGCTGCCGAATCACCTCTTCCAGCGGGACAACTCGTGCTGGGTCTACGGCGGGGTGTCGATCAACCCGATGGCCAAGCCCGCCCGTCAGCGCGAAACCCTCAACAGCCGGGCGATCTACCGCTACCACCCGCTGTTCGCCGATCGCGACTTCATCGTCTACTACGGCGACGATGACCTCCCGCACCTGCCCGCGTCGATCGAAGGCGGCGACGTCCACGTCCTCGGACACCGGGCCGTGATGATCGGGATGGGCGAGCGAACCACAGCGATGGCGGCCGAGATCCTCACCCGGTCCCTGTTCGACAACGACCAGGCAGACACCGTGATTGCGGTCGAGCTCCCGAAGTCGCACGCGATGATGCACCTCGATACGGCGATGACGATGATCGACCGATCGACCTTCGTGCTCTACCCGTACTTCACCCGCAAGCCGCGGTCGTGGACCATCACCCGGGCCGACGACCCCACCGGGCTGCACGTCGCCCGCAACGAGGATCTGTGGACGACCCTCGCCGAGGTGCTCGACGTCGACAAGGTCACGGTGCTGACCACCGACGAAGACGTCCGCGCCGCGGAGCGGGAGCAGTGGGACGACGGCACCAACTTCCTCGCCGTCGCCCCTGGCGTGGCCTTCGGCTACGAGCGCAACGTCGCAACCAATACGATGCTGCGCAAGCACGGCATCGAGGTAGTTTCGGTGGCGGGCAGTGAGCTCGGCCGCGGACGCGGAGGCCCTCGGTGCATGACCTGCCCGATCCAGCGGGACTCCTTGTAGCCGCTTGCAGGAATCGATGGGCTTCTCGGCTACCCCAGCCGGAAGCACCGAAAGGACTGACCAGCAATGCCCGTCAACCTTCGTAACCGGCACTTCCTCAAGGAGCTCGACTACACCGCGGACGAGCTGCGGTTCCTGCTCCGGCTCTCGGGCGAGCTCAAGGCGGCGAAGTACGCCGGCACCGAGCGGCAGCACCTGACCGGCAAGAACATCGCGCTGATCTTCGAGAAGACCTCGACCCGCACCCGGTGCGCGTTCGAGGTCGCGGCCGTCGACCAGGGCGCTTGGCCCACCTATCTCGGGCCGAGCGGCACGCAGATCGGGCACAAGGAGTCGATGCGCGACACCGCCCGGGTCCTCGGCCGGATGTACGACGCGATCGAATACCGGGGGTTCGCTCAGGCAACGGTCGAGGTGCTCGCGGCTAATGCCGGTGTCCCGGTCTACAACGGGCTGACCGACAGCTTCCACCCCACCCAGACCCTGTGTGACGTGTTCACGATGACCGAGCACAGCCGCAAGCCACTTGATGAGATCGCCTACTGCTACCTCGGCGACGCCCGAAACAACATGGGCAACTCGCTGCTCGCGATCGGCGCCATCCTGGGCATGGACGTCAGGCTCGCGGCGCCCCGTGACCGCTGGCCGGACTCCGACCACATCGCGACCTGCCAGGCACTCGCGGCGGCCAGCGGTGCCCGGATCCTGATCTCCGATGACGTCGACGCCGCGGTCGCCGGCGCCGATTTCCTCTACACCGACGTATGGGTGTCGATGGGCGAGCCGGCCGAAGCATGGGCGCAGCGGATCGCGGAGCTGCTGCCCTACCAGATCAACGCGAAGACCGTGGCCGCAACTGGCAACCCGTCGACCAAGGTCATGCACTGCCTGCCGGCGTTCCACAACCGGGAGACCGTGATCGGCGAGGAGCTGTACAAGGCGCACGGTCTCGAGGCGCTCGAGGTCACTGAAGACGTTTTCGAAGGACCCGAGTCGATCGTCTTCGACCAGGCCGAGAACCGGCTGCACACGATCAAGGCCATCCTCGTCGCAACGCTTGGGGACTGAGTCGAATGCGCGTACTCATCGCGCTTGGCGGAAACGCGCTGCTGCACCGCGGCGAGCGACCGGACGCTGACGTTCAGCAGTTCAACGTCACGAAGGCCGCAGCCGCAATCGCACGCGTTGCGCGCACGCATCAGGTCGTGATCACCCATGGCAACGGGCCGCAGGTCGGGATGTTGGCGCTGGAAAGTGCATCCGACCCCGGGCTCAGCCGGCCCTACCCGCTCGACGTCCTCGACGCCCAGACCCAGGGAATGATCGGGTACATCCTCGCCCAGGCGCTGCAGAACGAGCTGCCCGACCGGCAGGTCGCGACGCTGTTGACACAGACCCTGGTCAACGCTGACGACCCGGCCTTCGACCGACCGACCAAGTTCGTCGGACCCACCTATTCCGAGGACGAGGCGAACCGGATCGCGGCTGAGCGTGGCTGGACGGTGCGACCCGACGGGGACGCGTGGCGCCGTGTGGTCGCTTCACCACAACCACAACAGATCATCGAGTCGGCCTCGATCCGGACCCTGGTGTCGGCGGGCAGTCTCGTCGTGTGTGCAGGCGGCGGCGGAGTGCCGGTCGTGCGTGATGACCCCACTGGTCACCTGCGCGGCGTCGAGGCGGTCGTCGACAAGGACCTCACCGCCGAGCTGCTGGCACGGACACTCGGTCTCGATGCGTTGGTGCTGCTCACCGACGTCCCGAACGTGGTGCGCGGCTTCGGCACCCCCGACGCACAGCCGATTGGTACGACGACGCCGACTGAGCTCCGCAGCGAAGGCTTTCCGGACGGCTCGATGGGACCGAAGGTCCACGCCGCCTGTCGATTCGTAGAGCTCACCGGCGGGATGGCCGCGATCGGGGCGATGGAAGATGCCGACCGCATCCTGGCCGGCGAGGCAGGCACGATCGTCGAGCCGGCCGCCGTCGTGACGCAGGTCACCGAGAACGGTCTGACGCCCGCACAGTAGGGACCAAGGACTCTACCCACGCCACTCGCTCGATCCCCAGGATTGAGGAATGGTGCAGGCGGGAAAACCGAGCCCGCTCGAGCTTCATGCTCTGAGCCGGCCTCGGCCGATCGTGGTCGGCTACCTCGAAGGCCCGGCCGGCACCAACGCCCTGCAGGCTGCCGCCGCCGAGGCGCGGCTGCGCGGAGCGCCACTGTCCGTCGTTCACAAACTGGTGGGGACCGAGGCGCCGGAGGTCTTCGCCAGCGCCGAAAGCGCGGAGGAGCATCGACGTACTGTGATGGCGCGGGTCCTCGCCGTCGCCCACGACGTCGCACCGGACCTCGAGCAGGTCGATGCCCGCGTCACCACCGCGCCGATCGCGGAGGAGCTGATCGTCGCGTCGCGCACGGCGTTGCTCCTCGTACTGGGAGTGACCACGAACCATGCGACGACCGCAGCGCTGCTCGACACCGTTCCGCGTGAAGTGGTGCGGCACGCGCACTGCCCGGTCCTCCTCGTGCCGCCGACGTCGCCGGCTCAACCGCCGAACCGGTTGGTCTGCGGGCTGGACCGGTCGGCCTCGTCGATCGATGCGCTGCACTGGGCCGCCAAGGAAGCCGATCTGCGCGGCATCACCGTTCTTGCGGTGGAGGTGCGGCCGGCGACTCGGGACGGTCGAACCCCCGATCCCGAGGAAGTCTCGCTCAGCAACTGGGTACGAATGCACCTTCCGTCCGCGTCGACGACGGTGGTCTGCTCGAGCGAGACCGGCCCGGCCGGGCGCCGGCTGCTCGAAATCGCGACCGAGCACAACGCAATGCTCGTCGTCGGCTCGCACCGCCCGGGCCGGCGGCTCGGTCGCTCAGTCGTTCGGACCGTCACCTCGCAGTCCAAGGTCCCGGTCGTCGTGGTCCCCCATGCGGAACCGATCAGGAACCGCGAAGAACTCCCCCGGTGACGGACGAGTCCGCGTTTGCGGCCCGACTTAATAGGGATGTTTGATCTGATATCAGGAGAATTACTCCACAACCGTTCGTTGAGTGGATAGCCCCCTGCGGAATTCGCATATCGGTGATGCCACCGGTCGTGGTTTGGTACGACCCGCTCTCCGGTTCGAGCCGTTGGCCACGACCCCGCCGAATTCCCCTCGGTGAGAAGGTCGTGCGCAAATGCCAGCACTCCATGTAGTGACACCGCTCGTCGAGCCGATCGCTCCGCACATCGATGCGCCGCCGACCGTCCTCACGAGGTTTCTCAGCGGCGACGAGCAGACCACCGAATTGATGATCCGGCTCGCGTTGCAGACCGGTCTTCCGTTGCTGGGAATCTACGAGCAGCTCCGCGCGGGTATCGCCCACATGGCGAACCAGCCGGATGCCGACTCCCTCGTGGAGACCGAGCTCGACGAGCGCCTCGTTCGGTTGGTTGCGCGTCTGCGCCCGGCGGCGAGCAGCCGCCCGATCTGGCAGGCCTGCATCCTGTCCGCTTCCAGCCGCGGTGTCTCGGCCTGCACCTCGCATCTGATCGCCGAGGCGGGCATCCCGTCGATGGTGATCGCACCGGCTCAGGGCGAGCGAGCGACGATCCTCGGCGCCCGCGCATTCCAGCAACTGCTCACGACGATCGACTTCGTGATCATCGACGCTTCGCGCGCGCCGGCCGAGGCGATTGCGCGATGCCTCCGGCTCGCCACCAACGGCCAGAACACCGCCCGGCGAGCGAGGGTGATCCTGCTCACCGATCCTGGGCGCTCGGTCGACGTCACCCTGCGATCAGCGACCGCGGGCATCACCGTAGTGGGCCACCTCGGCCAGCTGCTCAGCACGCTGGGAATCGCCCCTGGCAACCCCCTCACGACGCGCGAACGCCAGGTGCTGACGCACGTCGCGAGCGGTGCCACCAACGAGCAGATCGCTCGCCGACTCGGCGTCGCGGTCTCGACCATCAAGACCTATCTCGAGCGCACGCATGTCAAGCTCAAGTCCCGCGACCGTGCCTCCGCGGTTGCGACCGCAATGCTCCGGAACTGGCTCTAGCCCTCGTCGGCCACAGGCCGAGAACGAGCGAGCACAGTCGCTATGGCACCTCGTGCGACCCCTTCAGCGTCTCGCTCGGATACTCACTGAAATGCTTGTGATACGAGGCGCTGAACCGGCCCATATGGCTGAAACCCCAACTCATCGCGACCTCGGTGACCGTCGCCAGTCCAGCGACGGATTCTTCGAGCTCGTCGTGCACCCGTTGGAGCCGCACCCCGCGCACGTACTCCGTCGGCGACAGCCCGGTGGACGTGCGAAAGCTTGCCTGCAATGTGCGCACGCCGCACGGCACGATCGCGGCGAGCTCGTCGACCGTCCAGCGATACTCGGGTCGTCGCTCGATGGCATCAGTGACCCGCCCCACGACTCCACCCGGCCGCCGTCGTACGCCGGCCGGGTGCCGCAATGGTTGATCGCGGACCAGGAGGGTCAGCAGCCAGTGTTCGATCCGATGCGGAGCGGCGCCGACCGTGCCGAGCATGCCGGCGGCGTATGAGCCGATTTCGACCGCGGCGATCGCATCGCGCCAGGCCCGGCCCACCGGCGCGGAGAGATCGACCGTGGACTCGAACTCGATCGGAGCACCGCAGGGAGTACCGCCGAGGCGCTCGACCTCGCGGCGGACGAGATCCTTCGGGAAGGAGACGACCACCTGGCTGTAGCGATGGCGGCAGGTGAGCTCGAGATCGTCTCCTGGCGAGATGCACAGGCCCTTCGCCGAGTCGATCGAACGCCAGCCGCGGTCTGTCACCCGGGCCAGCGCCTGCCCTTCGCTCGGCAGCACGACGCGATAGCAGGCGGATCCGGGCAGGTGCATGGTCGCGCCCCGGCCGACACCGACCGCACACAGCGCCACCTCGCCGAGCGGGACGAAAGCGACCCGCGCATCGAGGACGACGTGCGGGTCGAGCGCCCGGAGCGAGACCTGGGCGGCCGCGGCCGCCAGCGGATTCGAGCCGGCCTGGGAGCCGTTCGACGACAGAGAGGGCAGGCGATCCAGTGCGGGTTCGGCCATGAATCCTCGCGACCAGGCGATGGGCTTCGACAGGTGCGGGATCTCGGCAGGTCCACGGTACCTCGGTTCGGGACCGATCACCGGGGAACTAGGGACCATCGGCCCTAGCGCGGGTCGGGACCGTCCGCGACGGTTGACGCATGGAACACATCACCAACCCCACGGACGAGGTCCTTCAGGACATGGTTGAAACCGCGCTGCGGACCGCCCTCGGCCACGACGCACCGCACATCGGAGTCTCGGCCGACCACGGCACCGTCACGCTCACTGGACAGCTCCATACCGAGGAGCATCGCCAAGCCGCGCACGCGGCGACCCTCGAGGTCTGGGGCGTACACGCGGTTGCGGACGACATCGTGGTGCGGTCACCCCAGTCGAGCGGCGAGACCGATACCGAGCTTGCCATGGCGGCCCAGCGCGCACTTCAACACGCCCCTGACCTGCCGATCGATGCCGTCGTCGCGGAGGTCAGGGATCACGTCGTCACGCTGACCGGCAAGGTCTCATCGACGGCCGAGCGACTCGCCGCCGAACGCGCCGTCGTAACCCTGCCGGGGCTGACCAGAATCGACAACCGTGTCACGGTCGAGGCCTAGGCCCGAGCCGGCCGAAGGTCCGACCGGTAGCGCGCGCGGGGCCATCACCGTCTTCCTCCTCGACGACCACGAGGTCGTCCGGCGCGGTGTCAAGGACATGCTGGAGGCCGAGGGCGACATCACCGTCGTCGGCGAGGCGTCATCGGTCGCCGAAGCCCTGGCTCGCGCACCGGTCGCGCGTCCGCAAGTTGCTGTTCTCGACGTCCGGCTGCCTGATGGAAGTGGCGTGACCGCCTGCCGGGAGCTCCGTTCCATCCTGCCGGATCTCGCCTGCCTGATGCTCACCTCATTTGCCGACGACGAAGCGATGCTCGACGCGATCATCGCTGGCGCACAGGGCTATGTGCTGAAACAGATCCGCGGCACCGACCTGATCGGAGCAGTACGGACGGTGGCCGCCGGCGGGTCGTTGCTCGACCCGACCGCGACCCATCAGGTCATGGAACGACTTCGCACCCACGGCCGCAGCCAGCATCGGTTGTCCGCGCTGTCAGACCAGGAGCGCAAGGTGCTCGACCTCGTCGGAGAGGGCCTGACGAATCGCCAGATCGGCGAACGGATGTTCCTCGCCGAAAAGACCGTCAAGAACTACGTCTCAAACATCCTGGCCAAGCTCGGCCTCGAGCGCCGGACGCAGGCAGCGGTCCTCGCGCACGACGTGACCCGGGACTCGATCGACTAGCGCAACTGCTCGGCTACGACGTCACGTCGGGTGCGTCGTCATCCAGATTGAAGATTGCCACCCGCAGTTCACTGACGGTGTCGTCGAGGTCAGCGACCGCTTGAGCAAGACGCTCGCTGACCGGCGGCTGGTCGGTAAGGTTCTTGGTTCCTTCGAGGTGCAGACTGACCGCGCTGATCCGCTGGATGGTCGAATGGTGCAGCCGCACCCCGATCCGGTCGCGATCGGCCATCAGCGCCGAGTCGCGCATCTGCTCCTGCAAGTCGATCGTCTCCTGCTGGGCCTGGCGGGTGCGTTCGCGCAGGCGATGGATTGCCACCGAGATCAGTGCGCCGAGCACGGTCCAGAAGAAGCATCGCCGGGCGATGACCGTGTTGGACAGGTGCACCGGGGTCAAGGCGGTAATGATCTCGACGACCACCACACCGGCGACCACGACCATCGACTCCCAGCGCCGATGGAACAGCGCGGTCCAGACCACGGGGATCAGCACCACGATGCCGATGCCCGACGTGCTCTGTCCGGTCGAGAGAGTCAGCGCCAGCGTCGAGCCAAGGAAGGCAAGCGGAGGCGTCACGCTCACCCATGCCGGAATCTGCTCCCACGGCAGCCAGAAGGACGCGACCACGGCGGCGAGCAGGCCAAGGCTGATCACCAGATCGGGCGTGGACTGCGGGCCGGGTGGGAGCAGCACGCTCGCCTCCGCGGCTAACGCGACGATCAGGAACGGCAATGCCCGATCGCGTCGACCGCCGCGCCGAAACGGCCCGACCGCTGCAACCGGTGGTTCCGCCACCCGCTGCGCAACGACCTCGACGCCGAGGTCTTGGGTCAAGACCCGCTCCCTCCCCATGACGCTCATGGGACTCGCGCCCCATTGTGCGGTAAGGGTGCCGGCCGGCCAAGGAGGTAACCCTGCGCCCAATGGACGCCGATGGTGCGAAGCTCGGCCAGGTCGGCGGCGTCCTCGACCCCCTCGGCGATCACCACCGCTCCGACATCGGTCGCAAACGCGACCAGGGCACGGGACAGCGCCCGGCCGACCCGATTGCGGTGGATGCCGCTGATCAAGGAGATGTCGAGCTTGATGATGTCCGGCTCGAGGGCGATCAGATGACGGAATCCGGCGTACCCCGCGCCGAGGTCGTCCGCGGCCAGTCGGGCGCCGTTGTCACGGATCTCCCGCAGCGCATCGCGGAGCGCCGAATAGTCCTCGACCGGCACGTGCTCGGTCAGCTCGATGACGATCTGCGGGCACATCTCGGGACCGCACAACGTCTGGTGCTGCAGCTGAAGGATCATCGCCGGGGACATGTTCAACGCCAGGAAGCAGTCCGACGGGATTGTGTCCAGGAACGGAAGCGCCTGCGTGATGGCGAGCCACTCGAGATGAACACCGAGGCCGACCTCGTGAGCATCCTGGAACCAGCCGGCCGGTCCGCGGGTGCTCGGCTGGACGAACCGGGCCAGCGCCTCGTAGCCGACGGTGAGGTGGTCGTCGATGTCGACGATCGGCTGGAAGAACGGGGCGATCCGGCGGCCGTCGATCACGGTTTGAATGAGGTTGCGGACCGCCGGTTGGTCCAGGTCGATCTTTCCGTTGGTGTTGCCGGCTGTACGGCGTAGGTCGGCGTAAAGCTGGCGGGTCTGCAGCAGGTTCGCGATCCGCAGGGTGATCTCGGTGATGTCGAGCGGCTTGGTGAGGAAGTCGCGTGCGCCGTGCGACAGCGCGCGGTTGCGGGCCTCCGGGGTCGCGTCGGCCGTCACCACGAGGACCGGCAGGTAGGTGCCGGCGGCGAACTCCCGGATCTCATCCAGTACGGCGTATCCGTCGACGTGCGGCATGTGGAGGTCGAGCAGGATGAGGTCCGGGTTGACGAGCGGCAGGATCCCCGCGACCCGGCGGGCCTCGGTCTCGCAGATCACCCGCGGGATTCCTTCGGCCTTCAGCAGCGACTTCAGCAGGTCGACGTTCACCGGGTTGTCGTCGATGACGAGGACCGACATGGTGGCGAAGGCGGCGAGCGACTCATTCATCGTGACGCGACCCCGCCTTCTCCGCGGCAGTGCGATCGAGAATCGCCAGCACTTCGGTCAGGTCCAACGGCTTGGTGATGTATTGCGCGGCGCCGGCCGCCAGCAGACGCTTGATCTGCTGGCTGCTCGCGTCGGCGCTGAGCACGATGACATCGATCTCGGCGGTGCGCGGGTCGCTCTTCAACGACGCCAGCACCTCCTGGCCCGAGCTGTCCGGCAGGTGGACGTCGAGCAGAATCAGGTCCGGCTCCTGCGACCGGGCCAGCTCGAGACCGAGACTGGCGAGACCGGCATGGATGAGCCGCCACTCCGGTCGCAGGGCCAGCACGGACTCCATCACCCGGACATTCGGTTCGTTGTCCTCTATATAGAGAACGGTCGCCGACCCGGCGATCGCCGGATCGTGCGGCTTCGGCGCCACGTGATCGGGGATCGAGGCAAGTGGCTCGTTCGCGGTCGGGAGGCCGACCTTGAACGTCGTCCCCTTGCCGACCGCCGACTCGAAGCTCAACGTGCCGTTCATGAGCTCGGTGAGGCTGCGGGTCACCGTGAGACCCACGCCGGTGCCTTCGATTCCCCTGGCCTCGGCGCCGAGTCGATCGAACGCAACGAACACACGCTGGTAGAGGTCCGGGGAGATCCCCGGACCGTCGTCGCGCACGGTGATCGACACTTCGTCGTCGCCGTCCGCCGACCAGGTGACCCAGACTCCGCCGCCCTCTCGGTTGTACTTCACCGCGTTGGAGATCAGGTTGAGCAGGATCTGACGGAGCCGCTGACGATCCGCGAGTGCGTACTCAGTCAGCGGGCCGGGGATCACGGAGATCGTTATCCCGGCCGCTTCGGCGAATGGTTGCATCAGCAGCGCGGTCTCGCCGACGATCGTCGCAACCGCCACCGGCTCAGGGCTGACCGACATCTCGCCGGACTCGATCCTGGCGATGTCGAGGACCTCGTTGATCAGATCCAGCAGGTGCCGGCCGGCCCGAACCACGTGCCGGGCGAAGTCGAAGTACTCGGTCTCGACCAGGTGGTGCTCGAGCAGCTGACCGAATCCGAGCACGGCGTTCAGTGGAGTCCGCAGCTCATGGCTCATCCGGGACAGGAACTCGTTCTTGGCGTCGTTGGCCGCGCGGGCGGTTGACTCGGCCTCCTGAAGGGCCTGCGCTGCCTCCACCCGCTCGGTGATGTCCTCCGTGGTCGTCACGACGCGTTCCGGGCGACCGTGCTGGTTGGGGACGACGCTCGCGAACGACCGCACCCAGCGCACCTGGCCGTCGGCCCGGATGATGCGGTGCTCCGACATCGCCGGCAGCCCGATCTGGCTGGGCGCGAAGAACGAGGCCGCCCAGCGCTCCCGGTCGTCCGGGTGGACGACGGCGGTGGCCAATGAAGGCTCTGCTTTGAGCTCCTCCGGGGTCCATCCGGTCAGCTTCTGGAAGCCCGGGCTGATGTAGAGGTATTCGAGCGGATCGATCTGGTAGAGCGCGAACACCGTGTCGACGTTCTCAGCGAGCTGACGCAGCTGCGTCTCACTCTCGCTCAGCGCCGCAGCGGTCTCCCGCGCTTCGGTGACATCCCGCACCGCGGCGATCGCCAACGATTCCCCACCGCTATCTACGGCAAGGCTGACCTCGACGGGAAACGTCGAGCCATCACGTCGTCGAGCATGCAACGACAGGCCGACCCCCATGGCACGCGGCGTCGGGTTGCGAAAGAAGTCCGCCCGATGCTGTCGATGGACATCGCGCAGGTCGTCCGGGATCAGCATCTCCAGCGAGGCACCGACCAGCTCGGACCGCGCGTATCCGAACATCGTGCTGGTCGCGGCGTTGACCAACTCGATTCGCCCGGCCCGGTCAATGCACACCATGGCGTCGGGCGCCGCCTCGAGCAGCGAGGCGAACCGCGCATTGGCGTCCTCCTGATCACCGACCGGGCGTGAGACCGTGGCAACGCCGACGACGGTGCCAACGTCGTCGTGGACCGGTGACATCGACATGTCCACCCGGATCGGGCGGCCGTCCGCTCGCAAGCGCACGCACTGGTATCCGGCCTCCGGATGTCCTTGCGCAACACGAGTGTGTCGGGCCCTTTCGTCGTCGAAGTACTCCGGCGGAATGATCAACTCAAAGCTCTGCCCCAGCATGTGGTCAGCCGGATAGCCATAGAGCAGCGTCGCCCCGGGATTCCAGGCGGTGATTATTCCATCGACGGTCTTTGTGATCACTGCGTCGTGCGATGACCTGATGATCGCCGCGAGCGCTCGCTCCTCAGCCGCCGCGGACTGCGTCTGGGTCACGGCGATTCCCAAGGTCCGCCGACGCAAACACCGCTCATCGGCCCCCATCAGGGACGGGCGTCACACCTCACCCGGTCTCGGTGCTCACCCGTATGGATCCGCGCGCCGTACCGGTGAGTGGTCACCTCGTTGTGACGCACCACGAGGTTTGACCGGGCTCCGTCGTACTCAGTGGAGCACGTTGTCGCACCGAGGCCCGCATGCCGTCCGCCAAGCGACCGACGCCATTTGCCCCGCAACAACTCACCCTTCGGCACTTCCGGTCACCCCTGGGCAGCGGCCACAGTGATGCTTTAGCCCGATCGATTCGGAGAGCCCATGGACGATGACCATCGCCGCCGCGGCGATACGGTCGACCGCAGGCCGGTTGTTGTCGGCTATACGCCGACCGATGCCGGCGATGCGGCGCTTCGAGTTGCTGCCCGCGAGGCACGGATTCGCGGCACTCGTTTGATGATCATGCGGGTGCCACCCGACCCGCGGGCTGCGCCGGACCGGCAAGCCGACGGCCTGAACGTGAACCAACGGCACGCGGCGATTGCGCAGCTGATGGTCCAGGCCAGCCATGCCCGGTCCGGCCTAAAGGTCATCGACGTACGAAGCGCGTCGCAACCGCTCGCCGTCGAGCTGCTCCGCTGCTCGCTCGACGCCTCGCTGGTCGTGGTGGGTATCGCCCGGTCCAGTTCGCCGAAGGTCGTGACCATCGACGCGACCTCGCGAGTGGTCGTCGACCGCGGGCATTGCCCGGTACTTGTTGTGCCGGCGGGCACGACCGACAGCCCGCCGGCCGCCATCGTGTGCGGCGTCGCGCGGTCGGAGTCATCGGGAATCGCCTTGCGGTGGGCCGCGGCGCAGGCTCGGCGCCGCCAGGTGGGCCTGATCGTCGTCCCCATCGGCGAAGGCCTCGCCGGTGCACGTTCAGGGACGTTCTTCGGCCCGTCGTTTGCCGGTTGGCTGCGGCGGGAGCTGCCGTCCGAGGACGCCGTACGCAGCATCGACCAGTCTCACCGGACGGTCGAGGAGCTGATCGAGATCGCCGAGCAGCACCGCGCGCTTCTCGTCATCGGCAACTCGGGTCGCAACGATCGCGCCGAGCGAACGTTTGTGCACTGCCTCACCACGCAGACCCGGGTCCCCGTGGTCGTCGTGGGCCAACAACCGGGCACGGCCCAAACTCTGCCCGCCACCGCCCGCTAACCCCCGCACCAAGCAATGTCACATTGCTGAATGTCAACGCGGGTACGCCCTCAGGGTTGGAGTCGGGCGGTTGCTACTTCGTCACGTCGACCGTGAGGACCGCCTTCTCGGAAAGGCCGCTGTCGTCGGTGACGGTGACTGTCACGCGGTACTTCCCCGGCTTCTTGAAGGCATGCTTCACCTTCGATCCGTGGTCGGTCGAGCCGTCACCGAACGTCCACTTGTACGACGTGATCTTGCCGCCGGTGTTCGGGTCGCTGGCCTCGGCTTGGAACTCGCCGTTCTTCTTGATCTTCAACGACGCCGGTCCGCCGATATCGACCTTCGGCTTCTTGCCCACCGTGACTTCCAGCGATGCGTCGCCGGTCAGGCCGTCTGAATCCTCGAGGTACACCTTGACGAGATACGTGCCTTTCTCTTTGAAGGCGTGCGTGGGCGACTTGCCATGACTCGATGGCGACCCGTCACCCCACGTCCACTTGTAGGACGTGATCTTGGCCCCCGGGGTGGCATCGGCGGTGTCCACGGAGTACTTCCCCGACTTCTTGACCTTCACCGGCTTCGGCGTCGTGATGCGGCCGGTCGGACCGGCCGGCTGGAACACCGACAGCCCGATCGGGGTGCCAAGCCCAGAAGGCCCGTCGTAGCCCACGGCCGCGCGACACTCCTTGTTGTTCTCGACCGGCGTGGTATCGGTGCTCGGGAACGGGGCGAACGCGCAGTCGACCGTGCCGGAGTCGGTGTCGTTCGGGTTGGCCGCAGGGCCACCGCCGGCGAACGGACCCGCGACCGCACAGGTATCGGGATCGGCAAAACCGCAGTATGCGTTTCCGCCTGACTTGACGTCGTAGAACCCAGGTTCTCCGGCATGCCGGTACAGCGTGCGGCCGGGGCTCTTGACGCCGGCCGGGCCTCCGGCGAGCGCCCACATCGCGGCGATCAGTGGTGTTGACAGCGAGGTGCCTCCGAGGGTCTGCCAGCCGCCACTCAGGTACGAGTCGTAGATATCGAACCCGGTGTGAGGGTCGCCGTCGGCAGCGATGTCGCCCGCCATCCGGAACTTGCCGCAGCCGGTGTCGCTGAAGCCTGGGACGGCGAGCTGCCACGAGGAGGCCTTGAAGCTGATGCTGCAGCCGCCCCCGGTCGCGCCCTCGCCCTTGAAGTCGGGCCAGCCGATCGAGTCGGAGTCGCCGTTTCGATTCCACACCGTCTCCGAGGCGCGCTTATCCGCAGCGGTCAACGTGAGAGTGGTGCCGCCGACCGCGACGACGTTCGGCAGTGACGACGGATAGTCAGGGCCGTATTGGGGATCGTGGAATTCATTGACCAGGTCCCAGGCGCGCCAGCCGTGGTCGCCAGTGGCCGCCACCACCGCAACATGCGGAAAGTTGAATGCCGTGATCAGCGCCTTTGCCGTCGCCGCGCTCAGGCCGCCAGGCGGCTCGGGCGAGCCGAACGATGCGCTGATTTCGTTTGCGCCCAGTGCGACCGCCTCCGCCATGCTGGCATGCATGTTCGCGTTGGCGGCGGTGTTCGCTTCGACGAGCAGAATCCTGCACTGATGGCAGATTCCTCGGATTGCTTCGATGTCGAGTGACATCTCGGCTGCCCAACTCGCATCTGCAGTCGGGTACTGCGTGCCGCCGGTCTGATCGACCTTCGCGAACGACCGGGTGGTCTCGGCAGGCAGACCGTAATAGGCATCGAACGTGTTGAGGTCGGCCAATGCATTGGGGTCGTCGTCCGCATCAACGACGGCGACGGTCTGGGTCGATCCGGTCGCCGAGTCGGCGTCGACGTCATACGCCGTCGCCAGCTGAGCCGGCGAGTATCCGTTGCCGGTCTCTCCTTTGAACGTCCCGGGCGCCGCCATCGGCAGCGCGCCCGGCGTCGACTTGCCGGCCGGCACCAGTCGCATCGCGTCGCAGTGGGCATAGCCCACGGTCACGCCGCTGCAGACCGGAACGGCTACGGCGTACCGCGCGCCGACCCGGGCAGGTGCGGCCGTCGCACCCGTCGGCGCGACCGATGCGGTGATAGCGGCCAAGACTGCCGCCCCGACCACCCCGACCCGAAACCTGGCACGCGACGCGCCCATGACCACCCCCCAAAGATTGGGAAATGCTATTCCACCTGCACCGGCGTCATGCACCGAAATCCGATCGCGCGATCGGTCGCCCGGATCCACCGCCACGAACGACGACGAAGCCCAGCGGCCAGGTCAGCGCGATGGTGGGCGTCTGACCTGGCCTGTCCGTGGAGGTGCCGGGAATCGAACCCGGGTCCTTCGGCGTGTCAGCGAGACTTCTCCGGGCGCAGCCTGCTGCAGTTTTCTCGGCCCCAGCGGTGGCGCAGGCACCCCGCTGCAGGCCCAATCACTGTTTGGTTTCCCTCAAGATCCCGTGACCGGACCTATCGGTTGAGCCTCCTATCGATGCCAGGTCCTAGGGCGGAGGCGCCCCTAGGCTGACAGCTTCGCTACGGGTTAGGCAGCGAGAGCGAGCCGGTTATTATCGGCATTTATCTTTTTGCCGCGGTGGTTAATGAGTTCACGCGACATCCTCAGCCCGCTTCTCTCGAATCGACGTCCGAAGTCGAAACCGTTCACCCCCTGGTTGGGATCGGTGCTGTTTGTCAGCCTCCACGGTACCCGCATCCAGCCGGCTGGCTAAACGGATTCGGTCCGGGCGTCCCGCCCGATGAAGGAGTCCCGGCATCCGTCGGAGCAGAAGTACGACGTGACGCCGTCGCGCTCGGTGACCGCGCCGGGATGTGCCTTCTCGACCTGCATCCCGCAGATCGGGTCGACCGCAAACCGGTTGTCGGCGCCACCTTCGTCCCGGTGCGCGGCGAGCCACCAGACCCCGGCAAACACCACCAGGAACACCAGATCGAGGAAGGTCGTCGCGTTCCAGCGAAAGCCGGTGCTGACCGGCTGGGCGCGGCGGACGTGCGGAAGCAGACCCACTCCGCGAAAGATCAGCTCGGTCAGCAGGCCGGCCACGCTCATGACCGCCCAGAACACCCCGACCAGGATCAGCGCCTGCCGCCCGCCGTACAGCCGGCGGTAGATCGCGACCAGGGGCGCGGAGAGCAGGTCGGCGAACACGAAGGCGACCACGCCACCGACACTCACTCCGCTGGTCCACAGCGCGGCCGCGAGCGGCACGTTGCCGATCGAGCAGACAAAGCTGACGAACGCGACGACCGGTCCGACGATCGCGTTCTCAACCGTCGTCCAGCCACCGTGTCCGCTGATGAAGGCGTCGCGATAGACCCGGGTCGGCACGGCGACCGCCAAGAAGCCGGCGACCACGAACCCGATCACCAGCTCGCGGCGCAGCATCCGAAGGTCGGCGATGGTGAAGCCCGCGGCGTCGGACCAGGTCCGGCGTGACCGCCAGCGACTCGGCGCCGCTGCGCCCGCGACTCGGTCCGGACCGACCGGCAGGTCCGCGGGCTGGCTCGCCGCCACCTGCCGCCGAGCCTCGGCGAGGAAGCGACCGCGGAACACCCTCGGCCCGATGACGGTCAGCAGCGCGATCATGATCGACCCGCCGACGAACTCCGCCACCGCGAACTGCCAGCCGACCAGCAGCCAGAGCACGATGCCGAGCTCGACCACCAGGTTGGTCGAGGCGATCATGAACACCATCGAGGTCGTGAAGTCGGCACCGCGGGCGAACAAGGTCCGGGCCAGTGCGCTCGCGGCGTACGAGCACGACGACGAGGCCGCACCGAGCAGCGAGGTCCGCACCACCGTCCGCGGCCGGTGGTCGCCCATCACCCGCTGCAACTGCGCCCGCGACACGAACGCCTGCACGATGCCGGACATCGTGAAGCCCAGCACGAGTGCCCACAAGGTGTCCCAGAACATGAAGAAGCCCTCGGACAGGCTGCGACCGATGGTGTCCACCTGGCTCACCCACCGATCCCGAACAGCCGCGCAGCGTTGTCCCAGCAGACCGCCCGCAGCCAGTCGTCACCGAGACCGAGTCGCACCAGCGCCTCGAGCTGGTGGGCGTACGGGTAGGGGATGTTCGGGAAGTCGGCACCGAGCAACACCTTGTCCTGCAACGCCTCGAGCCGCGGCGCGAGCCGCTCTCCAAGCGCAATGCTGCCCGAGAAGTCGGTGAAGCACATGGTGGTGTCGACGCGCACGTTGGCATAACGCTCGGCGAAGGCCAGGAATTCGTCGTACTCCGGCATGCCCATGTGGGCGGCCACCATCGGCAGCGCCGGATGCCGGGCCAGCACCTCGCCGATCGGTCCCGGGCCGGTGAACGCGCCCGGCGCCGGCCCGCTACCCGCGTGGACGACGACCGGTACGCCGGCGTCGGCCAGCATCCCCCAGGCCGGGTCGAGCAGCGGGTCGCGCGGATCGAATCCCCCGACCTGCACGTGCACCTTCACCACCCGCAGCCCGGATCGCAGCGCGTCGTCGAGATAGGCCTCGACCTCCGGCTCGGGGAAGATCGTCGCGCTCAGCAGGACGTCGTCGTTGGCCGCGGCGAACTCGCGCGCCCACTCGTTGAGCCAGGCCGCCATCCCCGGCTTGTGCGCGTAGACCAGCGAGGGAAAGGCCCGCACCCCCATCCCGCGCAGGTGCGCGAGCCGCGCGGGCTCCGGCCAGCGGTAGACGATCGGCCACTCGCGGCCGGTGAGGGGCCCGGCCGAGTCGAAGTACGCCCACACCTTCCGCATGACCGGTTCCGGCATGAAGTGCACATGGGCGTCGAGCAGGCCCGGCAGCCCGAGCGACCGCCAGAAGGCAGGCACCTCGGCATCGCTACGCGGCGGGTCGACCACGCCTTCAGTCTCCCCGAGCCGCGACCGCGACGGTCAGTCCCGGCCCTTCGCCCGGCGCCCGGCCGAGCGGGCGATCTCCCGCTCGGCGTCGCGGGTGGCCAGGGCCTGCCGCTTGTCGTACGTGCGCTTGCCGCGCGCGAGCGCGATCTCGACCTTCGCCTTGCCGTCCTTGAAGTACAACGACAGCGGCACGAGGGTCAGGCCACTCTCTTTGGTCTTGCCGATCAGCCGGTCGATCTCCTTGCGGTGCAGGAGCAGCTTGCGAGTGCGACGTGGCTCGTGGTTGGTCCAGGTGCCCTGGGCGTACTCGGGGATGTGCAGTCCCTCCAGCCAGATCTCGCCGTCGCGGACGTGCCCATAGGCGTCGACGATCGACGCCCGGCCCTCGCGCAGCGACTTCACCTCGGTGCCGTGCAGCACCAGACCCGCCTCGAAGACGTCCTCGATCGCGAAGTTGTGGCGGGCCTTGCGGTTCTGGGCGATCAGCTTGCGCCCGGTCTCCTTGACCATCGAGACCTACACGCGCAGGTGACGGCGCAGCGTGAGGAACGACGCAAGTGCCGAGAGCACCACTCCGACCAGGATCACCGCAGGCACCGAGTGCCAGAACGTCGACCACTCGCCGAACGGCTTGAGGATCGGCGAGTGCTGCGTGGAGTTGGCGACGAACAGCCGCACGATCGCCATCAACGACAGGGCGAGCGCCGATCCGATCACGCCGATGACCGTGCCCTCGAGGATGAATGGTGCCTGGATGTAGAAGTCGGACGCGCCGACCAGCCGCATGATCCCGGTCTCCCGGCGCCGGGTGAACGCGGCGACCAACATCGTGTTGTAGATCAGCAGGCAGGTCGCGGCCAGCAGCAGAGCGGCAATCAGCAGCACGCCGAGCGTCACCCGGTGGAAGAACGCGAACAGCGCCTTGAGGTCCTGCGAGGCGTTGGTGACCGACTGCACGCCGGGGGCCTGGCTGACCGCACTGTTGATGACCGCGAACTGGTGCGGGTCCTTGAGCGATACCGCAAACGACGCCGGCAAGGCGTCCTTCGGAGTGTTCTTGAGCAGGTCGGGATCCTGGGCGAAGTCGTCGCGGAAGCGCTGGTAGGCACTCGCCGAGGAGATGAACTGCACGCCCTTGACCTGCGGGAGCTGCTTCAGCGTCCGCTCGATCGAGGTCTGTTCGGCCAGGGTCACGCAGTTCGACGGCGCATTCGGCGTACCGCAGGCGGGTTGCAGGTAGACCGACACCTCGATGTTGTTGAGCAGGTCGTGCTCGAGCCGGGCTGCGCCGGAGCGGATCATCAGCGCGCCGCCGAGCAGGGTCAGCGAGATCGTGATGGTCACCATCGCGGCGACCGTCATCGTCACGTTGCGGCGTAAGCCGATCGCCAACTCCGACACGACGAACTGAAAACGCATCACGATGGTCTCCGGGTGCTCAGCGGGAGTAGCCGTAGACGCCGCGGTTTTGATCGCGGGTCACGCGGCCGGCCTCGAGCTCGACCACTCGGCGGCGCATGGAGTCGACGATGTTGGAGTCGTGAGTCGCCATCACGACCGTCGTACCGGTCCGGTTGATCCGGTCGAGGAGCTTCATGATGCCGACGCTGGTGGTCGGATCGAGGTTGCCGGTCGGCTCGTCGGCGAGCAGGATTCGCGGCCGGTTGACGAAGGCGCGCGCGATTGCGACCCGCTGCTGCTCGCCACCCGACAGCTCGTCGGGGCGGCGGTTCTCTTTGCCGTCGAGCCCGACCAGGCTGAGCACCTCGGGCACGACCTTCGCGACCGTGTGCCGCGGCTTGCCGATCACGTCGAGGGCGAATGCGACGTTCTCGGCAACCGTCTTGTTGGGCAGCAACCGGAAGTCCTGGAACACCGTGCCGACCTGGCGGCGCAGCGCCGGCACCTTGCGCCTCGGCATCCGGCCGAGGTCCTTGCCGACGACCCAGATGTCGCCTTTGGTCGGTTGCTCCTCTTTTAGTACCAGCCGGAGGAAGGTCGATTTGCCGGATCCGGACTGCCCGACCAGGAAAACGAACTCGCCCTTGTCGAGCTCGACGGTGATGTCGTCGAGCGCGGGTCTGGTACTCGTCGGGTAGGTCTTCGTCACCGACTGGAAGCGGATCACAGGAGGTAAGCCTACCGGCAGTTACTCTGCATCAGCCTGCTTGCGACGCCAGCGCACCTCCGCGTCGATGAACGCATCGATGTCGCCGTCGAGCACCGCGCCGGTGTTTCCGACCTCGAGACCGGTGCGGGCGTCCTTAACTAATTGGTACGGGTGCAGCACGTAGTCGCGGACCTTGTCGTCGCTGCCGAAGCCGACCGTGTTGCGGGAGCCCTTGAGCCGACCCATCTCGTCCGCGGCCTCCTGGCGCCGGACTTCGAGCAGCTTGGCGGCGAGGACCTCCATCGCGCGGGCCCGGTTCTGGATCTGGCTGCGCTCGTTCTGACAGGTCACCACGATGCCGGTCGGGAGGTGGGTGAGCCGGACCGCGGAGTCGGTGGTGTTGACGCCCTGGCCGCCCGGACCGGAGGAGCGGTAGACGTCGACCCGAATGTCCTCGTCGGGGATCTCGACCTCGTCGGTCTCCTCGACCACCGGGGTCACATCGACGCTGGCGAAGGAGGTCTGCCGCCTCGACTGGTTGTCGAACGGCGAGATCCGGACCAGCCGGTGTACGCCGTGCTCGCCGGCGAGGGTGCCGTATCCGAAGGGCGCATTGACCACGAAGGTGGCCGATTTGATCCCGGCCTCCTCGGCGTAGGAGGTGTCGAACACCTCGACCGGGTATTCGTGGCGCTCGGCCCAGCGCAGATACATCCGCATCAGCATCTCGGCCCAGTCGGCGGCGTCCGTGCCGCCGGTGCCGGAGTTGATCGTGATCAGCGCGTCGCGCTCGTCGTACTCGCCGGAGAGCAGGGTGCGGATCTCGAGCGCGTCGATATCGGCCTGAAGGGCGGGCAGCGCCTGGGCCGCCTCGGCCATCAGGTCGGGGTCCTCGAGCTCGATCGCGGCCGACAGGTCGTCAAGCCGGGCGTGCAGGGCGTCGAGCCGGCCCAGGTCGGCCCGCAGCGACGCCATCTTCCTGGTCACCCGCTGAGCGCGCTCCTGGTCGTTCCACAGCTCGGGGTCGGCGGCCTGCTCCTCGAGCTCGGCGAGCTGGGTGCGCATGCCGGCCGGGTCGAGCACCGACTCGATCGAGTCCAGCGTCGCGACCAGCGCCTTCAGCGCCTCCGCGGGTTCGACATCGGACACGTCCGCGAGGCTACCGGCGCCGCGGCTTGCCCGCCTCGACTGCTCGTCCCCCGTTCCAGCACACAACGCTGCCGGATGCCGCCGAAAAGTCAGACACCCTGGCGGTTTTCGCCGTACCCGGCGGGGCGTTGTGTGCTGAAACGGGGAACGGGTCAGCAGCTTCCGCCGACGACCGGGGAGCGGGCGTGGGAGGTCTCGGTGATCCGGACCAGTCCGTCGGAGTGCCCCGGGTCGAGCCAGGCGAGGACCCGGCCGAACGGTACGGCGACCCGGCCCGACACCGCCACCGTGACCGTGCCCGCATCCAGCGACGTGGTCGGCGCCGCCACGGATCGGAAGAGATGGCCGAGGTCGCGCTGGTCGTCGCTGACGCTGAGGGCGGCGAGGCTCGCGGCATGCTGAGGGTCGAGCGGCAGCGGCCGGCCGCACTGCAGACCGTTGCCGTTGTAGATCGCGCTGCGGTCGACGCCCTGGGCGGCCGCGAGCGCCGCCGAGTCGGTCGCCGACGCCAGTGCCCGCCGGGCCAGGAACACCTTCGAGGTGTCGATCCCGACCGTGATCAGGACCGCGGCGATCGCGGTGTAGCCGATCACGAGGATCAGGACCGACCCGTCGTCGGCTGCCGCGCGTCGGTAGCGGGTCAGCACTGGGCGTCCGGATCCGGGACGCCGGTACCGGAGTAGCAGCTGATTCGTTCGCGGTGGCTGGCCTTGACCGTGATGCCGGCCAAGCAGGTGTGACCGCACAGCCAGTGCGGGACGAACGGCAGCGCCACCCGCTTGGTCAGCTCGACCGTGACGCTCGAACCGGGCGCGTAGTCACAGCTCCCGCATGACACGACCGGCCCGGCCGAGGACCACTCCACGCCCTGATCGTGCATCGCCAGTGCGACCGCGGCGCTCGCCCGCTGTTGCCCGAGCGAGTCCGAGCCGGCCGTCACGTATGCCCGGCCGGCCTCGCGAGCCGCCGCGGTCACGGCGAACGACGCGCGCTGCAGCGACACCGCGGTCAAGACGAGATAGACGAGCGGCACCATGAGCAACACAGCCAGCCAGACGAACTCGACGATCGCGCTCCCGTCCTCGCGGGTTGTGACGCGGCGCGGGGTCACCGCGGCTCCAGCAGCGCATGGCCGGTGACGTGCACGGTCGGGCCGACCGGAAGGAACCAGGCCAGCAACGGCAGTCGGGCGGCGGCGTCGACCGTAACGACCGTGGCGCCGTCCACGCTGTCCTGCTCGGACGGCGCATATGCGGTCGCGTACGACGCGCCGAGGCTGCGGGCGATCTCCTCGTTCGCCTGCTCGGCGCCCGCACTGGGGTCAGCGATGTCGGAGTTCGCGGCGTACCTCGCACCGTCGGCAACGCAGGCGGTCAGCACGTTGCGCACGTAGAAGTCGATGCCGAGCTGCAGCACGGCCATGAACATCAACGTGACGAGCGCCCCGACCAGGACGAAGTCGACCGGGGCGGATCCGGCCTCGCCGGACCGGTCGGACTCCTCCTCCGCCGGCCGGGTCACTGGTTGGGATCGCCCGAGATGTTGAGCGCGTTTGTCAGCAGGCCGCGAAGGGTCGGTTCGGCGACGACCCACAGCGCGGTCACGATGCCGGCGGTCATGAGCGTGATGAGGACCCAGCCCGGGACGTCGCCGCGGTCATGATCGTCCACCGATGCGATCCGAGACCGTACGACCTGCCAGACCATGAACAACGAGCTGATCACGTGGTGCACTCCGATCCTCGAGGCGGTAGAGCTAGGGAACTGCCAGCTGAAGGCTGTAAAACCCTGGGAACAAAGCGAAAATGACGGTCACCGGCAGCACGAGGAACACAACCGGGAACAGCATCGCGATCTCCTTGCGGCCGCCGGCCTCGAGCAGAGCCCGCCGGCTGAGCTCGCGGACGTCGGTTGCCTGCGCCTGCAGCACGTCGGCCAGTGGCGTACCGCGCTCGACCGCGATCGCCATCCCGTCGACGAAGCGCGCGAGCACCGGCAGCGACGTACGCGCGGCCATCCGCTCGAGCGCAGCGACCACGGACGAGCCGGCTCTCGCGTCGGCGAGCGCGCGTCCGAGCTCGCGCGGCAACTCGCCGTGCCCGAGCCGGGCGACCCGCTCCAGCGCGGCGACCGGACCCTCACCCGCACCGACCGCGAGCGCGAGCAGCTCGGCGATGGTCGGGAACTCCCCGACCATCCGCGCTTCCCGCCGTCGTACCTCGCTGGTGAGCGAGCGGTCGCGCAACAGCACGCCGCCGAGCGAGAGCACGGCGGCGAGGATCAGGAAGCCGAGCGGATTGGTGCGTGAGCCACGGGCGGCGGCCAGCACGGCGAGCGCGAGACCCGCGAACAGGCCGGCGGCGCCACACAGCACCTGCTCGACCCGGAACTGTTCGAGCGTCATATCGCGGCCGGCCTGGTCGAGCCGGCGACGGACAGAAGCGGTGCCGCCGATGCCCCGATCGACGCGGGCGGCAAGGTCGCGCAGCACCGGTCCGAGCAAGCGCTCGAGCGTCGGGAACGGTGTGGTGGTCTGGCTGGCCCGCAGCAGCCGGGACGGCATCGGGCTGTCGCGGAGATAAGGCGCGAGCCGATCGTCGAGTCGGGTCCGTCGGATCGGCGGGCTGGCCGCAACGGCGACCACGATGCCTGCGGCGGCCAGCAGCCCGAGCGCCGCGCCGGTGATGGCCGGCGTCATCGGAGCACCCGCTGCTCGGTCGGGAGCTGCGCGACCCGCAGCATCACCCGGTAGGCCGCGAGCGACACTGCGGCGCCGCCGAACAGGACGAGCACGCCGGGCGCGGAGTCGTAGGCGACGACGGTTTCCGGCCGTAACGCAAGCATGCCGAGGATCACCCACGGCGCCGCCAACGCGAGCCGCGCCGCCGAGACCGTCCAGCCCTGCCGGGTCTCGAGCTCGGCCCGGGTGCGGGCGTCCTCGCGAAGGAAGGTCGACAACGTGCGCAGCAGCCGGCCGAGGTCGCTGCCTCCCACCTCGCGAGCGAGCCGCATCGACTCGATGATCCGGTCGCCGACCGGATCGGCCAGGGTCACTTTGAGCCGGTCCAGGCAGTCGCTGAATCGACCCGTCGCGGCGTAGTCCGTTGCGAACGACTCGAACGACGGCCGCAGCGGCAACGGTCCGCGCACCGCGACCTGCGCAACCGCCTCGGGCAACGACATCCCGGCCCGGACCGCGGACGCGAGGTTGTCGACCACGTCGGGCCACAGCTCGCGCAGCTCGATCGCCCGTTGCCGGCGGCGATGGCGGACCAACGCAACCGGTGCGTAGCCCGCGAAGCCGGCGAAGGCTACCCCGATCGACGCGGCATGACTCACCCCGCCAACCACGACGAAGACGACCATCGCGAGCACGGCGCAGACGGCATACAACTGGTGCGGCCGGACCCCGCTGTAGCCGGCCTGCGCGAGCAGCTCACCGATCCGGTCGTTCATCGACGGACCGCGGCGCGGCCGACGTTGAGGCGCCCGACCGCCGCTGCGCCAGATCAACAGGGCGCCCATGCCGAAGACCAAGCCGATGATTGCGCCCATCAGAGATCGCCGGTCGAACCGAGCAGCTCGGCGAGGTCGAAGCCGGCGATCGCGAACCGCTCGTCATGCGGTGGCCAGCCATCGGCCCGGACTAAGCGGTCTCGCCTGGTGACGAACAGGTCGGCCACCTCGATGACATCCGCCTCGACCCGGCCGGGCACGGCGGCGATCTCGCGGACCCGGCGGTGCCCATGGGCATCGCGGGCGACATGCACGACCAGGTCGACGCTCGACGCAACCGTCGGTACGACGAAGCCGTGGCTGACGTTCTCCCCCGCGAGCAGCGGCAGCGTGCACAACTTCGTGATCGCCTCCCGGGCCGAGTTGGCGTGGATCGTGCACATCCCGGGCAGGCCGGAGTTCAATGCGATCAACAGGTCGAGGCACTCCTCCTGCCTGACCTCGCCGACCAGGATGCGTTCCGGTCGCATCCGCAGTGCTTCCTTGACGAGCCGGCGAAGCCGGACCTCGCCCATCCCTTCGAGGTTGGCCTGGCGGGTCTGCATTGCGACCACGTCGGGCAGCGGAAGCCGGAGCTCGAAGACCTCCTCGCAGGTGATCACTCGCTCGCGGGCCGGGATCGCGGCCGCGAGGCAGTTGAGCATCGTGGTCTTCCCGGCCTGAGTCCCGCCGGCGACAATGATGTTGAGCCCGGCGCACACCGCCGCCTCGAGGAACCGCGCGGCCGGAGGTGTCAGCGTCCCGAGCCCGACCAACTCGTCGATCGAGCTCGCGGACACCACGAACTTGCGGATGTTCACCGCCCAGTCGCGCCGGGTTATGTCCGGGATCACCACGTGCAGCCGGCTGCCGTCCGGCAGCGAGGCGTCAACGAACGGGGTCGACAGATCCACCCGGCGGCCCGAGGACTTCAACATCCGCTCGACCAGATCCCGGACCTCGTCGGCCCGCAGGATCGTCGTTGTCAGCTCGCTGCGACCACGGCGCGCGACGAACACCCGGCCCGGCTCGTTGATCCAAATTTCCTCGACCTCGGCGTCGTCGAGGAACGGCTGCAACGGACCGAAACCGGCCACCGCGTCGAACACCCGGCGCGCCACCGCCCGCGGATCGCCAAGGCCGGGCAGCGACCCCACCAGGGTCCGATCGTCGTAATCACAGATCACGTCATCGACCAGCGCCCGCACCGCCGCGACATCGGCGGCCGGGTCGAGCCCACGCCGGCGCACGAGCTCACGGACCTCTTGCTCCACAACCCCCGTGGCATCCACGAACCCGCACCCACCCCCCGACCAGATCGCAGGCCGACCCGGCCGCCCCCGTGCCCGCGCACGCTATGACCGGTCAACCAGCCGCGGCAATCCCAGATCTGCCGGCCTGTGGAAAACCCCGCCGAGACGGCGAACCCGAAACGGCTGGTCACGTCAAGCAGATCGCAGGCCGACCCGGCCGCCCCCGTGCCCGCGCACGCTATGACCGGTCAAGCTGGTGCGTGGACACCGTTTTCGCAGCGGATTGGCAACCGGCGAAGACCAGGGACGCGCCTACTGGCTCGCGTATGATTCGACCCGTGACCGGACGGCGATATCTCGATTCTCGGTCGCTCGACCGGTCGGACCTTGACCTTGCGCACCAGCGGTATGCCGCTCTTCGGGACGAGTTCGTGATCGGCTTTCGTTACCACACCGCACGCGCGTACGCCGGCGATCTTGACGATCTCTTCAATTGGGCGTCCTCCGCCGACCTCGACGTCGTCAACCTGACTCCCGGTGACATCGAGCGCTACGTCGCCGACCTCGACCGCCGGGGCTACACGCCGAACACGTTGGTACGCAAGCGCACCGCCCTGCGCGGCTTCTACGATCTCGCTGCGCGGGTCGCGGCTCGCACGGAGTCGCCGATGAGCGGGTGGGTGTGGCGGCCCCGGTCCAGCCGGGTGGCGGCGCCGAGCCGGACCGACCGGTCGGACCGCTCGACCCGCACCCACTGATTCAACTGCTGGGATGCGCTACCTTCAGGCGCACTGTCACTCCATGCTCCCCCGATCGCCACTGCAGCAGGTCGCACAACTGATTCGCCATCCATAGCCCCCGACCACGCGCCGCAACGGGATCAGGCCGGCGCCTGCCGACCAGTGGGTCGCTCAGCCGGCCGGCGTCCCGGATCTCGCAGGTCACGAAACGCCCGTCGTGCCAGATTCGCAGACTGCCCGAGCCGCCGGAGTGCTGCAGAGTGTTCGTGGCGATCTCGTTGACCGCGAGGACCAAGTCACGAACCCGATCAATCGGAAGCCCGAGCCCGGTGGCATAACCCCGCACAGCGTCCCGAACCTCCGGCAGCTGGCCGGCCTTGATCGGTACCGCCCTAGCACTTCGAGGAGCCCGCGGGCGAATCGGCTCGGCTGGGTCGTACAGGTCTACGGGATTGCCATAGTGGGTGCTGGCGCTATGCCGTGAGCCATCGACGACCGAGGGATGGGTCCGCCATGCGTCTGCAATCGTCCTGGCGCTGAGCCGACGAGCGTCGTACGGGCAGAGGATGTCGACCATCACCCCGGCGAACACTGTGTTCAGCATCGCCTCGTGCCGGGTCGCCTCGCAGATCTCGGCCGGGGATCGGCCCGCCCAGATCGGCTCGCCGACGAAGCGCGCACGCGCGCTCCGGTTCGCATCGAGGAACTGCTGGATAGCGGGGATGATCCGGGCCGGATTGCGCCCGACCACCCTCATGTCGGCGAACTGCACGCCAGCGGCGCACACATCCGGTAGGTGGGCACGCAACAACTCGGCATTCTCAGCCGGCACCGCGATGAACATCGGCCCCCGGGTCGCCACGGCGGGCTCCAGGAACGAGCCCACACCCTCGACGTACTCCGTCTCGCTGCGATAGAGAAGCGCGTCGTGAACTCCCGCCTCCGCGTCCGCAACGGGATCATCCGCGACCGCGGTGCGCACGGTGCCTCCCCACGGTCCCATCCCGATGTTGTCTCACCGATTATGGACCGTGACGCTGGATTGGAGAGTCACGCTCAGCGATCCGGCGACGACTAGCAGATTCGGGGCAACGGGTCCCCGACGAGCACGTCGATCATCCGGTGACCGCCGAACGCGGTGCGGCCGAGCACCCGCCCCGGCGGTTCCGTGCGTACTTCGCCGATGATCGCAGCATCGCGGCCTTCCGGCCGGCCGCGCATGACCTCGAGCGCGGCATCGGCGTGGTCCGCCGCGACGAAGGCGACCAGCTTTCCCTCGTTTGCGACGTACAGCGGGTCGATGCCGAGGATCTCGCCGGCGCCGATGACCTCGGGCAGCATCGGAAGCCTCTCTTCGGCGATGACGACGCCCACCTCGGCCGATAGGGCGATCTCGTTGAGGACGGTGGCCACCCCGCCGCGCGTCGCATCACGCATGCAGTGCAGGTGCTCGCCACAGGCGGAAAGCAGGGCCTCGCACAGCGACCACAACGGCTGGGTGTCGCTCCGGACGTCGGCTTCGATCTCCAGGTGGCCGCGGGCCAGCATGATCGCGATCCCATGGTCGCCGATCGTGCCCGAGACGATCACCTTGTCGCCCGGCCGGACGAGCTCGGGGGCGAGCACCGTGCCTGGGTCGACCAGACCGATCCCGGTCGTGACGATGTAGAGCGAGTCCGCCTTGCCGCGCTCGACGACCTTCGTGTCGCCGGTCACCACCGGGACGCCCGCCGCCCGCGACGCATCAGCCATTGCCTGGATCTCGGCCGCCAGGACATCAGCCCCCAGGCCCTCCTCGGCGATCAGGGCCGCCGAGATCGCGAGTGGGCGCGCACCGCTGACCGCGAGGTCGTTGATCGTGCCGTTGACCGCGAGCTCGCCGATCGACCCACCGGGAAAACTCAGGGGCGATACCACGAATCCGTCGGTGGTCAGCGCGATGTTGACGCCGCCGACGTTGACCAGCGCCGCGTCGGTGAGCTGCGCGAGCGCGGCATTGTCGAGCAGCGGAACGATCAAGCCCTCGACCAGCGCCCGGGTCGCCTTGCCGCCGGCGCCGTGCGCCATCGTCACGTACTCGTCCCGAAAACGCGGGGTGCGGCGGCGCATCGCCTCGATGCGCTGGCCGACCTCGGCCTCGGAGAATGTTCGCGGCACGGTCAGACCTCGAGGTGGATCCGCTGTTTCGCGTACTGCCCGTAGTTGTAGTACGCCGCGCACGCTCCTTCGGACGAGACCATGCAGGTGCCGATCGGCGTCTCGGGCGTGCACGCCGTCCCGAAGACCTTGCACTCCCATGGTCGCAGCACGCCCTTGAGCACCTCGCCGCACTGGCAGGCTTTGGGATCCGCCACTCTGACCCCCGGCACCTGGAAGGTCAGTTCGGCGTCGTACTCCGAATAGCGCTCCGACAGCGCGAGAGCCGACTGCGGGATCGAGCCGAGCCCGCGCCACTCGAAGTACGGCCTCAGCGTGAAGACATCCGCGAGCACCTTCAGCGCGACCGGGTTGCCGTCCCACGGCACGACCCGGCCGTACTGGTTCTCCACCTCAGCCCGGCCCGCTTTGAGCTGCTTCATGATCATGTACGTCGACTGCAGCAGGTCCAACGGTTCGAAACCCGCGCAGACCAGCGGTTTGCCGTGCTCGCGCGCGATGAAGTCGTAGGGCCGGCATCCGATGACGGTTGAGACGTGGCCGGGACCGAGGAAGGCGTCGAGTCGAAGGTCGGGTGAGTCGAGGATCGCCTTGATCGCCGGGATGATCGTCACGTGGTTGCAGAAGACCGAGAAGTTGGTGATGCCGTCGGCCTTCGCCCGCATGACGGTCAGCGCCGTGGAGGGGGCCGTGGTCTCGAAGCCGATCGCGTAGAAGACCACCCGGCGGTCAGGATTCTCGCGTGCTATCCGCAATGCGTCGAGCGGGGAGTACACCATCCGGATGTCGCAGCCACGCGCGTTGGCCTCGATGAAAGACCCGTTGCCGCCAGGCACGCGCATCATGTCGCCGAAGCAGGTGAGGATCACCCCGTCCTGCTCCGCGAGCGCGATACCGTCATCCACCCGCCCCATCGGGATCACGCACACCGGGCAGCCGGGCCCGTGCACGAGCTCAATCGACTCGGGCAAGTGATCCTGCACGCCGTACCGGTAGATCGTGTGGGTGTGGCCCCCGCAGACCTCCATGATCTTGTAGTGCCGACCCGGCTCGCAGAGCGCAGCGATCTGCGTGGCGAGCATCTGGGCGAGCTCGGGATCGCGGAACTCGTCGACGAACCGCATCGGACTCACCCCTCCACGACGATCGGTCGCAGCCGCTCAAGCGCGACACCGGCATGAACAAGAACTCGGTCGCCGGGCGTGACCGCCGCGACCAGCTCCACCGCGACCAGCTCGGTCCGACCGCCCTCGTCAATGCACAGCGCATCGTCACCGATCAGCTCGACGACGGTGAGCTCGACCGCCACGTCGCCGCAGGTGATGCACCCGTCACGAGCCTCGCAGGCGGGGAAGTCGCCAGTCATTCGATGCTCGATGCTGCTACGGCGTCGAGTTCGTCGGTGAAGGCCTGACCCATCATCTCGAGCATGGCGAGAGCCTCTGCGGCTTCCTTCTCGTCCACCTTCGACATGGCAAAGCCGACGTGGATCAGGATCCAGTCGCCGATCTCGACCTCGCCGGGCTCGAGCAGGCCGATGTTGATCCGGCGTTTCACACCGACGACGTCGACCAGGGCGAGCTGGTCGTTCGTGCCGTCGATGAAACCGACGACCTCTCCAGGTATCGCAAGGCACATGCTCAGTGACCTCCGGAGGGAGCGGGCTCGGCGCCTTCGTGGTGGTGGCTGTCGGTATGAGTGTGCTCCGGTACCAGTTCGGCCGCCGACTCAGCCGTCGCCGGGCCGCCCTCGCGGTACTCGATCCACTCAAGGATGACCTCGTCCCCGCCTTCGGTACCAACCTGCAGCGAACCACATGTCGGGCAAGCCGGATGAGGTTCGTCGGAGTCGAACGTCGCGCCGCACGCGACGCAGGTCGCCCGGACCGGGACGGTGACGACCTCGGCGACCGCACCCTCTGCGACACCACCCGCGGCCGCCATCTCGAAGGACAGCGCAAAAGCATTCGCTACCACACGGTGGACCACGCCGATCCGCACCCCGATCCCGGCCACCGGGCGC
>CAYNDD010000007.1:0-7299 GCA_964395425.1 uncultured Frankiaceae bacterium
CGTTCGAGGACAGCGGGCCGCGGCTTTTCTCCCCGAGCCACAGTTCCGGCCGGGCGGCGTGCTTGTCGCGGGCGCGGATTCGCTCGTACCGGTCGAGGACCCGTGCGGTCTCGGCGTCGAACCGCACTACGCGGGCACGGCGTCCTTTGCCGACCACGACAGCGGTGCGCTCGTCGTGGTCGATGTCCTCGGCATTTAAGCCGGTGATCTCCGCGAGCCGAACACCGGTTGCCAAGAACAATCGCAGGATTGCCAGGTCGCGGCGGTTGACGAAGTCGTTTCCGGCGCAGGTCTTGAGCAGCGCCTTGATCTGCTCGTCGGACAGGATCGGGACCAGCTTCTCTTCAAGCTTCGGCGGCGTCATCCTCGCCATCGGGTTGGTCTCGATCTCCTCGTCCTCGAGCAGCCACTTGAATAACTGCTGGACGGCGCGGTAGCGGTTGCTCGCGGTCGACGCGGACGCGGTGTCGAGCAGGTGCCCGATCCAGGTCTCCAGGTGGGCGCGGGTGACCTGGTCCCACGACCTGACGTCGGTCTCTGTGAGCAGCCATGATTCGAGGTCTCTAGCGGCCGTCAGGTAGACCGAAAGTGTCGAGTCGGACAGGTTCCGGGCGCGCAGGGACCGCTGCCACGACACGAGGAGTCGGTCGAGGGTGCTTGCATCTGGTCTCGGCACACCGTAAGTTAATCACTGTCTGAGCGCTGTTGCACAGACGCCACGCGGACACCGGAGGTCTTTTCGCAGATCAGAGCGATAAGTGCGCCCGGCAGGAATCGAACCTGCGACCAAGTGCTTAGAAGGCACCTGCTCTATCCCCTGAGCTACGGGCGCTTACCGCGAATTCAGATTAGGGCGTGGGAGAGTGTCGCGGTGCCAACTGACGCCCTGGTGTGGATCGACTGCGAGATGACCGGCCTTGACCCCTCGGTCGACGTCCTGGTTGAGATCGCCGTCATCGCCACCGACGCCGACCTCAACCCGCTTGACGACGGGCTCGACATCGTGATCGCGACCGACCCCGCCAAGCTCACCGGCATGGACGATGTCGTTCAGGAGATGCACACCGCGTCCGGCCTTCTCGAGGCGATCGCGGCAGCCACGACCACGCTCGAGCAGGCCGAGGACCAGGTGCTCGACTACGTCAAACGGCACGTGCCCGAGCGCCGCAAGGCCCCGTTGTGCGGCAACACGATCGCCACCGACCGCTCGTTCCTGGCCCGCTACATGCCGCGCCTCGACGACCACCTGCACTACCGGATGATCGACGTCTCGACGATCAAGGAGCTGGCCCGCCGCTGGTATCCGCGCGCCTACTACAACGCTCCGTCGAAGAGCGGCGGCCACCGCGCCTTGGCGGACATCCTGGAGAGCATCAACGAGCTCCGCTACTACCGCGCCACCGTGTTGGTCCCGCCACCCGGGCCGGACACCGACGCCTCACGAGCGGCCGCGGCCGAGTTGACTCCCGCTCCGCCGGAGCCCACTCAAGCCACCTGAGTCACCGCTAGACTGCTCGCCACGGTCTCAGCCTCGCGGCGAGCCGCATGGTGGGTGTAGCTCAGCTGGTAGAGCACCGGGTTGTGGTCCCGGGTGTCGCGGGTTCAAGTCCCGTCACTCACCCCATTCAAACCCGCAGGTCAACGGCCTGCGGGTTTGTTCACTCCCCCCGCGACGATGCGTCCACGAGCCTTCCGTGGAGCAAATATGGAGCAGAAGCGGTCGTAGGCGGCTCGGCGCGGTCGAGCCATTGCGTGTGAGCATCGTTTATCGTCAGCGCGATGGCCGATTAAGGGTTATAGAGCACCCTCATGTCGCCATGGGCGTGAACGCAGCGCCGAGGTACCGCCCCAGCGCACTCGATCCGGCGCTACAGAGCGTTACTTGTCGAATTCGGGTGGACCATGCCGGGGCTCAGCCATCCGTGCGGCGTCGAACGCGACGTTACGTCCGCTGCGTAGCCTGACCCGATGAGACGCTTCGTGGACGAAGACTTCAGCGCAGCGGAGTTCCGTGAGTGCACGCTGAGCGGCTCGAGGCTCATCGGGGTTGTCATGCAGGATGCGGAGATTGATGGTCTCGTCACGAACCTCGTGGTGAATGGTGTTGAGGTCACGGCCTACGTCGAGGCTGAACTCGATCGCCGCTATCCGGTGCGGCTGCTGATCCGTTCCGACGTCCCGGCCGATCTCCTCGAAGGATGGCGGCTACTGCAGGCCGACTGGTCGGCCACCATCAACCGGCTGCGGGCCGCTCCGGGGATCGAGCACCGCACCGTGAACGACGAGTGGTCGGCGCTTCAGACCTTGCGTCACCTGGTCTTCGTCCACGACTCGTGGTTCCGCCGGTGTGTTCTCGGGTCGACCGATCTGTTCACGCCGATCGGGCTCGCGCCCGAGTATGTCCCTGACCGCGAGGAGCAAGGAATTGACCTGACCGCCGACCCCAGCTTGGACGAGGTGGCTGCAGTACGCGTCAAGCAGGCGGCAGAACTCGACGAATGGCTCAAGACCGTGACACCCGCGCAACTCGCTGCCCGCGCGCCCATCCCAGAAGGCGATGGCTGGCCGCCCTATGCGCGCGGCCGTTCGACGCGACAGTGCCTCGGCACCGTGCTCTACGAGGAGTGGGCACACCACGGCTTCTGCGTCCGCGACCTCGACCTTGTCGAGGCGTAGACGCAGGCGCCGGGCCCGCGCGTCAACGGCCTGCGGTTCGCGCGTGCGATCGGTTACGCGGTGCGGGTGAAGCGCACGCGGAGCGTGCCTGAGTCCTTGCTGCTGCCGGCGCCGTCGAGGGTGGCAATCACGGTGCTCGACGAGGCAGGCGCGAGGACCAAGCGGTAGGTGTGATCGGTCGGGTTGCAGCCCTTGCCGTTGTCGTGGGTCGGCACCCATTGCTCGCCCCAACCCTGAAGCTGGTCGCCGCTCACACCAAGACCGGTCGATCTCGACGGCACCCAACCGTCGGACGTCTTCGTGCAGACCGCATCGGCGCGAGTGCTCCCGCTGCGCCACACGCCGCTCGCGACGGCGCGGTAGGTGTCGTGCCCCTTCACCAGCCACATCGCGGCCTTGCTGCCGGTCTTAGCGGCAACCCGGAGCGTGCGGTGCCCGTGCAGCGTCGTGAACCTCGGCAGCGGCGGCTCGACCACCGGCGACACCTTGTCGGTCCAGAACGACGTCTTCTGCTCCGCGCCGGCCCAGCCGAACGAGAAGTGGATGTGATTGACGTGGCACGCGGTTGCGCCGGAGCATGCGTATGGCTCCCACTTCTGCGACCAGGTTCCCCAGATCCGCTTGTCCCAGATCACGTACATCAGGCCGAGCCGGCGGAACATCGCGTCCTTGTTGCCGTTCGAGTCGGTCGCGAACAACCACTTCAGCAAGGACTTGCCATCTGCACGCTGGGCCGCATTGCGGTGATCGGCACCCCAGTCCCAGGCCCGGCCGTCCTTGTGCTCGCTGGTGCCACCGTCGTCGCACGCTCGCATGTCGCCGTCGGAGGCAGTGCCGGGATAGGCGGCCAGCACGAGCTTCTCGAACGCCGACACGCCCGGCTCAACCTTGTGCCGGCAGAAGAACTGGGCCTGGTACGGCGCCAATCCCTCGATCGCCGCGCTTTCAGTGGGCGTGGGCGGTGGCGGCGGAAGCGTCACCGCGGGGCGCGAGCCGGCCGCCGAGGCGGTCGATGCACCAGCGATACAGGCGGCGGCGGTTGCGATCGTCACGATCGAGCGAGCCAGCCACGATCGGGTGATCCGGGCCGACATCGACGGAGCAGTCAAGACACAGATCCTCTGGCAGTTCGCGATCGAGCGGTCACCATAGGTATCGGCGGCACAGCCATCACCATTGAGGATGGCAGCGAACCGCACCCGCGCCAAGCACCGAATCGAGCGCAAACCGACCGCACCGGGCCAGGCCGAGCCACGCTGGCTCCACCTGCAAGGCTGTAGTCATGGCATCCCTCGACGGCGTCGCGCTGCTCCCCGAGGACACTGCCGAGCTCGACCGCTTCTACGGAGATGCCCCGATCGGGGTCCGGGCGAACATGGTCCTGACCCCGGACGGCGGCGGCGCGTTCCACGGCCGGACCAAGGCCATCACCGATTCCCACGACCAGGCCCTGCTCGGCTATCTGCGCGGCCTGGCCGACGCGATCATGGTCGGCTCGGCGACAGTGCAGGCCGAGCAGTACGGCACGGTCCGGCTCAACCCGGCGAGCCGGGCCCGCCGCGAGCAGGCCGGGCAGAGCGCGGCTCCGCCGCTCGTCGTCGTGACGGGGCGCGCCGAGCTCCCGACCTCGCTGCCGATCTTCGATCCGGACGGGCCACGCACGATCGTCGCCACTCTCGCCGCCAGCGCCGAGCACAACGCCGAGCTGCGCGAGGTCGCCGACGTGGTGGTGGTCGGTGAGGACGAGATCGACCCGGCCCGGATCCTGGCCGAGCTCACCGAACGCGGCCTCCGTCGAGTCCTGTGCGAGGGCGGTCCTTACCTGCTCAGCCGCCTCGTCGAATCCGACCTGGTCGAGGACATGTGCCTGACCTTGTCGCCGTACCTCACGGGTTCGCAGCCGACCACCATGCAGCCGCCGTCGGCCCTGGTCATCCCGACCCGGCTCGCATTGCGACACGTCCTCACCCGCGAGGACCTGTTGTATTTACGCTATTCGCGGGGCACGCGGGTCAACTACAGTGGGTCGTAGTTAGCGGTCTGGGAGTGGTGATGGCACCGCAGGCGCGACGCGCATCTGGTGAGCTCGAGGCTGATGTCCTCGCGGCCCTGTGGCGGTCCGGCGAGCCGATGTCGCCCGGGCAGGTGCGCGAGGCGCTCGGAGCAGATCTGGCCTACACCACCGTGATGACCATCCTGAGCCGGCTGCACGCCAAGGGATCAGTGACCCGGACCCGGGCCGGGCGCGCCTTCGTCTACACGCCGGCGTTCCCGCAGGCCGAGCTCGCCGCCTCACGGATGCGCGAGCAGCTCGATCGCGGGCACGACCGCGGCGCGATCCTGGCCCACTTCGTCGGATCGCTGACCACCGATGACGAGCGCACATTGACGACACTGCTGCGCCGTGGCGCGCGCCGGCGGCCGTAGATGCACTACTCGGTGTACGCCGGACTGGCCTTCGCCACGCTGTTCGGCGCGATCGGGCCGGTGGTCGCGCGCCGGCTTTCGCCGGCGATCGCGGCCTGGCTGCTCTCGGCCGGCGGCATGGTCGCGGCGCTGAGCGGAGTCGCCGCCCTCAGCGCGCTGGGGATGACCCTCGTCGGCGACAACCCCTCATTCGCCTCGGCTGGCCACTGGTCGATCAGCTCGTTCCGCCGCTCGGATCCGGTGGGCTGGCCGATCGCGGTCGTGGCGATCGCCCTTCTGGCGATCGGCCTCTGCCGCTTCACCTGGATCTCGGTGCGGCGGGTGCAGTCCATCTCAGCGGCACACCGGCTCAGCCATCGAATGCCAGACACCGGCAGCGACCTGGTCGTGCTGCCCGACGCCACGACCGATGCGTACGCCGTGCCCGGGCGGCCGGGCCGGATCTTCGTTACCCAGGGCATGCTCGCGCTGCTCAGCCATGAAGAGTGCACGGTGATGCTCGCGCACGAGCGCTCACACCTTCGCCATCACCATCATCGCCATCGCACCGCCACGATCATCGCGGCTGCGCTGAACCCGCTGCTGGCCACCCTGCCGGAGGCCCAAGGCTGGGTCACCGAGCGATGGGCCGACGAAGACGCCGCCCGGGAAGGCGACCGTGAGGTCGTGGCGTCTGCCTTAAGGCGGGCCGCAACCGCCGCCGGTACGGCGCAACGGCCGACCATCGCGCTGCCCTTGACGGCAGACGCAGTGGAAAGCCGGGTAGCGGCGATGCGCGCCGCGCCGCCGCGCCGGCACCCACTGATCCTCGCCGCGATGGTGCTGATCCTCAGCCTGTCGGTGCTGGGAACGCTGGACGGCGTGACCGACGAGGCCGCGTTGTTCCACGTCGCCGCCCTTGGCCACGCTTCCCCACTACGGCACGATTCACCCGTTTTGTCGCACTCCGACAATGGCCCGACCGGCACTTCCACCTTCCCAAGTCGCCGCAGCTAGGACCATGACCCCTGCATACGCCCCGTTTCCGGTGTAGTATTCTGCACTAAGTCGCTAGTATTTATAGAGCGCATCGGATTTAGTCGATTAGCCGACTAGAAGAGGAGCACCACCGTGTTGAGAGCCAAGCGAATCGCCGCAGTGGCGGGCGCAGCAGCGCTGGTCGTAGTGACCGCCGGATGCGGATCAGGAAGTTCGAAGAACACCATCGACCTGGTCGCCTATTCGACGCCTCAGACGGTGTACGCGAAGCTGATCCCCGCCTTCGAGGCGACCGCCGCCGGCAAGAGCGCGAAGTTCGGGCAGTCCTTCGGCGCCTCCGGCACACAGGCCAAGTCGGTGATCGCCGGCCAGTCGGCGGACGTCGTCGAGTTCTCTCGCCAGAGTGACATGACCAGCCTGGTCGCCGCCAACCTCGTCTCCCCCAACTGGGATGCCAACCAATACCAGGGCATCATCACCGACTCCGTCGCTGTGCTGATCGTCCGCAAGGGAAACCCGCTCCACATCACGAACTGGGACGACCTCATCAAGCCAGGAGTCAAGGTCGTCACGCCCAACCCGCTGAGCTCCGGCAGCGCCTGCTGGAACCTCATGGCGGCGTACGGCGCCGAGCTCAAGGAAGGCAAGACGCCGGCTGAGGCACTGGCCTTCATCAAGGAGCTTCTGCAGCACACGGTGGCGCAGCCTGACAGCGGCTCCGACGCGACCGCGGCGTTCGTCGGCGGCACCGGCAACGTCCTGATCGGGTATGAGAACGAGGCGATCAAGGCGCAGCAGGCCGGCGAGGCGGTCGACTACGTGACTCCGCCGGACACGATCCTGATCCAGAACCCGATCGCCGTCACGACCGGTGCGCACAACCCCACGCTCGCGAAGAACTTCGTGAAGTTCCTCTACACCGACCAGGCGCAGAAGATCTTCGCGGCGGCCGGCTACCGGCCGGTCGTCCAGGCCGACCTGAACACCACGCAGTTCCCCACCCCGCCAGGGCTGTTCACGATCGACTCGCTCGGCGGCTGGGCGACGGTCAACACCGAGTTCTTCGGTACGAGCGGCTCGATCAGCAAGATCGAGAACTCGCTCGGGAACGGCTAGTGGCTGAGGTCGCCGTCGTGGGGGGGGGCCCCCCCCCGGGGGGGGGCAGACCCCCAGCAACCCCCGGGGGGGCCGGGGGGGGGGTGGGGTGAAAAGCAGAAA
>CAYNDD010000007.1:7309-34138 GCA_964395425.1 uncultured Frankiaceae bacterium
ATCTTCCTTACCGGGTTGTTTTTGGTTTTTGGGGGGGGGGGCGGTCGGCCCCCCCCCCCCGCCGGGGGCCCCCCCCACGACCGATCGCCACGGGTGTTGCACCGGGGCTGTCGATGCTCTACCTCTCGATCCTGGTGGGCCTTCCGGTCGCGGCCCTGATCAGCCTTTCCGCGCACGGTTCGTTCTGGTCGACCGTCACCGCACCGGTGACGCGCTCGGTGCTGGCGTTCACGATCGAGGTCTCACTCGCGGCCACGGTGCTTGACGTCGTCACCGGCGTGGCGCTCGCCTGGGTGCTGGTCCGTGACGACTTCCCCGGCAAGCGCATCCTCAACGCGGTGATCGACCTACCGTTCGCCCTGCCGACAATCGTCGCCGGCCTGGTCCTGCTCACGCTCTACGGCCCCGGCAGCCCGATCGGGATCAACGTCGCCGGGACCCGGGTCGGCGTACTGTTCGCGTTGCTGTTCGTGACCCTGCCGTTCGTCACCCGCGCGGTCCAGCCAGTGCTGCTCAGCCTCGAACGCGACGTCGAGGACGCGGCCGCCTGCCTCGGCGCCCGCCCCCTCACCATCTTCCGCCGGATCATCCTGCCGGCGATCATGCCGGCGACGCTCACCGGCGCGGCGCTCGCGTTCACCCGGGCGCTCGGCGAGTTCGGATCCGTGGTCCTGATCGGCGGCAACCTGCCGCACACCCAGGTCGCCTCACAGCTGATCTTCAACGATGTCGAGCAGGACAGCTCGCGGACCGCAGCCGCGGTCAGCGTGGAGCTACTCGCGCTCGCGCTTCTGGTCTTTCTGGTTATTGCGGTCGTGACCCGGCGCTGGACGGCCCGCCGTGGGTAAGTACGCGCTTCGCTACTCGATCCTCGCTTACATCACGTTGCTCTTGCTCGTGCCGATCGTGATGATCGGCTACCGCACCTTCCAGCACGGAGTCGCGCCGGTGTGGGACGCGCTCAGCAGCCCGACGGCCACCCACGCGTTGCAGCTTTCGGTGCTCATCACCGCGATCTGCGTACCGGTGAACGTCATCTTCGGAGTGACCACGGCGTGGCTGATCGCACGGCACAAGATGCCGCTGCCGTGGCTGGTCAACGCGATGATCAACCTGCCATTCGCGATGTCGCCAGTGGTGATCGGCCTCGCCGTCTACACGCTCTACGGCCGCACCGGATGGTTCGGCACGTACCTGTTCGCCCACAACATCGGCGTGCTGTTCACCTGGAAGGCGATCGCGATCGCGACCATCTTCGTCAGCCTGCCGTTCGTGGTGCGCGAGGTCGTCCCGGTGCTCGAGGAGCTCGGCACCGAGCAAGAGCAGGCAGCGGAGGTGCTCGGCGCGTCGCGGCTGCAGAGCTTCTTCCAGGTCACGCTTCCCGCGATCCGCTGGGCGGTCGTGTACGGCGTGGTCCTCACTGCGGCGCGGGCCCTGGGCGAGTTCGGCGCAGTCAACATCGTGTCGGGCAACAGCGTCGGCCAGACGCAAACCCTTCCGCTGTTCGTCAACGACAGCTTCTCGCAGTTCCAGCCGGTCGCGGCATACAGCGCGGGCCTGCTGCTCGCCGTCATCTCGCTGCTGATCCTGGTCGGCATGACCACGCTCAGCAGCCGTCGTCGCAGGGAGGCCTCGTTGTGAGCATCCAGGTCCGCAATCTCAGCAAGACCTTCGACGACTTCCACGCGCTGCAGGACGTCACGGTCGACATCGAGTCCGGGCAACTCACCGCCGTACTGGGCCCCAGCGGCGGCGGCAAGTCGACGTTGCTGAGGATCATCGCCGGGCTCGAGACACCCGACAGCGGGACGGTCCTCATTGACGGCGTCGATGTCACGAACGTCGCGGCCCGCGATCGCGGGATCGGGTTCGTCTTCCAGCACTATGCGGCGTTCAGCCACATGTCCGTGTGGGACAACGTGGCCTTCGGCCTGAAGGTGCGCAAGACCCCGAAGCCGAAGATCCGCGGCCGGGTCAACGACCTGCTGAAGCTCGTCCACCTCGACGGCCTCGCGCATCGCTACCCCTCCGAGCTCTCCGGCGGCCAGCGCCAGCGGATGGCGCTCGCCCGTGCGCTCGCGGTGGAGCCATCGCTGCTCCTGCTCGACGAACCGTTCGGCGCGCTGGACGTGAAGGTGCGGCAGGAGCTCCGCGAGTGGCTACGGCGGCTGCACGACGAGGTGGACACCACCACGATCTTCGTCACGCACGACCAAGAAGAAGCGATGGAGATCTCCGACCAGATCATCGTGATCAACGACGGTCGGGTCGAGCAGGCCGGTACGCCGGACCAGCTGTACGACCACCCCATCAACGACTTCGTGATGGGCTTCCTCGGACCGGTGACCCGACTCGGCGGCGTGCTGGTCCGGCCGCACGACATTCACGTCTCCCTGGCGCCAGACGCGGGCGGACATCCCGCAGTCGTCGAACGCCTGGTGTCGCTGGGGTTCGAGACCCGCCTGGTGGCCCGACCGGTCAACGGCGGCGAAGCGATCACGGTCCAGCTCACCCGCAACCAGATCCAGAACCTCGCGGTCGGGGTCGGTGACACCGTTCACCTGACCGCCTCGCCCACCACCGGTCCGCTCAGTGCGGTCGGCGTCAGCACTCCATCCGCGGACCAGGCCGGCTGAGCCAGCCGCCGTGTCCATCTTCAGCAACGGATCGGTACGGATGTCAGCCAAGACCGACTACGCAATCCGAGCCACGATCGAGCTAGCCATGGCCGGCGCCACCGACCCGGCCAACTCCCTGACCGCGCATGCGATCGCCGACGCGCAACGGATCCCGTTGCGCTTCCTGCTGAACATCCTCGCCGACCTGCGCCGGGTGAGCGTGGTCGACAGCCGGCGCGGACCCAACGGCGGCTGGTGGCTGTCCCGGCCCGCGAACGAGATCACGGTCGCCGCGGTGATCCGCGCGGTCGACGGCCCGCTGGTCGACGTACCGAATCCCCGTCGGAGCGGACCTCACGACCGGGGCAGCGCCGAGTCGGTCAACGAGCTGTGGGTCGCGGTCGGCGACGGCGTGCGCCTCATCCTCGAGCAGACCACGATCGGCGATCTGGCCAACGGCGCCACCAAGCCAAGTAGTTGAGCCGCGGCCCTAGGAAGTCAGTACGGCGATGATCAGCAGGATCGCGTCGTACATGAAGTGGGTGAAGATCGGGCGGGCCAGCCGACCGCGCTTCTGGAACGACCGGGTCACGAGATAGCCGAACGGCACGGTGGCGATCAGGCCGATGCCGTAGTAGGCGTGATAGCTCGTCCGGACCGCGAGGCTGAGCGCGAGCGCGGCTGGCGGTGACCAGCCGCGCTGCGCGAGTCGGGTCATGAAGTAGCCGTTGACCACGACTTCTTCGTTGATCGCGGTGGTTGCGGCAACGATGAGCGCGTAGACGATGTAGTACGGCGGGACGTGCGAGTTGGTCGCCGTGTTGGTCAGGTGCTTGTTGTTGATCAGGAACGACAGCGGGATCAGCACCGCGAGGTTGACCGCCCAGATCCCGGCCAGCAGACCGACGGCACCGACCGCGTCGGTCTTGAGGCCGCGACGCTCGAGGCCGAGAGTCGCCGGCGGCTGTCCGGTGCGGGCCAACAGCAGCAGTGCGATCGGTACGACGAGTGCGGTCGCGAGGTAGCCGACGATCAAGATGAACAGGCTCGCCGCCGGATTGTGCGGGAGCGGCAATGCGAACTCGTTGAGGTCACTGACCCCGTCGAGATGCTGGGCCAGGATCTCGACCGCGGCCGCCACTCCGGGGAAGGCGAACGCCGCCACCACGAACGTGGTCTCCCACCCCAGCCATCGCTCGGCGTGCAGTGGGTCGACCGGTGAGACCGTCTGCGGGGTGAGGCCTGGATCCGGGCTGACGATCGGAAGCGGCCCGTCGGCGACCAGGCGACCGATCCGTCCCAACGTCGGTGACACCTCGACCTGGGTCGGGCCGAATCCCGCGCCGGCCCAGGCAGCCCGGCCGGCCCACTGCGCGTCTCCGTTGCCGGCGACCGTCCACACCGCCGGCACCACGCGGCCGTCCGCGCACACCACAGCGAGCCGGCGCAGGCGACCCCAGGCCGCGGGCTGGATCGCGAGGCCGAGGACGTCGGCCCGCGGAATCCGGTCGGTCGTGGTGAGTCCGCGGACCGTGACCGTGTACGGCTCGAGCCGCAGACCGGCGAGGGCGAGCCGCAGGCAGACCACCAGGCCGGCCACGCCGATCAGGCCGGCAACCGCGCGCCCGCCGGCCGGCCCCGTCGGGATCGCACCGGCCAGCGCGATCAGCCCGACCAGCCCGCTCACGACGCAGCTCGCGACGATCAGGCCCTGCGCGCGCATCACCACGCGCAACACCCTGTCAGCGAACCGGCGACCAGGTCGACAGAAGCGCCAGGAACGCGTCGTTTTCCTCGGGTAGGCCGATCGTCACCCGCACGCCCTCGTCGGGGAACGGCCGGACCAGCACCCCGCCTGCCTCGCAGTGCTGCGCGAACGGCGCCGCATCGGCACCGATCGGTAGCCAGACGAAGTTGGCCTGGGACGGCGGTACGTCCAGACCCGCGACCGCGAGCAGCTTCGCGACCCGGTCGCGCTCGGCGACGGTCAGGGCGGCCCGGCGCTCGACCTCGGCCGTGTCGGCCAGGGCGGCGATCGCGCAGTCCTGGGCCAAACCGCTCACGCTGAACGGCACCTGTGTCTTGCGCGCGGCGGCAACGAGCTCGGGTTCGCCGACGCAGTATCCGACCCGCAGGCCGGCCAGCGAGTAGGCCTTGGAGAACGTACGGGTGATCACCACGTTGGGCCGGTCACCGAACAGCTCGAGCGCGTCGGGCACCAGCGCCGGATCGGCGTACTCGTGGTAGGCCTCATCGATCACTACGACGACATCATCCGGCACTTCGTCCAGGAAGGCGGTGAGCCCGGCGGCGCCGACCACCGTGCCGGTCGGATTGTTCGGGTTGCACAGCAGCACGAGCCGGGTCTTGTCGGTCACCGCGTCGGCCATCGCACCGAGATCGTGGACGTGGCGGCGCAGCGGGACCTTGACCGGCGTACCCCCAACGACCACGGTGATGATCGGGTAGGCCTCGAACGCGCGCCAGCCGAACACCACTTCCTCGCCGGCATCCACCACCGCCGCTGCGATCTGGCCGACCACCTCGACGCTTCCGGCGCCCACGGCTATCCGGTCAGGGCTGACGTCGTGGTGAGCGGCAATCGCGTCGATCAGCCGGGTGGCCGACATGTCGGGATAGCGGCTGACGCCGGCCGTCAACCCGGCGATGGTCGCGGCTACCGAGGGCAACAGGCCGTACGGCGATTCGTTGCTGGCGAGCACGATGGCGCCCGGGGTCTTGCGGCCGGCCACGTAATTCGGCAGCGCGCTCATCGCGGCGCGCAGGTGCACTGACATGCCTATAGATTGCCGCGCTTGGCCTGCTCGCGTTCAATCGCCTCGAACAACGCCTTGAAATTGCCCTTGCCGAAGCCGTCCGAGCCGTGCCGCTCGATGACCTCGAAGAAGACCGTCGGCCGGTCCTGGACCGGCTTGGTGAAGATCTGCAGCAGGTAGCCGTCCTCGTCACGGTCGGCCAGGATCGCGTGCTTGCGCAGCTGGTCGAGCGGCACCCGGGTCTCGCCGACCCAGCTTCCGAGCTCGTCGTAGTAGGAGTCCGGCGTCGGGAGGAACTCGACCCCGGCCGCGGCCATCGTCTCGACGGTCCGGACGATGTCGTGGGTGGTGAGGGCGATGTGCTGCACGCCCGGGCCGCCGTAGAACTCGAGGTATTCGTCGATCTGGCTCTTCTTCTTGCCGAGGGCCGGCTCGTTGAGCGGGAACTTCACGTTGCGGCTGCCGTCGGCCACGACCTTGCTCATCAGCGCGGAGTACTCAGTCGCGATGTCGTCGCCGACGAACTCCTTCATATTGGTGAAGCCGAGGATCCGGTTGTAGAAGGTGACCCACTCGTCCATGTGACCGAGCTCGACATTGCCCACGACGTGGTCGATCGCCTCGATGCAGGGGGTACCGGTGCCGGCGATTGGGTCACGGCGGACGAAGCCCGGCAGGAAGACCCCGCTGTAGTCGCCGCGCTGGACAAAGGTGTGCCGGGTCTCACCGAACGTCGCGATCGCGGACGTGACGACCTTGCCGCCCTCGTCCTCGCTGATCGTCGGCTCCTGCAGGCCCTTGGCGCCCCGCGCGACGGCGAGCTCATAGGCGCGGGCCGCGTCCGGCACCCGGATCGCCACGTCGATCACGCCGTCACCGTGCTTGGCGAGGTGCCGGCCGATCTCGGTGCCGGCCCGGACCTCACCGGTCAGCAGGAACCGCGCGGTGCCGGACTCGAGGACGTACTCCGCGTAGTCGCGGTGTCCGGTCTCCGGACCCCGGTACGCCGTAACGGCCATGCCGAAGGCCGACGTGTAGAAGTACGCGGCCTGTTTGGCGTTGCCGACGGCGAAATGGACGTAGTCGATTCCCTCGACCGGGAAGTCGTCGGGCTCACGGCTGGCGGCATGGGTCATGGACTGAGACTGCCCGGGTTGTGCGCGTCGTACAACACGCGTGCGACATACTGTGCAATATGTACAGTCTTGATGCCCTCGATGGCCAGATCGTGCAGCTGTTTGCCGGCGAACCCCGAATCGGCGTCCTCGAGGCGTCGCGCCGGCTCGGGGTGGCCCGCGGCACCGTGCAGGCCCGGCTCGACCGGATGGAGCGGGCCGGGGTGATCACCGGCTGGTCGCCGTCGGTTGATCCGGTGGCGCTCGGCTTCCCGGTGTCGGCCTTTGCGACCCTCGAGATCGCCCAGGGCGCGGCGGCCGGCAGCGCGCACGAGCCGGTCGCGTCGCACCTGCGGACCATCCCCGAAGTGCTCGAAGCGCACACGATCACCGGCGGCGCGGACATGATGGTCCGGCTGGTCGCGCGGTCGAACGCCGACCTGCAGCGGGTGATCGATCTCGTCGTCGCGTCGCCGACCGTCTCGCGCACCTCGACCGTGATCGTGCTGGCGACCGAGATCCCGCCGCGGGTGATCCCGCTGGTCGACGTCGCCGTCGCGGATGCCACCGGCGACGGGTCGGTGTGACAATTCCTTGCAGATTGTGCGCTTGAGCGTTACATTCGGGGAGTGGATGCCGAGGCGCGCTTCGACGCCCGGGTAGCGGCCGAGGACAAGGTCGAGCCGACCGACTGGATGCCCGAGTCCTATCGCAAGACCTTGGTCCGCCAGATCTCCCAGCACGCGCACTCAGAGATCATCGGGATGCAGCCCGAGGGCAGCTGGATCACCCGCGCGCCCTCCCTGCGGCGCAAGGCGATCCTGCTCGCCAAGGTCCAGGACGAAGCCGGCCACGGCCTCTATCTCTATGCCGCCGCCGAGACCCTCGGCACCAGCCGCGAGCAAATGGTCGACCAGCTCCTCGCCGGCACGGCGAAATACTCCTCGATCTTCAACTACCCGACGCCGAGCTGGGCCGACATGGGGGCGATCGGCTGGCTGGTCGACGGCGCCGCGATCATGAACCAGGTGCCGCTGTGCCGGTGCTCGTTCGGCCCGTACGCGCGCGCGATGAAGCGGATCTGCCGTGAGGAGTCATTCCATCAGCGGCAGGGCTTCGACATCCTCGTCACGCTGTGCAACGGCACGGCCGAGCAGAAGGCGATGGCACAGGACGCGCTCGATCGCTGGTGGTGGCCGTCGTTGATGATGTTCGGCCCGAACGACGACGCCTCCCCCAACTCCGCACAGTCGATGCGCTGGCGGATCAAGCGGTTCAGCAACGACGACCTGCGGCAGCGCTTCGTCGATGTGACCGTCCCGCAAGCGCAGTTCCTCGGCCTGCGGATCCCGGACGACGACCTCGGGTACGACGAAGCCACCGGGCACTGGCGCTTCGGCGAGATCGACTGGGACGAGTTCATGAACGTCGTCAAGGGCAACGGCCCGTGCAACGCACAGCGGATGGCGCACCGCCGACGGGCCTTCGACGACGGTGCCTGGGTGCTCGATGCGGCCGAGGCGCACGCCGCGAAGCGCGCGGCCCGAGTGGCGGCCTGAGCATGCAGCTCTGGGAGGTGTTTCTCCGCCCCCGCAACGGGATGCACCATCAACACGTCGGCAGCCTGCACGCGGTCGACGCCGAGATGGCCCTGGAGAACGCGCGCGACGTCTTCACCCGGCGTGGTGAGGCAGCAAGCATCTGGGTGGTGCCGTCGGCCGCGATCGTGGCGAGCGACCCGTCGGACAAGGACGAGCTCTTCGAGCCGGCGATGGACAAGATCTACCGGCACCCGACGTTCTACGAGGTGCCCGACGGTGTCGCCAACCTCTGACGCCGCATCGCCTGCGGCCACGGCGCCGTTCCCGAGCATCGAGGTCGTCGCGGACGGCTGCCTGATCGCCTCACACCGGCTGTCGGAGTGGGTCAGCTCCGCGCCGACGATGGAAGAGGACGTGGCGCTCGGCAACATCGCGCTGGACCTGCTCGGGCAAGCCCGAGGCCTGCTGTCACACCTCGGCGACGAGGACCAGCTCGCCTACTTCCGCGATGCGACCGAGTTTCGTAACCCGACGATCTGCGAGCTGCCGAACGGCGACTTCGGCCACACCGTGCTGCGGGCGCTGTTCGTCGACGCCTGGCTGGAGCGGGTCTGGCACGTCTGGCTGGCCGATGCCGACGACGTCGTACGCGGGGTGGCTGAGAAGGCCGTGAAGGAGAACGCCTACCACCGCCGGCACTCGAGCGCGTGGGTGATCCGGCTCGGCGACGGCACCGACGAGTCGCATCGCCGAATGCTCGCCGCACTCGATCAGCTCTGGCCGTATGTTGCCGAGATCGCGGTCGAGGGCTGGGCCGCCGACGTCGCCACCGTGTTGGTGGAGTCGACCCTGCCGGTGCCGTCGCTGCCGAAGACCGAGGTCGAGTGGGGATCGCGAGGGCAGCACACGGCGTACCTCGCCGAGCTGTTGTCGGAGTCGCAGTCACTCACGCGCGAGTTCCCGGGCGCGAAGTGGTGACCGCAGAACGCGCCTGGGCGATCCTCGCCGACGTCGCCGACCCGGAGATCCCGGTGCTGTCCGTGCTGGACCTCGGCATCGTCCGCGCGGTCGAGGAGTCGGCCGATTCTCAGCGGGTGACCGTGACACTGACGCCGACCTATTCGGGATGCCCGGCAACCGAGGTGATCGAGCACGACGTGCGGACCGCGCTGGCATCGGCGTACGACGAGGTCGAGGTCAAGGTGCAGCTGTCGCCGGCCTGGACCACCGACTGGCTGAGCGCGGCCGGGCGCGACAAGCTGCTGGGCTTCGGCATCGTGCCGCCGAGCGGTGGTGCGCAGCCGGACGGCCGGCCGTCGCTGCCGATCCTCGATCCGGGTGCACCCGCCGCGTGCCCGCAGTGCGGGTCGCCTGAGGTCGAGGAGATCGCCGGCTTCGGGTCGACGCCGTGCAAGGCGCTATGGCGCTGTGTGCGTTGTCGGGAGCCGTTCGACTACTTCAAGGCGCATTGATGGCGCGCGTCTTTCACCCGCTCGGGGTCGCCGACATCCGCCGTGAGACCGACGACACCGTCTCGCTGGCACTCGACGTGCCCGCCGCCCTGACCGAGACGTTTCGCTTCGCGCCCGGTCAGTTTCTCACCTTCCGGGTCGCCGGTCGTGACGGGAAGCCGGTGAACCGGTCGTACTCGATCTGCAGCGCGCTCGACGACGGCGAGCTTCGGATCGTCGTGAAACGGCTAGCCGGCGGCATCTTCGGCGAGCGCGCGCACACCACGATGAAGGTCGGCGACAAGCTCGACACATTGGCGCCGCTGGGACGATTCACGGTGCCGATCGACCCGGCGCATCGCAAGTCGTATCTCTTTCTCGCCTCGGGCAGCGGCATAGCGCCGGTCATGTCTCTGTTGCGTTCGCTGCTCGAACACGAGCCGGGCAGCCGGTGCACGCTGGTCTACGGTAACCGCGGGGCCGGCTCGGTGATCTTCCGGGACGCTTTGCATGACCTCAAGGACCGCTACCTCGGCCGCTTGCAGGTCATCCACATCTTCAGCCGCGAGGATCAGGCGACGCCGCTGCTCAACGGCCGGATCAACGCCGACAAGCTGCGCGCACTGGGCAAGGAGCTCATCGACATTCCCTCGTACGACGAGGCTTTCGCCTGCGGGCCGGAGCCGATGACGCTGGACGTCCGGGACGCGCTGATCGAGCTCGGCGTGCCCGCCGATCACGTGCACCTCGAGCTGTATGGCTCGCACGTGCAGCGGACCCCGAAGCCGGTCCACCACGACAACGAGGAGACGGTGAAGCTCGACGTCGTACTCGGCGGGATCCGCCGGACCATCGACGGGCACCGGGACGAGACAGTGCTCGACGCGGCAAGTGCCGCGGGGCTCGAGGTGCCGTTCTCATGCACCGGCGGGGTCTGCGCCACCTGCCGCGCGCGGATCGTCGACGGCAGCGTCGAGATGGCGGTGAACTACGCACTCGAGCCGTGGGAACTCGATGCCGGATTCGTGCTCACCTGCCAGTCGCGGCCCACGACACCCGCTGTGACGATCGACTACGACGCGGTCTAGCCACACGCATGGCCTATCGGTGGGGCTAGGTGTACTCGTCGTTCTCGATCGACGCTTTCAACACCGCGAGGGTGCGCACCATGTTGGCCTTGTTGTGCTCGGGCCGGTCATAGACGCCCATCACCGGCCGCGAGGGAACTTCGATGAACGGCGAGCGCAGGTCGAGCCAGCGCTCGATCACCCGAGTGGTGCCCTCAGCGGTCGCTTCGAAGTCATAGGACCACTCAGAGATGGGAAACGGGCCCAGTGTGACCCGGAAGGCGAATCGCTTGCCGCGGTCCGCCGCGATGACAGTGGCCACCGTCGACCACCGTCGCCAGCCTGAGCGGTTGTTTCCGCGGAAGCGCGCCCCGATCGCCGGTCCGGTCGCGCCGCCGACCCAGCGGCCGCCGACGGCCTCGGGGCTCCACTTGCCCATCTGGGCCAGGTCCGAGACGAGGTCGTAGACCCGCTCCGGCCCGGCTGCGATGGTCTCCGACGCCTCTGCTCGCTTCCCCGCCACCGGGCAATCCTGGTCGGCCAACCCGCCGTGGTCAATGGCCGTCCCACCCGCCGGCAGACCGCTGCTAATCTTGTCGGCACGCGCCGCTAGCTCAACTGGCAGAGCAGCGGACTCTTAATCCGCGGGTTCGGGGTTCGAGTCCCTGGCGGCGCACTCCATCTGACCTGGGCATTCGCTCGCGAAGCGGATGCCCAGTGTCCTGTCGAACAAATCGCACCCTATCTATGCACCAGTTCACACGGGCTTGGCCTCGACCACGATCACGTCGAGGGTGCGGGGGCCGTGCACTCCTTCCACCCGGTTCAGCTCGATGTCGCTGGTCGCGCTCGGCCCGCTGATCCAGGTGAGTGGCCGGGTCGGATCGAGGTGGGCGATGGCGTCCGGAACGCCGGAGACAATCTGGTCGGACCGAATGATGGCGAGGTGGTAGTCGGGGACGAGACTGAGCGCTCTTCGGCCCTGGCCGTCGCCGGCGTCGAGCACAATCGTGCCGGTCACCGCGATCCCGAGCGCGCACGTTGTTATGACGCCGTCGACCGTGTCGAGGACGCCGATCTCAAGCGGCGGTTCGTCGCGGAGTGGCTCTGCAATCTGGGACGACCACTCGGCGGGGAATCCTGCGGGCACGACCACCCGGCGCGCGTTGTGGGCAGCGAGGACGGCGCTGACGGTCGCAGCCACGCGATCGGGGGCGCAACGGTGCACGGTCGCCTTGTAGTCACTGACCCGTTCGTCGAACTGGTCGACAAGGCTGGCGTTCACGGCGCCGGTGTCGCCATCCGCATCGCGATAATCGCGAGGTATCGACGGTGCTGTGGTCAGGTCAGCAGTCGCCCTGGCGATCCGAGCGAGGATGTCCGATCGGGCGCTCACCTTCGATGCTCCGTCCGCCACCAGTCGCGGAAGGTCTGCCGAGGCGGTCGCGGCGCGTCCCGAGACTCGGTCCACGCGGACAGCGGGCCGGGCAGGCGATGGATCCGGTTGTCCCGCCGGCCGAGGATCCTTCCGAGTCTGCCTGCTCGGAGGGCCCGCGCCCAGCGACCAGGCTTGGCCATCATCCAGCCGAGGGTGTGCATGGCGACCGCCTCCGGCGTCGGAGTCCGCCGCTGCTCCCTTTCGGCGTCGAGCACGCGGGCACGCAGATGAACGAGCATCGAGGGAATGTCGATCGCGACCGGGCAGACGTCGTAGCAGGCTCCGCACAGCGATGACGCGAACGGCAGGCTTGCGTTGTCCTCGACCCCGGTCAGCTGCGGCGAGAGCACCGCGCCGATCGGACCCGGATAGACCGACCCGTAGGCGTGCCCGCCGGTCCGCTGATACACGGGACAGACGTTGAGACAGGCCGAACATCGGATGCAGCGAAGCGCCGCGCGGCCATGCGGATCGGCCAACGTCGCCGTGCGTCCATTGTCGAGCAGCACGAGATGGAACTCCTGCCCCTCGGTCTCACCGGTCCACATCGAGGTATACGGGTTCATCCGTTCCGCCGTCGAGGACCGCGGGAGCAGTTGCATGAAGACCTCGAGGTCACGCCAGGTCGGCAACAGCTTCTCGATCCCCATGACCGTGATCAGGGTCCGCGGCAACGTAAGACACATCCGTCCATTGCCCTCGGATTCGACAACAGCGAGGGTTCCGGTCTCAGCGATCGCGAAGTTTGCCCCCGAGATCGCGACTCGCGCCGTGAGGAACTTGCGGCGCAGATGGCGCCTGGCGGCCTCAGCCAGGGCGTGTGGGTCGTCAGATAGATCGGCCGGCACGTCGGGCATCTCGCGGAGAAAGATCTCGCGGATCTCGCTCCGGTTGCGGTGGATCGCCGGCACGAGGATGTGGCTCGGCTTGTCCTTGCCTAGCTGGACGATCAGCTCGGCAAGGTCCGTCTCGACCGGCGAGATGCCGGCGTCCTGCAACGCCTCGTTCAGGCCGATCTCCTGCGTGGCCATCGACTTGACCTTCACGACCTCCTCCGCACCGATCGCCGCAACGAGGCCGATCACGATGCGGTTTGCCTCGTTGGCGTCCGACGCCCAGTGCACGACCCCGCCGCGCTCGGTCACCTGCTCTTCGAGCTGAACCAGATAGCGCCCGAGGTTGGCGAGGACGTCGTCCTTGATGGCCGCACCCGATGCCCGCAACTCGGCCCAGTCGACAACCTCGGCGACCGCGGCTGCCCGCTTCGCCCGGATCGTTGACGTGGCGTGGCCAAGGTTGCGTCGCAACTTGTCATTGGCGAGCGCTCTCTTCGCGGCAACCGGAAACGGCTGCTCCTGCCGCAACTGACCGACGCCGCGTGGCGCAACCGGCATCCCGAGGAAGGTCACGGGTCGCCCCGGGTGGCGGCGAGGATCTCGGCCAGGTGACGCGTGCCGACTCCGGTGTTCAGCCTGGACAGTCCACCACCGATGTGCAGCAGGCACGACGCGTCCCCCGCTGCGCAGACCGAGGCACTTGTCGTCCGGATCGCGGCAACCTTGTCAGCCAGCATCGCGCCGGACACCGCTGAGTTCTTCAGCGCGAACATGCCGCCGAATCCACAGCACTGGTCCGCATCCGGAAGCTCGACAAGATCGATCCCCGCGACGTCGCGCAACAGCCGGACCGGTCGATCACCCACTCGAAGCAGCCGTAGCGAGTGACACGTCGGGTGATAGGTGACGCGATGCGGAAAGTAGGCGCCCACGTCGGTCACGCCGAGCACGTCGACCAAGAACTGCGACAGCTCATAGGTACGCTCAGCTACCCCGCCGGCCGCTGACGCGAGGGCCTCGTCTCCGGCTAGGCACGCGACGTCGACGTGCTGGTGGCGGACCGCAGCGGCGCATGACCCACTCGGCGTGACGATCGCGTCGTACCTTTCGAAGGTCGAGACGTGGTTGCGCACCAACGAGATTGCGTCCCGGGGATAGCCGCTGTTGACGTGCATCTGGCCACAACAGGTCTGCGACCACGGCATCTCCACGGAGACCCCGAGCCGCTCGAGCAGACGAGCCGTTGCCTTCGCGACGCCCGGAACCACGCCGTCGACAACGCAGGTCACGAACAGCGCGACCTTCATCCGGCACCAGCCGATCTGGACGCGAGCACGACATCGTCGGCCCGTTGCCACTGCGAGTCGTCGCCGCGCGGCCAGTACGTCACCAGGTCGCTGCCTAGCCGGACGATCGCTCGGAGGTCGGGGAGCGTTCCGGTCACGGCCCCGATCGCGCGCGCCTGCACGAGGACGTTGCCCCACGACGCCGCCTCGGTTGGTCCGGCCACGACGGGCCGCCTGCAGGCGTCCGCGACGAGCTGGCAGAACAGCGTGTTCGCGACCCCACCACCGACGACGTGGACAGTGCGGACAGATCGCCCCGCGATCCGCATCGCGTCGCGGATCGCGGCTCGGATCGCGACCGCCATGCTGTCCAGGATGCAACGCAGTGTCTCCGCTTCGGTGCTCAGGTCGGCGCCGCTGGTGCGCAGGCAGGCGTCACGGATGCGCTGCGGCATCCCGTCGGGGGCGGTGAACGCAGGATCCTGCACGTCGATGAGCGCGGCTCCCAGCGGCAGGTCAGCAGCCGCCGCCGTGAGTCGATCCAGATCGACCGACTTGCCGGCCAGTTGCCACTCGCGCACGCACTCCTGCACCAGCCAGAAGCCAGTGACATTGCGCAAAAATCTGATCGTGCCGTCGACGCCGACCTCGTTGCTGAATCCGGCACCCCGGCCCGCCTCGTTGATCACCGGCCCAGCCAGCTCGAGCCCGACAAGTGTCCAGGTGCCCGTGCAGACGTACGCGAACTCTTCGCCCTCTGCGGGCACTCCGGCAACTGCCGCGGCAGTGTCATGGGACGGACCGATCACGACCAGAGGCTCGCTGGCGAGACCCAGCTCGGCAACGACCGAAGCACTCATCGACCCGGCGATGTCGCCAGCCGACCTCAACGACGGGAACAGGCCGATCGGGATCCCCAGCGCGTCAACGGGCTCGCTCGCCCAGCTCATCGTGCGTGGATCGAGCAGCGATGTGGTTGAGGCGTTGGTGACCTCAGTGCCCATCGCGCCACTGAGCCAGTAGGTCACCAGGTCGGGCATCAGCAGGACGTGCCGCGCGTCCGCAAGGGCACCACCGTCGCGCTCAGCCATCAGCTGAAACACCGTGTTGAACGGATGGGAGGCGATGCCGGTCGCGGCGTACAACTGTGCTTCGGTTACGTTGCGGTCACCGCCCGCGACTTGGGCGAACGGCCGCGCGGTTCGCGGGTCGCGGTAATGCGCCGGGTTGACGATCAGCTCCCCGGTCTCGTCGATCAGCCCGTAATCAACACCCCAGCCATCGACGGACACCGCGTCGAGCCGGCCGAACTCAGACACAGCAGCGCGAAGGCCCTGAATGACGCCCAGGTGCAAGGACGCGGCGTCCCATCGAAGGGTGCCATCAGTCCGGACCGGCCGGTTGACGAACCGGTGCACCTCATGCAACGTGAAGCCGTTGCGATCTCCTCGGCCGACCACAACCCGGCCGCTGGATGCGCCGAGGTCGACCGCAGCGATCACGACCGAGGGCTCACCCATCGGCCGCTCTCATCGCAAGAAGGCGGCCGCGACGCCCGAGTCGACCGGGATGTGCAGGCCGGTCGTCTGAGACAGATCGCCGCCGACGAGGGCGAACACAGCGTCGGCGACATGCGAGGGCAGGACCTCGCGCTTGAGCAACGTCCGCTGCGCGTAGTAGTCACCGAGGTCGGCTTCCGCGACCCCGTAGACCGCCGCACGCTGTGCGCCCCAGCCACCCGCGAATATGCCAGAACCCCGGACCACGCCATCGGGGTTGATGCCGTTCACCCGGATGTTGTCAGCCCCGAGCTCGGCGGCAAGGAGGCGGACCTGATGCGCCTGGTCTGCCTTCGCCGCGCCGTACGCCACGTTGTTCGGCCCGGCGAACAGGCTGTTCTTGCTGGCGATGTAGACGATGTCGCCGCCCATCCGCTGCGCGCGCATGAGCCGCGCTGCCTCACGCGACACCAGGAATGAGCCGCGCGCCATCACGTCGTGCTGGAGGTCCCAATCCGCGACGGTCGTGTCGAGCAACGGCTTAGAGATCGACAACCCGGCGTTGTTCACAACGAGATCGATGCCACCAAAGGCCAACGCCGCTGCCGCAAACGCGGCAGTGACCTGATCCTCCTCGGTCACGTCCGCGGTGACGGCGATCGCGACGTCACCGCCACCGAGCTCTTCGGCGACGGTCACGGCACTCGACGCATCACGGTCCGCAACGACGACGCACGCACCCTCGGCGGCGAGCCGATGGGCGATCGCGCGGCCGATCCCGGAGCCGGCGCCGGTGACCAGCGCTACCCGGGTCGCGAGCGGCTTCGGTGCCGGCATTCGCTGCAGCTTGGCCTCTTCGAGCGACCAGTATTCGATCCGGAACTTCTCCGCCTCATCGATCGGAGCGTAGGTCGAGATCGCTTCGGCGCCGCGCATGACGTTGATCGCGTTGCGATAGAACTCACCCGCGACCCGCGCGGTCTGGCGGTCTCTACCGTAGCTGAACATGCCGATGCCGGGAACCAGCACGATCGCCGGGTCCGCGCCGCGCATGGCCGGCGAATCGGCCACCGCATGACGCTCGTAGTACGCCCGGTAGTCAGCGCGATATGACGCGTGGAGCTCGGTCAATCGACTGATGACGTCCTGGACCGGTGCGTCGGGCGGGAGGTCGACGGTCAGCGGCCGGACCTTCGTCCGCAAGAAGTGATCGGGACACGAGGTTCCGAGTTCGGCGAGGCGAGGGTGCTCGGACCGGGCCAGAAACTCGAGCACGGCATCCGAGTCGTCGAACGCACCAACCTGAGGACGGTCGGTCGAGGCCAGCCCGCGGATGACCGGAGCGAGTTCGGCCGCGCGGGCGCGCCGCGCGGTCCCGGGCACAGCGCCGTACCCTTCCACCAGCGCACCGAACGGATCCGGGCGTCCGGTCGTCGCGATGAAGTGTTCGGCGAGGGCAATGATCTCCAGCGATCGCGCCTCGCATTCCTCGGTGGAGCTTCCCCAGGCGGTGATGCCGTGGCCGCCGAGAATGCACCCGATCGCCTGTGGGTTCGCAGCTGCGACCGCGGCGATGTCGAGCCCGAGCTGAAATCCGGGTCGCCGCCACGGCACCCACACCACGCGGTCACCGAAACACTCGACAGTGAGTCGTTCACCGTCGGCGGCCGTCGCGATCGCGATGCCCGAGTCGGGGTGCAGGTGGTCGACGTGCGTGGCCTGCACCAACCCATGCATCGCCGTGTCGATCGACGGCACCGCCCCACCCTTGCCATGCAGGCAGAAGTCGAAGGCGTCGACCATCTCATCCTCACGCTCGACCCCCGGGTAGACGTCGACGAGCGCGCGCAGCCGATCGAGGCGAAGCACCGACAGCCCCTCGGGCCGCAGGGTGCCGAGATCGCCGCCCGAGCCTTTGACCCACAGCAACTCGACGTCCCGACCGCTGACCGGGTCGACCGCGATTCCCTTGGCCGACGTGTTGCCTCCCGCGTAGTTCGTGTTGCGGGGATCGCTGCCAAGCCGATGTGAGCGATCGATCAACTCGGCAACAACGGGATCCCTCATGCGCCCCATCCTGCTTGCTGTCCGCCGACGCGATCGGCCACGATCACACTGCCATAACCTGACCGCAGGTAGGCCGCCATCGGATCGACGTCAAGTCCCTGCTCGCCGCGCAGCTCGGCGAGCAATGGGCGAACATCGGTGTTGTAAGCGTCCATCAGCACCGCGTTGGCGCCGAGCACGTCGCGCGCAGCCTGCGCCGCCGCGAGTGCTTCGGTGTCGACCAACAGTGCTTTGGCCGTCGCCTCCTGGACGTTCATCACTGAACGGATCTGGGCGGGGATCTTCGGCTCGATGTTGTGACATTGGTCGAGCATGAACGAGATCTCCGCCGCCGGGGCCAGCCCGTCCGCCAGGACCACCTCGAACAGGATGCGGAACAACTGGAAGGGGTCGGCCGAACCGACCATCAGGTCATCATCGGCGTAGAACCGGGAGTTGAAGTCGAACGCGCCGAGCTTGCCTGCGCGCAGAAGGACAGCCACGATGAACTCGATGTTGGTGCCGGGCGCATGATGGCCGGTGTCGATGCAGACCTTCGCCCGTGGGCCGAGCTGCAAGCAGTGCGCGAAAGCGGTGCCCCAGTCCGGAACGTCCATCGTGTAGAAGCCTGGCTCGAACATCTTGTATTCGAGGATTAGGCGCTGGGTGTCAGCCAGCCGCTCGTAGACCGCCGCCAGCGCCTCCGCCAGCCGATCCTGGCGGACCCGGATGTTGTCCTGACCCGGGTAGTTCGTCCCGTCGGAGAACCAGAGCTTGAGGTCACGCGACCCGGTCTGGTCCATCACGTCGACGCACTCGAAGAGGTGATCGAGTGCCTTGCGTCGAATCGCGGCGTCCGGGTTGGTCACGCTGCCGAGCATGAAGTCCTCATCCTGGAACACGTTGGCGTTGATGGTGCCGAGCTCGATCCCGACATCACCGGCTACCTTGCGCAGCTCGACGTAGTCGGTCTTGTCCCACGGAATATGCAGAGCGACGCTCGGCGCCACACCGGTGAACAGATGCACCTGCGCGGCGTCGGCGATCTTCTCGTAGGGGCTGCGCGGCACGCCGGCTTGCGGGAAGACCTTGAACCGGGTCCCCGAGTTACCAAACGCCCACGACGGCATCTCGATCCGTTGTGCGCGCAGTGTGTCCTTCACGGCGCTCAGATTGTGCATCAGTTCATCTCCATGCTGGAAGTGCGAGGTCGGGCTGCCATCACTGCTCAGTCCAAGTGGAAGATCTCGGTGATCCGTCGAAACCCCTGGTCAGGCGACTGCTCGCCGAGGTCCGCGAACAACGAGTGCATCTCGGCCTGCCATCGCTGGTTGACGCTGGTCCGTGACATGGACTCCAATGCGGCGGTGTAGTCCGGAGTCTCCAAGTAGCCGACAAGCAGGCCGTCATCGGCGAGAAAGAGCGAGTAGTTGCCCCACCCTGCCTCGCGAAGCGCGGCTTGCATCTCCGGCCAGACCTCCCGATGCCGCTCGCGATATTCCGCGAGCCGGTCTGGTCGCACTTGGCCGAGAAAGCACACCCGCTCCATGCCGCACCCTTTGAGGTTGGTGGGCGCGGGTGCCGACACCGCCCCTGCGTGTCGGCACCCGCCACCGATCTAGAAGTTGAACTGAGAGATGTTGCCCTTGTTGAACACGAACGGCTTTCCGAGCAGCACCGTGTGGTCAGCTCCTACGGTGAAGGAACCGAGCTTGCCGGCGGTGAACGTCTGGCCAGATGCGTTGGTGATCGTGCTAGAGGCCAGGTTCACTGCAGCGTATGCAGCAAGGAACCCGAGGCTGGCCGGGTTCCACAACTCGAAGGCCTGGACCGTGCCGTCAGCGACGTACTTCTTCATCGAGTCCGGCGTTCCGAGCCCGGTGAGGGCGATCTTGCCGCGGTATTTCGGAGTGTCCAAGACACCAGCCGCCGCAACGATGCCCACGGTCGTCGGCGAGATGATGCCGCCGAGGCTGGGGTATTTCTCGAGCAGCCCCTGGGTGACCTGGGTGGCCGTCGTCGGGTCGTCATTGCCGTAGACCGTGGAAACCAAGGTCATCTTCGGGTATTTCTTGAGCTCCTTCTTCATATAGCCGATCCAGGCGTTCTGGTTCGTCGCCGACGCTGCGGCCGAGACGATCGCCACCTGGCCAGTGTCATGCATCTGCTTGGCAAGCAGATCGACTTCGCTCTCTCCGATGCCCGCGGTGGTGGCCTGGTTGATGAACATGCTGCGACAGGTCGGGGCGTCCGAGTCGTAGGTGACCACGGTGATGCCCTTGGCCATGGCCTGCTTCAACGTCGGGCACAAGGCGGTCGGGTCGGTCGCCGACACGATCAAGACGTTGGCGCCCTTGGAGATCGCCGCCTGGATCGCAGGGAGCTGCGAGGTCGACGTCGCGGCCGTGCCGCTCGTCTCCGTGCCATCCTCGCCAAGCGCCTTGAGCGCGGCCAGGGCGCCGCCGGTCTTCACGCTGTCCGCCGTCGTGAAGTACGGGTTGCCGAGGTTCTTGGGGATCACGAAGACCTTCAGCCCGGTCTTGAGCGACGCGGTCGCCGCTGGGCTCGACGCGGTCGCTGCCGGACTCGACGCGGCCGGACTGGATGCTGGCGGAGACGCCGTGGTTCCGGAGGATGAACTTCCGGAGCACGCCGCAGACACCGTGACCGCGGCAAGCGCGACGGCGGCATATCGCAGTGCTCTGAGTCTCGTACTGTTCATCTGCTGAATCCTTTCAATCTGGCACCCAGTGTGCCCTTGTGCGAGCTGAGAACGGAGGTGGTTGGCGCGCAGTGGGGAGGATCTCGTGGCCTGACTGGAGGTGGGTGACTACGGCGCCCTTGTCATAGCTCGCTCCCTGCTGGTTCGAAGGTGGCGCCGGGACGGCGAGGGGTGAACCGCGCGCGTAGCCGCGTCGCGAACGATCGTGAGTTGGGCACCAGCACACTGACGAGCAACAGGCTGCCCGTGACGATGCCGGTTGCCTCCTGGTTGAAGTTGGTCAGCAGCAAGGCGTTCTGAAGACCGGCGAAGACGAGTACCGCAAGAACGACGCCGAGGATCGTGCCCTTGCCCCCGAAAATCGAGACGCCGGCAAGCAGCACGATGGCGACCACGTCGAGCTCGAGCCCGACGCCGTTGTTCTCCACGGCGGTCGACAAGCGGAACGTCCACAGGGCACCGGACATTGCGCAGATCACGCCCGAGAGCACGAATAGCCCCATCTTGACCCGCTTCACGCGGATGCCCGAGAACATCGCGGCCTCCTGGTTGGCGCCCATCGCGAAGATCGAGCGACCGACCGGGGTCGCGTGCAGGACGACGCCGAAGACGATCGCCAGGACGATGAACAGGCAGACCGAGAACGAGAGGTCGGTGTGTGGCAGCGCTTTCACGCCGATGTTGGTGTATTTCGTCGGGAACGTCGACACGCTGGTCGGCCCCAGCACGATGTCGGCGATCCCGCGGTAGACCGCGAGTGTGCCGATCGTGACCGCAAGCGAGGGGAGACCGATCCGCGTCACCAGGAAGCCGTTGAGTGCGCCCGCGGCAGCTCCCACGACCAGAACCACCGCGAAGATCGCCGACATCGGCCAGCCGTGCAGCCAGAGGTATCCGAGCACCGCGCTCGACATGCCAAGGGTCGATGCCACGGAAAGATCGATCTCGCCGCTTATCACGATCAGCGTCATCGGCAACGTGATGATCGCGATCTCACCGGTGGTCAAGCCGAGGTTGAACATGTTGTAGCTGGTGAAAAACTGTCCCGATGACGATGCGCCGAAGACGATGACGGCAACCAGCGCCAACGCGAGGCCGCTCTCCCAACGCAGCATGCCGGCGACCAGCCGGCGATGGCGGGCCTCGGCTGGCACCACAGGTGCGCTCCCCTCAGCTGACACGATGCGCGCTTCGGATCCGGAGGGCATTGGCGACTCGGACCGCGATCAGGCGATCGAGAATGATCGCAATCAGTAGCAACGAGCCCGAAATGGTGCTGTCCCAGTTCGGCGAGACCCCCAGGACGTTCAGGGCGGTGTTGATTGTGTTGAGCAGCAGGGCACCAAGCGCCGCTCCCACCGCACTGCCGCTGCCGCCGAAGATCGCGACCCCGCCGACGACCACGGCAGCCACGACCTGAAGCTCGTAGCCAGTCCCGGCCGAGGAGTCGATCGTCTCGTACTGCGCCGCCCACAAGACACCGGCGAGGCCGGCGATCGCGCCGCTCACGGCGAACGCAGTGAAGATCCGACGACCGACCTGAATGCCGGCGAGCCGCGCGCCATCCGGATTCGACCCGATCGCATAGAGCTCGCGGCCGGAACGATAGGCGCGGAGGTAGTAGGCGCCGGCGGCGATGACGATCGCGACCGCAATCGCGATGTACGGAACTCCCCCGACCGTCTTTCGTGGGATCGCGAGGAACCTGTTGGGCAGTGACTGCGCGACGACCTCGTTGCCGCCGACGATCAGGATATCGACGCCCCGGATCACGTAGAGCGTGGCGAGTGTCACGACCAGGGATGGCACGCGGCCGATTGCAACGATCGCGCCGTTGACCGACCCGCAGACGAGCCCGATCCCGATCCCGACCAGGAACACCACCGGGATTGGCATGCCGTGGACCTGGGAGAACAGGTTTGTCGAGACATAGGCGGACAGCCCCAACACTGATCCGACCGAAAGATCCACGTTTCGGCTGATCACCACCATCGTCTCGCCCAACGCAAGAAGGGCGAAGACGGTGGTGTTGACGAGGATGAACTGGAGGTTCGACTCCGACAGGAACCGATGCTGAATCGACGTGGCCACGACCACGAACACCACCAGCACCACGACGATGCCAGACTCACGCATCCGAAAGACTGTCTCGGTCAGCCGTCGAGGGCTGGGCAACGATTCGTCGTTGGACGCGGCGTGTTGCGTCATCAGCGTGGCGATCATCCGGCCGACGCCTCCAGCTGTCCGGTCGCCGCCGACATGATGCGTTCCTCGGACGCCTCTGCCCGGTCGTACTCGGCAATCAGACGTCCCTCGCGCATGACCAGCACGCGGTCGGCAAGCGCAAGCACCTCGGGCAACTCGGAGGAGATCACCAAGATCGCCACCCCCCGCCCGGCCAGCTGCGCCAGCAAGGAATGAACCTCTCCCTTCGTCGCGATGTCGATGCCGCGAGTCGGTTCGTCCACGATCAACATCACCGGCTCGCGGCCGAGCCACTTGGCCAGCACCACCTTCTGCTGGTTGCCGCCGGAGAGCTGGGAAACCGGAGCAGTGAGTCGGCCGGCCTTGATGCTCAGTCGCTTCGCCCACTCGGCCGCGAACCGGCCCTCGGCGCGCGAGGAGATCAGTCCACCGCGACGAATCCGTGCCAGCGACGCCAGCGCCACGTTCTCCTGGACTGACATGTCCATCACCAGCCCTTGCTGGCGTCGGTCTTCGGGCACGAACGCCAAGCCCGCCGCCATCGCCTCGGTCGGCGCGCCCGGGCGGAGGCGGCGGGAGCGAAGGGTGACGGCGCCCGCATCGGAGCGGTCGATGCCGAAGATCGCACGCGCGACCTCACTGCGGCCCGAGCCAACGAGTCCGGCCAGCGCGACGATCTCCCCCGCGCGTACCTCAAATGACACGTCGATGAAGACGCCCTCGCGAGTGAGGCGGGAAACCTGTAGCACCGCTTCGCCTGGCGTGCCATGGTCCGTGCGAGTGCGCGCGGCAAGGTCTCGCCCGACCATCGCCCGAACCAGGTCATCTGCGGTGAGGCCAGCCAACAGTTGTGACGTCACCAGGCGACCGTCCCGCATCACCGTAACGCGTTGGCAGAGCGCAAAAACCTCCTCGAGGCGATGGGAGATGAACAAGATCGCCGCGCCGTCGGCCCGCATGGTCTCGGTCACGTCGAACAGGCGCTCCACCTCGTGAACTGACAGAGCCGCGGTGGGCTCGTCCATCACGATGACCTTCGCGTTCAACGAGAGCGCCTTGGCGATCTCCACCATCTGCTGATCGGCAATCGACAGACCGCGGCAGACTCGGCCCGGATCCAGATTGACTCCGAGCCGCTCGAACAGCCCGGCGGCGTCGTCGCGCATGGTTGCGCCGTCGATCCGCCGGCCGGCGCGCACCGGTTGGCGCCCCATGAAGATGTTCTCCGCAACGGAGAGGTCGGGAAACAGCGTCGGTTCCTGGTAGATAACGGCGATTCCTGCGTCCTTTGCCGACGCGGGATCCCGCAACACAAGATCGCGACCGGCAAGGAGAAGCTCGCCGGTGTCGGGCTGGTGAACCCCGGCGATGATCTTCACCAGGGTCGACTTGCCCGCGCCGTTCTCACCGACCAGCGCATGGACCTCGCCTGGAAACAGCTCGATCGAGGTGTCGACGATCGCTGCGACCGCGCCATAGCACTTCGACACACCGCGCAGCGCCAGCAGCGGAGTACGAGACTCCTCGGATGTCAGGGTCGCGCCGCCGGCACCGCTGGGAGGTGGCGCAGGATGAGCCACGTAGTCGCTCCCCAATCTGATCGCCAACGCGGTTGCGGTGTGAAACCTTTCATCGACGCTCGGCGCACAGTAGCGCCCACCCATAGGGGGGTCAAGAGCCCGTTTCCGGATTGTTACAGCGGGCGGGCGCGGCTCAAGCGCACTCCAGTTGGACCGCTATCTTGATACGATTCACCCGTGTTGGGGGCCTAGATGGCGAATTCGGCAAGTGTGATCGACGTCGCCCGCCGCGCCGGCGTTTCGGTCGGCACGGTCTCCAACGTCCTCAATCGACCCGACCGCGTTGCACGCGCGACCCGCGAACGAGTGTTGACCGCGATCGACCAACTCGGTTTCGTTCGCAACGAGGCGGCTCGGCAGTTACGGGCCGGAAGAAGCCGCACGATCGGCCTCGTTGTCCTGGACATCGGTAACCCGTTCTTCACCGACCTCGCGGCCGGCGTCGAGGAGGCGGCGGCGGAGGCAGGTCTGTCCGTCGTGCTCTGCAACAGCGGCGAGAGTGTCGCACGAGAGGAGCACTACCTCAACCTGCTCCAAGAGCAACGGTCGTTCGGCATCCTGATTACGCCGGTATCGACGAACATGAGACGGATTGACGAGATCCGCGAGCAAGGCACACCCTCAGTCCTTGTCGACCGAGGAGCCGCAGGTCGACGCTGCTCGGTGTCGGTCGACGACGTCGTGGGCGGGCATCAGGCCGCTACCCACCTGCTCGGGATCGGCCACAAGCGAATCGCATTCATCGGTGGGCCGAAGTCGTTGAATCAGGTTTCCGATCGGCTCAAGGGCGCACGGCAGGCAACAACCGAGGCCGGCCTTGCGGCGAGCCACCTTCTTGTCATCGAGACGCCGGCCCTCAACGTCTCAGAGGGTCGCGCATCAGGCGCCAAGGTCGCCGCCCTGCCTAAGGCACGTCGACCAACCGCCGTGATCTGCGCCAATGACCTGATCGCGCTCGGTGTGCTGCAGGAGATGACGCGGCTGGGCCTGAGCGTGCCGGACGATCTTGCCATCGTCGGTTATGACGACATCGAGTTCGCGGGCGCCGCGGCCGTCCCGCTCACGTCCGTACGTCAGCCGCGCGCGCAACTCGGCAGTGCCGCGGCGAAGTTGCTGATCGAGGAGGTCACCAGCCCGGATGAGCACACGCACCGCCAAGTGGTCTTCGAACCCGAGCTCATTGTCCGCGAGTCGACCCATCCGGCTGCGACCCGCGCCCCGCGCCGCACGAACAAGCCAACCAAGCGTCGCTGATTCACAATCTCGGTAGCGTCGCAGCCGCGTGACGCCGGCGGTGGGGTCCTGGCTGTGCGACTGCCAATCCGATTCCGCGAACGTCGGGCCAGAGCGGCCCCGCAGCAAGTTTGGCGCTGGTGGGCCTCGGCCCGCCCACGCGGTTGGACTTGACCGAGAGCGTCATCGAGAACCCCATGCGGACGGCTGGTCCTCAAGTGCCTTGGACGACCATCAGGTGATCCAGTCCTCAGTCCCTCGCCTCACGGCTGTCCGTCGAGCTGTCAATCGGGATGTCAGGGGAACCGAAACTGCCGAATGACGCTCGCACGATGGCGATCTCATGCATCGCTGGACGCATCTCCAACGTCGCGCACGTCACCGGCTGTCCGGTTACCCGGTCACGTGCGCCAAGCAGGGCAAGCGCCATGTCCGCAAAGTGGTCACACACCTCTGACAACGACAACTGACCGTGCGGTGAAAACCAATGCGCCACACCGTTGCACATCTCGACCAGCGCCAACCGCGCGAGTCTCGGTTCTGCGACGTCGAAGACGCCTGCGGTGGCACCCATCGAAATGGTGTGCGCCCACAAAGCCTCGTAGTCGTCACGCAGGCCGAACACCCCGGCTCCGTCGGTCAGAGACCGCACCTCGCCATCGATCACCAGGGACATTCGCCTCATGACGGCCTCGGTCGCAACGTGCACCCGCGTCAGCGCCACGATGTGCCGCTCGGGGCCGACCACGTCCGACAGCGCGCGGCGACCCGCCTCGACGAACCTCCGCAGGCCCTCGCTCATCAGGTGCACCAAGAGGTCCTCCTTGGTGCCCATGTAGTGATAGAGGGCAGCGCTGGAAAGGCCTGCGCCTTCGGCAATCTCCCGGATACCGGTCGCCGCGAAGCCTTTCGCCGCGAACAACGTGAGGGCAGCGTCGGTCAGCCGCTGCTGCGTCGGTACTGCATCCTCGGCGGCGCGCATCGCTTGTCTTGTTTCCGGCATTACGTCCCCTTCATCGAACGATCGATCAGGGTAGGTTCCGCCACGGATGGCGTCAAAACAGCGTATCGATGTGTATTGACGCTCGCCGAGCCCAGCGTCTAGCATCCGCCCCTAATCGATCGATCGATCGAAAGGCGGGGTGGGTCGTGGCAGCAGAGTCCTCAGTTGGTTCCCGGGTCGAGGGGAGCCTGTCCAAACATTCGGTCGGTCTGGCCGGTGCAGTCGCACAGTCCGCTGCGCTCGTCGGGCCGGCGGTCGCGGTTGTCGTCGGCAACGCGTTCATTGCGTCACTCGCCGGAGCTGCTTCGGTGCTCGCGTTCCTCATCGGCACCGTCATCTGCGTTCTCATCGCAATGGTCATCCCTGACAACGCCCGCGAGCTGCCGACGGCCGGCACGAACTACACCTACCA